>DASXUZ010000231.1:0-87180 GCA_036504555.1 Prolixibacteraceae bacterium | reverse complement strand
TATTACCCGATCAGCGTGTTCTTGAATTTGTGCAGTCTGATGTGCACCACCAGCGCGGAATGGCCTGTATTGACTGCCATACTTCGTATGATCTGATGGGTGACGGCATCCGCCACACCCACAAGGAAGATGCCGTGAGTGTACAATGTGTGGATTGTCATACCACCGGGAAAGTTCGTTCAATTGAAGTATCTTTACTTCCCGATAAGGAATCCCAGATGATTGGCTGGTTGAGAAAACGAGATCCAAAAACCAAGGTGGTACTGACGGTCAAAAACCAGCAGCCATTGATAAATACCCGTGTTGATTCATTAGACCGTGTATTCCTGACCGATAAACTGACAGGTAAAGAGCATGAGTCAAAACCTGCAGCATCGGTTTGTACCAAGGGAAAGGGACACAGTCGCCTGAGTTGTGAGGCTTGCCATACCGCCTGGGTGCCGCAGTGCATTGGTTGCCACAACACCTTTGAAAAAGAAACTGCAGGATTTGATTTGCTGAAAGGTACAGCAACCAAAGGTTCCTGGGTTGAATTTGCCGGACAGAACCTGCCTGAGCCTCCTGTTCTGGGAATTAATACATCCACCAACCAGGTAGTAACTGCCATGCCAGGAATGGTATTAAGTATCGACTTGGAGTCCTTTGCAAAAGGGAAAGGGAAAAGCTTTCACCGCCTGTATGCTCCCGCCTCCGGGCATACCACTCAACGTGAAGGCCGCAGCTGTCAGTCCTGCCACAACAATCCGCTGGCCATTGGATATGGACGAGGCGAATTGGTTTATCGGGTTACTGGGAATACGGGAAGCTGGATTTTTGAGCCCCGTTTTGCCCTCAATCCAAATGATCAATTACCTGAAGATGCCTGGACCGGATTCCTTCAGGAAGCAAAAGCGCCCTATGCTACCCGATCAACACTGCGGCCCTTCTCTGTGAATGAACAGAATCGGATACTGGAAGTGGGCAGCTGCCTTACCTGTCACGATGGAAAATCAAAGGTGATGGACTTGGCTCTGGTGAACTTTCCTCAAACGCTGGCACGCAGGAGTGCGAAATGTGTTTTAGCGGAGGGTCATTAATAGACTAATATTTCTTTGTTGGCCAATACAAGAATCCAAATCCACTTAACTGTTATTTCCGTCAAAATGCCAAGACGTCAAAATGACTACGTTGTCGTTTTGACGTTTTGACGGAAATCCAGTAGTGTTAAGAGCTTTGCATTGTTTTGAAAATAGGTTTATGGAGATTATGTTTCTGAAGTTATTGAAGATATTGCAAGTTGTCAATTTTGCAAATTGCAATATCTTCAATAACTTCAATAACTTCGGAATTGTGTCTTGTTCTAAAATAAGTTAATAGTGAAAGTAAATTAACATCCGGGCTCAAGATAGATAATTCGACATTCTACATTTACTAATTACATTTTAAATGGCTTTCAGATAGCCAATTGCAGTAATTCGGTAAAAAAATACCAAGTGTTTGATGTTTATCCTTTGATAAAGGCTAATTTCGGTCAGCAAATAACTGATCTGAAACAGTTATTTTTGTGAGCCATTAAATTTTTTCTATACGATATGAATCCACCCAACGGATCAAAAGGTATCAGCCAATGTTCCATTTTTGAATTTGAACAGAGCTGGTATGAATTGCTCACAGAAGCTGAACGAAAGCTGATTAATGAGCATTCGGTAAGCATCGACTTTAAAAAGGGAGAGACCGTCTGTAAACGTGGCGCTTTTGCTTCACATATCTACTTCCTGGAAGAAGGTCTGGTCAAGGTATACCTGGAAGAGAAGAATAAAAACCTTATACTTACATTGTATACTAAAAATAATTTACTGGGGATTTCTTCTATTTTTAATGAAAACAATAAGTTGCCCTATTCGGTGGCTACCTATACCGATTCAAGGGTTCGAATGATTGATATTCAGATTTTCAAACAACTGCTCAAACAGAATCCCGAATTTTCCTACCGTATCATTAACCTTTTAAATGAAGACACTGCTCAATTTTATGGTCGTTTCTTCTCACTCACCCAAAAGCAGTTGCATGGCCGATTGGCTGATATCCTGCTCTGTCTGTCGCACCGTATATTCAACAATACATCCTTTGAATTACCCCTCTCACGCGCTGACCTTGGTGACTTAACCGGCATGTCAACCGAAAGTGTTATCCGTATCATGAAAGAATTTAAAGATGACGGCCTGAT
Organism: Prolixibacteraceae bacterium; assembly: GCA_036504555.1. Lineage (GTDB taxonomy): Bacteria > Bacteroidota > Bacteroidia > Bacteroidales > Prolixibacteraceae > Aquipluma. Next base: position 84,974 of record DASXUZ010000231.1, on the reverse strand, counting down.
CGATATGCAATGCAAAAGCATTGAATTACTTGACATTGCCCGCCTGGAGCGAATCAGTGAGTTTGGCTGATCGATCCTTTTATTGTTCCTTTTCTACGATTGTCCCGATTGTAGTTTTCTGTAATCGTCAGGCGTGTTGATGTTCGAAAATAGCAGGGGAGAATAAAACGGCAATTGCACATCAACTGTTACCAGCTGGCTGGAGGCAGACCTGATGCACTCATTCAGCCTGAAATTTCTCTTGTCAATAAATTCTTTCAGGATGCCAATGGACGATTTTTTATAGATACCACACAAAGGCTCGATGAAATTGCCTTCATGAACGGGCACTGTGATGTCATGTTTATCAGATTGATCAAGCAGGTATGCAAGCAGCTCGGTATTCATCAATGGCATATCGCACGAGAGTAAGATATTGACCTCTGTTTCCGATCGTCTCAGGCAGGAATATATACCGATCATAGGTGCCCTGTCGGGTAATTCATCTGCCCATACTTCACAGCCCGTAAAATCATAAATAGAACTGTTCGAACTGATGACAACCTTACTACACAATGGTTTCAGGGCATCAATGGTATATTGAATCAACGGTTTGTCATTCAACCTGATCATCGACTTATCGGTGCCCATCCGGCTACTTCGTCCACCGGCAAGAACGATCCCTGTGATGGATTCAATGTTCATCGATTCCAAATAACATGCGGAAGGAATGTTCCACCGTTTTGAATATCTCGTCTGCATATTCCTTGACCGCCTTCGGATTTCCAGGTAGCGCATAGATTAAGGTCGTATCGGCTACACCGGCAATGCTCCTGCTTACCAGGGCATTGGGAAATTGCATCCCGTATTTTACGCGGATCATTTCCATGATCCCTGGGATTTCTTTGTCCAGCAATGTTTTGATCACATCAGGGGTCATGTCCCGTGGCCCGATTCCTGTGCCTCCTGTGGTGAAGATGATGTCAGTATGCTGGCTGATCAGCTGTTTCAACAAGACTTTTAATTGATCCTCATCATCAGGAATAATGGTGTTTTCAACCAAAATCTGACGGCCGTTTCCTATAAAAAACTCTTCAGATAACTTTTTGAGCAAGGGCCCGCTCTTGTCTTCATAGATCCCCTGGCTGGCGCGGTCACTGAGCGTAATGATATGTACCTTCATCACCTTTGGATGGTATTCCAGCACATCTCCCTCCTGAAGTTCACCTCCCTGGAGTACCCTGCAGAAAATACCTTCCTTGGGCATCACACAATTACCTGTTTCCTGGAAGATGGCGCAATTGTTACCATGACATTTTTTTCCAATCTGGGTAACTTCCAACAATAGCTTACCCGAAACAAGCCGGTCGAAGGGTTTCATCTGGTAAACGGGAAAGCCTTCGGTGGTGATGTTTTCTGCAAATTCACCCCACAGGAGCTTGCGCCCCGCGGAAGGTTCCATCTTATCAAAGCTCTCTTTTCCAAGCAGGCTCACTTGTCGGTGCCACATCCCGGCATGGGCATCACCCATTACACCCTCCTTGTTGAGGATGATTTTATCAACAGGGATTTTAATGGTTCCTTTTTTCTCGGAGATGTTCACCGACAGTACTTTGATCGTTTGCATCTTAGGCGGGTATGTTTGTTTTTGTTTTTTCTACCAAATGAATTTCTCCAATTACCATCTTTTTATCAACGGCTTTACACATATCGTAAATGGTCAGCAAGGCCACACTCACCGCTGTCAGGGCTTCCATTTCAACACCTGTAATCCCGGTGCATCTGACTTCGGAACTGATGCTCACACCTGTATCATTGGGAATTGCCTTCACCAGCACTTTGTTCAAGACAATGTTGTGGCACAAGGGGATCAGTTCAGCTGTTCGTTTGGCCGCCTGGATGCCTGCTATTTCGGCCACTGTCAGCACGTCTCCCTTTTTAAGCAGGTTTTGGGAAATGAGCGCCAGGGTTTCAGTCGACAGCTGGATCTGTCCAACTGCCTTGGCCACACGTAGCTGTACTTGCTTGTCGCTTACGTCAACCATCCGGGCATTGCCCCCGTCATCGGTATGGGTTAGTTTTGCCATTGTTATGTATTATCCTCCAATATTATAAAAACTTCCCTTGCTGTTGATACATCCATTCAGTGGTTTGCTGTTCAGGGCATTGACCAGCGCCCCTTCGGCTCCCATTTCGCGGACGGAAAATTCCTGCTCGTCGAAGAGGCAGGGCTTCACCATCCCGTTGGCCGTTAGCCTCAGGCGGTTGCAATGCTTGCAATCGCCCCCGTTTCCTCCTTCAACGACCGAAAATTCGCCGCTTTCGAGATTCATCTGGTGAATAAACCTCACTTGCAGCGCATGCTGGGAACAAAATTCCCGAACGTCCCGGGCATCCGTTTCACTGGAAGATTTAAACACCACACAATTGATTTTTACCGGTTCCAGACCTGCTTCCTTTGCGGCCTGGATACCTCTTAAAACCCGGCTGATGTCGCCGCCACGGGTAATTTCGCTGAATCTCACTGGATCCATGGTATCTAGACTGATATTCACCCTTTGCAAACCGGCCTCTTTCAGAGGCTGGGCGAGTTCTTCCAGAAAAATACCATTCGTAGTCATCGATAGGTCGCGGACACCATCCACTGCAGCAATCATGGCAATCAAGGTGACAATGTCTATACGCACCAGGGGCTCTCCACCTGTGATGCGGAATTTATCAATTCCCATTCCGACAGCCACCTTTACCAGGTCGGTTATTTCTTCAAACGAAAGAATATCACGGTGGCTGAGCAGCTGCACTCCTTCTTCTGGCATGCAGTAGCGGCACCGGAGGTTACACTTGTCAGTGACTGAGATCCTCAGGTAATTGATCGGTCGGTTAAAGCGGTCGTACACAGGCTGTTTCTCCTTTCTTGATCAGTGAAATTCCTTCAGGGATTTCCATCATCCCATAAGCATTGACATAGGCATGGATATGCGCCGAGCCGTGATATTCAAGAGGCCTTACATGGCCTTGTTCATTGATGGCAACAGGTACAAAGAGAAGTTCCTTTCCCTTTTTGCGTGTATAATCGGCTTCCAATGGCAGCTGCAGGATGGGTTCATTCCTGGTATTCCCTGTCAGGACATTTAGAAACGGTTTCACCAATACCTCCAGTTGAACAAAGGAAGATACTGGGTTGCCGGGCATTCCAAATACAAAATGATGGTCCCTTTCCCCAAAGAGCAGGTGCTTTCCAGGTCTTACATCCATGCCGTGCACGCGGATATTTACTTTCAGCTGATTCATAATTTTTGGTACAAAGTCAAAATCCCCCACAGAAACACCCCCCGAGATGATCGTAAGATCGTATTTCTCAACAGCCATGGCAAGCATTTGAGTTAGTGACTTTTCATCATCGGCAACAATGCCCAGGTAATCTGGCAGTAGGCCCATTTGCTGAACTTGCGCCATCAGTTGGTAACTATTGCTGTTCCTGATTTTCGAAACCCCCGGAACCACACCTGGTTCCACCAGTTCACTTCCTGTTGAAATAATGGCCACCGTTGGCAAGTTGTAAACCAAAGGGTGAACACAGCCCACCGATGCCAATATCGCGATGTGGGCGGGTAGAATCTGGATACCTTTTTCCAGAACCATGTCGCCTGCCTCGACATCTTCACCCTTGTAGCAGATATTCGCTTTGGAGAGTTCCTTGTTGCACAAGATGTGATCGGGCGAAATTTCCTCCACATCCTCTTTCATGATCACCCAGTCAGCCCCATCGGGTACCATCGCGCCGGTCATGATACGGGCACATTGATTTTCCCCAATTGTCAGGGTGGGAACAGTGCCCGCAGGTATTTCCTCAATAACCTGCAACGGATTGTTTACATCCGATTCCCGGCAGGCATATCCATCCATGGCCGATTTATTGAAGGGAGGCATTGAAATGTCTGAAAATACATCTTCGGCCAGCGTCCGGTGAAGGCAATGGAATAAATCAACCCGGCTGGTATCTAGCGGCTGGGCGTAGCTTTTTATAATTTCAAGTGCTTCGTAAAAGGACATCATGGCATCACTGTTTTTAAAGTCCATTGACCACCGCTTATTCCAATGTTTTCGGGATCAAAATCTATTTTGTTTCCATCAAATGTAATTACCCGGTCGGCGACTAATTTCAGTTGTTCGGCACCTGGTTTTGAAATTTCATCTCCCCTGGTGCGCATCATAAAAAACAAGCCCGGGACAACCAGGTCCCGCAAGCCACCCGATTCACACACCAGCAGCGATCCCGGAGGGACGATCTTTTCAATTTCATGCAAAGCAATCCCCAGGTATTCGTCTTTAGCCATCACAAAATAGGAGATGCTGGCTCCTGACTGAAGCATCAGCGAACTGTCCTTTCCACTGCTGGGGTCGGTTTCTTCTGCAATGTATAAATGCTCGTTACTGACAATGACTTTTCCACTTTGAACATTCTTATGAAAGTGGGGTGTAATTTTCAGTGAAACGATCGAATGGGCTGGACTAAATTTACGAATAATAGTGCAAATAAAAGTGGTCTTGCCAGTATTGCGTCCTGTTCCGGCTACTAGCAGCATTTGGGGCCTGAGTGTGGGTTCCATGTCAAAAAATAAATAGTTTGAAACTGGCCACCAGCAATACCCCCGCGAGCACGAATTTAAGCTTTTCGGATCTGATTTTGAAACTGCCCAGGTAAGAACCTGCGAGGCCTCCCGCGATCCCGGCGATCATCCAAACCACAATCCGGGGCTCAAGGGTAAATCCGCTTGCCGCGATTCCCATCAAACCTGCCAATGAATTCAGAAATATGAACAAGGCTGATGCCGCCGCTGATTCCTTGACCGTAGCCCAATGAAACAAAATCAGCAAGGGGCTTAAAATGATACCTCCGCCAATGCCGATCATACCAGAGAAGAGGCCCAGGACTGCACCGATGGCCAATGCAATCGCAAGTGGTGCATTTTTTGAAGTTTCATTAATGGCTTTTGGAACCAGCAACATACGGGCAACGGCAAAGAGTAAAAACAGGCCAAGAATCATTTTATATGTCGAAGGATTCACCTTGATCAGGGCGCCCAGGTAAGCAAAGGGTACCGAAGTGATCAGGAAGGGAAATATCAGCTTCCATCTGAAGTAACCAGCCCTGTAATAGCTGAAAAATGCAATGGCTGATACAAACACATTGAGCGTCAGGGCCGTTGATTTCATGAAAACGGGCGCCACGCCAAAGAGTGCCAAGAGGGCCAGGTATCCGGTACCGCCACCATGTCCAACCGATGAATAGAGGAAGGCCACCACAAAAAGAGAAACAAGAAACAAATATTCCATGAGTTGAATGTTATCATTCTCATTTCCCGAAGCAACGCAAGAGCAGCCCCCATTACACAATGGGGCGTGCAAAATAAGCAGCGACTGCATCTCCTTTCCAAATTAAGGAAAATATTCCTTCGGGAGGCATCAACGTTTCCATCAAGGCCCATCGGTTAAACTTTCATGTGCAGGAGCAGGTAGAAAAATTAACTCGGAGAAAATCTATACAAAAGAATGAAAAATTATCCAGACATTATGCTCTGCAACTCAAGTTCTTTCCTTCAATTATTGTGAAGTCGCCCTTCGGAAGTCCATGAAATAGTCATCAACCGAGCGTTCGCCTTCTCTTGGATATTTTTCTTCAATGGTCCAGGTATCTCTTTCCTTGCCCCATGGCTGTTCGGCTCCTGTTCTTGTCTTGTCTCTGTCTGCGTAAATGCATTTAAAAGCCAGATTGAGGACTTGTTAAAAGACCCATCTTTAGGTTTTTCAGCAAGCCCTTAATACTTTGGTTCACGGCCTTTCTCCTGTCACCGGAGAACTGTTTCTTACCTGTCATCTGATACTCATCTGATACTCATCTGATACCTTTCTGTAACCTAATGTTACAGAAAGGTATCAGATGAGTATCAGATGAGTATCAGAAAAGTATGACTTGAGGGGTAGGACATAGGGCCCCTCTACAGGGTAGATGGAAGACTAAAAGGGCAAGATTCCAAGCTTCCCGGGTGTCGGCTTTTGGGAGTACTTTACCATTTTATTTTGCACCTGGCATCAATAAATGCGCTTGTAAATCTCTTTGGATCAGGCAAATAAATATTTTTCAGCAGTCCATGTATAATTCGTACAAATACGAAGTATAAATAGTTTATAAGAGATTTATAAATAGTTTATAAAAGGATTTAGATAGACAACGATAAGACAAGGACAAGAACAGAAGCCGAACAGCCATCAGGCAGGGAATGATTTCCAGGGATTTGATGGCCCAACAGAAGCATTTAAGAGAAGGTTCTTCACAGGAGGCAAATGCGGGGATGAACTTTTAGGCCTGGAGCTCAGAAGGGGAAGGCGAGAGCGGCAGGGGAGAGAAATGATTGATAATGGTCATTGATACGTATTGGAAAGGGCCGTAAAATTAAAAACCAGCAATGACAGGAGCTGTAAATTGCTGGTTTTCATTGAGCGGGAAAAGGGGTTCGAACCCTCGACCCTCAGCTTGGGAAGCTGATGCTCTACCACTGAGCTACTCCCGCTTATTTGATGGTACTTTCAGACTGTTTTTGGTGTTCTTAATTTGAATCGGTTTACATGCCGGTTTACGTGCATACTATCCAAGAAAAGATTAAAGATTTATGGTTTAATTATTCTTACGGTGCAAAGATAATTATTTACTCTTGATTGCCCTATGTCTATTTTGAAATAATCAACGATTAATCCATTACTTTTGATAGTAATTTTCAATACTCTCATTATCGCCTCCATTCGATTATTGTATTTCCTTGCCATTTGGATACATAAATTAACTTAATGGATATTTTTATACCCATTAATCCCCTGCCTTTCCAGCAATACAAGCATCTTCTTTTAGGATCAAAGACATTTCAGAAACTGAATTCTAAAAATTGTAATAAGCATATAAAAATAATTTATATAAATCATATTTTATTATCGAAGTTTTATGTACTTTTAAAACATATGATTGGAAAGCAAAAGTAAGAGAATAACAGATTATAGATCAATATAAAGCCTTAAAAATGGACATGTACGCTGTAAAATATAAATATAAAATTTTAAATAGTTTTAAAATTTGCCGTGGCCTTTTATTTGCTTGTTTAATTCTAAGCTATTCTTGCGGAAGAATTTACAATCATGCAGGAGGCTCTTCCACCATCCAACTTTCAAACTATTTGGATAGTATATCGCAATCTCATTCGGTGATCGTTTTGTCTTCACTTGTAACCAATCAAGTGCTGGATTTAAGCAGAGGCTCACAGGAAAACAATGCCACAGTTGGAATCTATGAGTGGAATGGGGGAGGGAATCAGTATTGGACTATTGAAAAGGTTGAGAAAGCATATATGATTCGCTCATGTTTCAGTAAAAAGGTACTTGCGGTTAATTCGGAAAATTCACTTCTTGTTCAGCAGGATTTTACGGGCAATGATAATCAACTGTGGGCAATATCGGGAGATATTGATTCTGCAAGTATCATGAACAAGTCGCTTCATAAAAACTTAGTTTTTAAAACCAACAAAATAGTTTTTGACAATGACCCAACTGCCGCAGGTCAGCAATGGCAATTTAAATCATTACAAACCATTCAGGAAGAATTAGTTTCATGCAATTGTACTGAAAACTTTGAATTTATTAAACATCTGATGGAAACCAGTTACGCTGGATTCCAGGACAAGGTAAATCCGGAAACAAAAGCTGCTTATGGTCAGCTTTGTACGGTTTCAGCTGAAAAGGCAAAAGGAACAAGTAATACGGCTACCTGTTTTAAAACGATTAAAAATTATTTGTGGTTTTTTAATGACAATCATGTTCAGTTTAGTATGAATCATGCTTCGTATTTTCAATACGTGGAGAAAAAGGACAATGACCTGATTCGTCATTTCTATGCTGGTTCTGAATCTCTTTTAATAAGCGAAAATGAAGTAAGGACCTATTTTGAATCCAATAAAAATAGCAAAGATCCACTAGAAGGTATTTGGGAGAGTGTTGGCGGAAATTATCGTTGTGCAATAATTGGTGACAAAACCGACAGCAAACATTTTTTAGCAGTGATACTCAAGTCAGACAGCATTTATTGGATGCCAGGTCAGGTGAAAATGGATATACAAAAACAGGCTGACAATGGATATTCTCTTTTTTATGCATCGCAGGATCATTCACTCATGGCAGAACGGAATATCAATATAATTGGCGATACTTTGTATGAGTGGAATGGTAAATGGGTCAAAAGATATCCGCGCAATCCACAGGTGACACATCAGAAAATACCTGCTCCCCGGCAAAATGCATCAGATTTTGAATTGAAAAGCTTGGATGAATCGACCTTGTTACTTTCATTGCCCAGCTTTGATCCAAGCAACAAATCCCGTGTGGATAAACTGATGGACAGCAACAGGGACAAATTATTACACTGCCCTTATTTAATCATTGATGTCCGTGGCAATGGCGGAGGTTCGGATGAAACTTTTAATAGTATTCTGCCTTATCTGTATACCCATCCATTTGAAATAGTTGGCAATGATATTCTATCTTCAAAAGAGAACATTGCCGCCTATGAAAGCCGATTAGCCATGGCTGGTGGTAACAATGAATGGATGCAATCAATTATTCAGAGGATGAAAGAATACCCGGGTCAATTTGTAACGTTTTTCGATGGTGGAACAGTCAGGTATACTGAAGTGATGCCCAATCCCCGGAAAATTGGTATTCTTATCAATAACAATTGTGCCAGCTCGGCAGAGCAGTTTTTGCTTTTAGCGAAAGAAAGCAAAAAAGTAAAGTTATTCGGCCAACCTACTTCAGGCACATTGGATTATTCAAATCTCATCAAGGTCGAAAAATGTCCAAGCTCGGCTTTCCAGTTTGGTTATGCAACCACAAAAACCAGGCGGTTGCCATTTTATTCGGTGGATAAAGAAAAAATAAAGCCGGATTTTTATTTAACTGATGATGAAAACTGGATTCAGTCAGCGGTAAAACAATTAAAGGCTAATTAGTGTCTGTTGATAAATGTTTTAGATTTGATAATGAATAGTATAAATACCAATTTATAAAAATGAAGTACAAGCATTTTAAATGAATTAAATAAAAAATGCTTGTACTAGAAATTTGCACTCAGTCCAAATATTATCCAAGAGGGATAATTCTAACATTCTTCGATTATTTCAGGTTCACCATTTTATTTAAATAAAATCCAATCTTTCACCAACAACTTGTCTTAATACGAATCCACCTCCCTGTAAGCTTTGATAAAGGCAAGCTCCCCTTGTTTGCCCGGCAGGCTTCTGCCGTGTTCGCAGCACAAGACTCCTTCATAACCTTTGCTGTGGATGTGTTTGAATACATTTTTATAGTTGATTTCCCCGGTGGTGGGTTCCTTGCGGCCGGGATTGTCGCCAATGTGAAAAGCGGCAATGCTTTCCCAGGCCATGTCAATATTGGGGATCAGGTTGCCTTCGGTAATTTGCTGGTGATAAAGATCGTCGACCATTTTACAGGAAGGGTGGTTGACTGCCTTACAAATCATGTGGGTCTGTGGAACTTTGGTCAGGAATAGTCCTGGATGGTCGGTATGCGCGTTGAGCGGTTCCATCACAAGAATCAGCCCGCTTTTTTCGACGATCTCACAGCACATTCTCATGTTGTCGATCACATTGGCCGTTTGGTAATCCCATTCCAGTTTTTCATCATAGCGCCCTGGAACCACCAATGCCCATTTGGCACCTGTGCGTTTGGCACATTCAACGCCTTCAAGCATTTTCTTTCGCAGCATATCCTTGGCGTCAGCATCCTGGGTAACCATCGATTTTACACCGAAGTCGGCATACAATACGAAAGGACCAAGGTCCATGTTGCGGCGGGCCAGTTCGGAGGCTATTTTTTCCTGGACAGCAGGTTCTTTACCCATCAGGCCATTGTCGAAAATAGCACGGAAGCCCTGGTCGCTGATAAAACGGATGTTATCGAATAAATCCTCTCCGGCATGTTCTTTAAAAGTACCGAATTCAGGAGCGTATTTTAATTTGAACTGCCCGTCATTTGAAACTTTACTTTCTGAAGTGAGAGCGCTTGCAGAACCCGCAAGTCCTACGGCAGCAATGGTTCCTGCTGCGTTTCGTAAAAATGAACGTCTTTCCATGATTTGAGTGGTTGATTAATTTGTGTCGAATATAAGCAACTTTACGAAGGTGGGAGAAATAAATGAGGGTTTTTTGTAAAACTTCTATGGGACAATTTTGCAAATACGGTTGGCCACAACAAGCAGGATTGATCCTTCGGGGCTTCATCTGTAAGGTATGTGCCCATGAAACACATTCATCGGGACATCAGACCAGACGAACGAAAGAATGCACACTATTTTTAGTCAAATAAATTTACTTCGTCCCGAAAAGTTTTATAATTTTATCGACCTGAATATTGCAGGCAACTAAAATTATAAACCAATTAAATCAACCAATATGTTGAACCGAAAATTACGCATGGGAATGGTTGGCGGAGGCAGTGATGCTTTCATCGGCGCAATTCACCGTCTTGCCGCCTTTATGGACGGGCAGATTGAACTGGTCTGCGGTTGTTTCAGTATCAATCCTGAGGTATCAATGTCCTCTGGGAAATCGTATTATCTGCCAGACAACCGGGTGTATAAGACTTACCAGGAAATGTTTGAAAACGAAGTTAAATTGCCCGAAGGCGACCGGATGGACTTTGTAACCATCGTAACACCCAACTTCGCCCATTTTGGTCCTGCTATGATGGCCCTTGAAAATGGATTCAATGTTGTAATTGACAAGCCCATTACCTTTACCCTGGAGGAAGCGCTTCAACTTCAGTCTAAATTGCAGGAAACAGGCCTGTTGCTTGCCCTTACCCATACCTACTCAGGTTACCCGGCTGTCAAACATGCCCGTCAAATGGTGGCTGAAGGTCAGATGGGGAAAATCCGTAAAATATTTGTGGAATATCCCCAGGGGTGGTTATCCTCTAAACTGGAAGATACAGGAAATGCACAGGCCTCGTGGCGAACTGACCCCAAACGTTCAGGAAAAGCAGGCGCAATGGGTGACATCGGTACCCATGCCCACCACCTGGCTGAATACATCACAGGTTTAAGAACTACTTCCCTGTGCGCGGAACTGAACATTTTCGTTCCAGGACGTTTGTTGGACGACGATGGAGCTGTATTTCTTCGTTTTGACAATGGCGCCAAGGGCGTATTGATCGCTACCCAGATCGCCGCCGGAGAAGAAAATGCAATAAAAATCCGTGTTTACGGCGACAAAGGTGGGCTGGAATGGGCGCAACATGAACCCAATACCCTGATTGCCAAATGGGCCAGTAAGCCAACTGAAATATTACGCGTGGGCACTTCTATGGGAGCTGCTGCCGCTGCCAATACACGCACTCCGGGCGGTCATCCTGAAGGGTATCTGGAAGCGTTTGCCAATATTTACCGCAATTTTTCGTTTACCCTTCGTGCTAAATTGAATGGCGAGCAACCCAAAGCTGAATGGCTCGACTATCCGGGGGTTGAAGATGGTATCCGCGGAATGCAGTTTATTGATGCAGTCGTGGAAGCGGGCTACAATGATGACGTGAAGTGGGTGGCATTTAAATAGTTCAAAGTTTCAGGTTCAAAGTTCAAAGTTACGTTCCGATCGGCACGCAACTTTAAACTTTGAACTTTAAACCGTAATTTACAAACCATAAAATACTAATAACATGAGCAGACCAGTAACATTATTTACAGGACAGTGGGCCGATCTTCCCTTTGAAACAATGTGCGAGAAAGCACTGTCATTTGGCTATGACGGCCTTGAACTTTGCTGTTGGGGCGACCACATGGAAATCGACAAAGCGGATCAGGCTTATTGCGATGAGCGCAAGGCGATTTTAGAAAAATACGACATGCAGCTTTTTGCCATTTCCTCCCATTTGGTGGGCCAATGTGTATGTGACCGCATTGATGAAAGGCACCAAGGCATTTTACCTCCCTATCTTTGGGGCGATGGCGATCCTGAAGGCGTGCGCCAACGTGCAGCCGCTGAAATGATTAAGACAGGGAAAGTGGCCAAGATGCTGGGACTGGATACTGTCATTGGTTTCACAGGAAGCTCCATATGGCACATGCTCTATTCATTTCCCTCGGTAAGCCAGGAAATGATTGACAAGGGCTACGAAGATTTTGCCCGGCGCTGGATTCCGATCCTGGATGAGTATCAGAAAATGGGGATTAAATTTGCCCTTGAAGTGCATCCCACAGAAATAGCCTTTGACATTGCAACGGCCCGTCGTGCCCTGAAAGCGGTGAACAATCACCCGGCATTCGGCTTCAACTTCGATCCAAGTCATTTGGGCTACCAGGGTGTTGATTACGTGAAATTTATCTATGAATTCTCTGACCGTATTTTCCATGTTCACATGAAAGATGCCTACTGGAGCGAACATCCAATGGATATTGGCGTTTTTGGAGGCCATACCGAATTTGGAGACAACCGTCGCTACTGGAATTTCCGCAGTCTGGGCCGTGGTAAGATCGACTTCGAGAACATCATCAGGGCTTTGAACGATATTAAATATGCAGGGCCTCTTTCCGTTGAATGGGAAGACAGCGGCATGAACCGTGAAGTGGGGGCTGTTGAAGCTTGCGATTTTGTTCGCTACAGTGATTTTGATCCTTCTGACGTTGCCTTCGATGAGGCCATGCAGAAGTAGTATAAAGTTTCAGGTTCAAAGTTTCAAGTTCCAAGTGGAGCCCGAACCCTGGAACTTGAAATTGCTGTTCACATCTAATGAATAAGTGATTGGATAGAAGTAGGATTGCCTTCATTTGTATGCAAAGGGCGAATGATCTGTCAAATCGTAAATTGTAAATTATATAATTGTAAATACTTAAATGACCAATAGACGTAATTTTTTAAAAAGTACAACGACTGCGGCAGTGGGCATCAGCCTGGCTGCTGCCATGCCGATCCCGATGAGTGCCTGTGTGGGTGCCAACGATAAACTTCGCTGCGGCCTCATTGGAGCCAACGGAATGGGATTTGCCGATTTGACTGCTTTCCTTCACCAGAAAAATACCGAATGTATTGCCTTGTGCGATGTTGACAGCAATGTATTGAACAGACGTGCTGCCGACACCGAAAAGATCCAGGGTTTTAAGCCACAGCTGTATAGTGACTACCGCAAGATGCTGGAGAACAAAGATATAGATGTGGTCCTGATAGGCACCCCTGACCACTGGCATTGTTTACCCATGGTGGAGGCCTGCCAGGCCGGAAAAGATGTGTATTGCGAAAAACCCCTTGGCAATTCCATTGAAGAGATCAACATCATGGAACGTGCGGCCAACAAATACAAGACCGTTGTTCAGGTAGGAATGTGGCAACGCAGCGATCCGCACTGGAGAGCAGCTGTTGACTTTGTCCAGTCTGGAAAATTGGGAAAGGTACGTACCGTGCGTACCTGGGCCTACCAGGGTTGGATGGAGCCTGTGCCAGTAAAGCCCGATGGAGAAGCGCCTGCTGGTGTTGATTACGATTTCTGGCTCGGGCCGGCAAAGCAACGTCCGTTTAACCCCAATCGATTTCACTTTAATTTCCGCTGGTTTTACGATTATGCCGGAGGTTTAATGACCGATTGGGGGGTTCATATCATCGACTATGGTTTATTCGGAATGGGCGATAAAGCACCCAAATCGGTGATGGCCATGGGTGGAAAATTTGCTTTTCCCGATGATGCCGCCGAGACTCCTGATACATTGCAGGCCTTGTACGAATTCGAAGGGCATACCTTGTTATGGGATCACGCCACAGGCATCGATGGCGGACATTACGGACGCGACCACGGCGTAGGCTACGTTGGAAACAACGGAACCCTGGTGGTTGACCGAAACGGATGGGAAGTTATCCCAGAGAAAAAGAAAGGCAAGGATCTCATAGAGCGTGTTCCACTTCAAAAAGGAACTGGACAGGGCCTTGACCTGCACATGAAGAATTTTATCCAAGGGGTGAAAGACCGTAACCGCGACCTGAATGCAAGTATCGAAATTGCAGCCAACACGGCCCGGGTAGCTCATTTGGGAAATATTGCCATGCGCACAGGGCGTCGCCTATACTGGGATGCTGAAACCAGCAAATTCATCAACGACGATGAGGCCAACAAGTTCCTGGTGCCACAATATCGCGCCCCTTGGGTGTTGCCTAAGATTTAAAACTGATTTGTGATTAGATATTGAAACCCGGTGTAGTTACATCGGGTTTTTTTATGGGGTGGGATAGATGGTTGGATGGTTAAATGGCTGGATTCGTGGAATTAAGCATGTAACCATTCAGCCAACCATCTCTTAGCCATAAAAAAAGCCCTGGACAGATATCCAGGGCTTTTAGAAAATATTTTTCGGAATGAATTAATCGGGCATATAGCCACGAATAATTCCACGCTTCGAATCTTTAATGAATAAAAGCACTTCATCGCGCTCGGGAGATGCAGGCATCTCAGCTTCGATAATCTCAACGGCCTGTGAAATATTGAGGCCCTTTTGATAGATGTAACGGTAGATCTCCTGAACCTCGCGTATTTTTTCATTGCTGAAATTCCGCCGACGCAGTCCGATGGAGTTGATTCCCACATACGAAAGCGGTTCGCGACCGGCTTTGATGAATGGGGGTACATCTTTTCTCACGAGCGATCCACCTGAAATCATCACATGTGAACCTACACGAACGAATTGGTGCACGGCCACCATTCCGCCCAGGATGGCGTAGTCGTCAACAATGACTTCACCAGCCAACTGGGTATTGTTTACCAAAATAACATTGTTTCCTACGATACAGTCGTGGGCCACATGTACGTAGGCCATCAGCAGGCAATTGCTGCCTACGACCGTTTTCCCTTTTGCGGAAGTACCGCGGTTGATGGTCACAAACTCACGGATGGTAGTATTGTCGCCAATTTCAACGGTTGAATACTCGCCTCTGAATTTTAAATCCTGAGGGACTGCTCCGATCACAGCTCCGGGAAAAATCTGGCAGTTTTTACCAATGCGTACACCGGGCATGATACTCACATTCGATCCGATTTTTGTGCCTTCACCAATGATGACATCTTGGTAAATGGTTGCAAATGGTTCAATAATTACGTTTTCAGCGATGATTGCTTCGGGGTGCACGTAAGCCAAAGGTTGTTTCATTTTCTACTATTTTCTGTTTCTAATTAATTTATCTTCACAATTTGAGCCATATAGTCACCTTCGGCAACAATGGAATCGCCCACGTAGCATAGGCCGCGCATTTCTGCAATGCCTCGGCGAATGGGTGAGGTCAGAACCACCTTGAAAACAATGGTATCTCCAGGAACTACTTTTTTGCGGAATTTGACATTGTCAATTTTCATGAAGTAGGTCGAATATTTTCCAACAAGGTTACGAAGTACAAAGATTCCACCAGCCTGGGCCATCGCTTCGACCAACAAAACCCCTGGCATCACCGGTTCCTCGGGAAAATGTCCCTGGAAGAAAGGTTCATTGGCACTCACATTTTTTATGCCCACCAGGTAATTATCTTGAATATCAATTACCTTATCGACTAACAGGAATGGATAACGGTGTGGAAGTAAAGTTTTGATCTTGTTCACATCCATGATCACAGGTGAATTGGCATCGTAATGGGGAGCTTTTTCCCTGCAACTTTCTTTTTGAATGGCTTTTGCAATTAATTTTGCAAATGAAGTATTGGCACTATGCCCTGGTTTGGTGGCAATGATGCGTCCCTTGATTCTCTTGCCGGCAAGGGCCAGATCGCCGATTATATCGAGTAGTTTGTGACGTGCACATTCATTGTCGTATTGCAATTCAATGTTATTCAGTATGCCTTGCGATTTGATTTCAACCCGCTCGTGTTGGAACAAGTCGGCCAGGCGGTCAAGTTCTTCTTGGTTGATCGGCCGGTCAATAATTACAATGGCGTTATCTACATCCCCTCCCTTTACGAGGTTGTTTTTCAGTAAAAATTCCAGCTCGTGTAAAAAGACAAAGGTGCGGCAGTTGGCAATTTCATCCTTGAATTCAGACAATGAATTTAACGAGGCATATTGGTTGTTGAGGACCGTAGAGTTGAACGAGATTAATACATTCAGGGAATAATCATTGTCAGGAAGGGCGATAATTTCAGAGCCGGTTTTCTCGTTTTTAAAAACCATCTTTTCGGTCACCACAAAATATTCGCGTTCTGCCTCTTGTTCAACAATTCCTGCTTTTTCAATGGCTTCGACAAAGAAACGGGCGCTGCCATCCAGAATGGGAACTTCCTCGTTGTCAATTTCAATCAACACATTGTCAAGGTCCAGTCCGGTGAGGGCCGCCAGGCTGTGTTCGATGGTGCTGATGCGGGCTCCGTGGTTTTCAATGACCGTTCCACGGGCAGTGTCTACAACAAATTCGACATTTGCACTGATAATTGGTTTATGTTCCAGGTCAACCCGTTGGAATTTAAATCCGTGGTTCACAGGGGCTGGTTTGAAAGTCATGCTTACCTGGCAACTCGTATGTAAGCCTTTACCGCTAATGGAAAATTCTTTCGCTAATGTTTTCTGTTTAATTGTCATTCCTGGTTTTAATTATTCTTCTAGCTGTTTTTTAATTTGAGCAACCTGTTTGGCCAAGTCCAGAACTTGTTCCCGCAATTTGGGAAGGTTTCTGTAAACGGCCGTCACCCGGGCAGCCTGACCAATTTCCATAGCCGGTGCCAATAAAACGGTATTGTCTGATTTTATGTTGTGCGAAACACCTGACATTGCTCCAATATTCACATGGTTTCCAACGATGAGATGACCGGCAACACCAACATGACCCCCAAAACGGCAGTTGTGTCCAATTTTGGAAGATCCTGCGATTCCAGTAAGTGCTGCCATCACAGTGTTTTCACCAATTTCTACATTGTGGGCAATTTGAACCAGATTGTCTAATTTGGTCCCCATGCGGATAATGGTTGAACCCATGGTGGCACAATCAATGGTGGTATTGGCACCAATTTCCACCCAATCTTCAAGAATCACATTTCCAACCTGCGGTATCTTTTGATAGGTTCCATCCTCCTTGGGGGCAAATCCGAAGCCATCGGATCCGATCACTGCGCCCGAATGGAGAATACAGCCCTGACCGATTTTGGTGTCTTCATATATTTTTACGCCTGAAAACAGGATGCTGTCATCACCGATGGTGGTGTTGTCGCCAACGTACACCTGGGGATATATCTTGACATGATTTCCGATTTTTACATTTTTCCCGATGTAGGCAAAAGCGCCCAGGTAAACATCCTGACCCAGTGTGGCAGAGGGATCAATAAAAGAAGGGTTTTCAATGCCTGTTTTATTTCCTTTGGCTTGCTGATAAAGTTCGAGCAGCGAAGCAAAAGCCTTGTAGGCATCCGGCACCCTGATTAAAGTAGCCTTAACTTCCGCTTCCAATTCAAAATCCTGATTCACCAGGACGATGGATGCTTCGGTTTCGTATATGTATTTATTGTATTTCGGATTGGAGAGAAATGCCAATGTTCCGGGTTTTGCTTCTTCGATTTTAGCTACGCCCCATACAGTGACATTTACATTGCCTTCTACTGTACCTCCCAGAAAATCAGCTATGTTTTGAGCTTTGAATTCCATATGTATTTCTTAATGCCCGGCAAAAATAGATTTAAATTACTTAATGTCCAATTCTTTGGGATAACAGATAAAATATTTCCTGACAGTTTGTGAAAATACCGACAGATTTATGTCCGATGCATCGGCAATATCGCTAATCTTATTATTTTTAAATAATACATTGATTTTGTCGCTCGACACCTTGTTATAGGCGCTGTTCGAAATGGTGTCAATTATAAGGAAATAGTTTAGTTCTTCATCACATATATTAAAATAACGACAAATTTTTTCTTTCAGCAGATTGATCTTATGATCGGGGATCGGCTTTTTACTGATCTTGATTTTAAACAATCGCCGGTTGATGATACATTTTGCAAGGTACGATAAAACTGGGTCTGAATTTTCCTGCCATTCTTTGATTGAAGCGATGATGTCATTGTCATCCAGACTGGCAAAAAGATCAAGCGCCGGTCGGCCTGAGATGATGCGGTTGTGAATAAAATCTTCCAGGGTAATTTGATGAGTCAGGAAAGCCTTCAGCACGGGAGTGGCGAAAATATCGATCCCTTTCAATGCAAGCTCACGCGCACGTACCAATACGTTTATCAAAAGGTATTCTGCTGACAAGACCGTCTTGTGCAAATACACCTGCCAATACATCAACCTGCGGGCAATAAGGAAATTTTCAACCGAATAGATGCCTTTGTACTCAACCACTAACTCATCATTTCTGACATCCAACATTTTAATGATTCGTTCCGAGCTGATGATTCCCTCCGAGACTCCCGAAAAGAAACTGTCGCGGCTCAGGTAATCCAGCCTGTCCATATCGAGTTGACTGGAAACCAATTGATGCAAAAAATGTTTGTGGTACGCATTGGTAAAAATGGCAATGGGCAAATCCAATTTATGATCAAACTGACGGTTCAGTTCTTCCATCAAGATTAGGGAAATTCGTTCATGGGCAACTCCCTGCACCAAGGTACTTTCAAGTACATGCGAAAAGGGCCCATGCCCAATGTCATGCAACAAAATAGCAACGGTAACGGCATCGGCTTCTTCATCGGTAATCTCCTGGCCCTTGAGCCGCAAGATTCCGATGGCCGAACGCATGAGGTGAACAGCTCCCAGGGCATGTTCAAAACGCGTATGATTAGCACCCGGATAAACCATGCAGGAGAGTCCTAGCTGCTTGATTCTTCGCAGTCGCTGGAAATAAGGATGTTCAATTAAATCAAAGACCAGTTCGGATCGGATGTTGATAAAGCCAAATACCGGGTCGTTTATGATTTTTTTCTTGTTTGTTTTCAAAACGTTAATGGCCTGTTTGTTAGGACAAGGACTACAAAAATATAAAACTTTTTTGTTTTATACGAGCCTTTCACCGGATCTTCATTTGAGAAAATTATTATGAATCTTGAAATCCATAAACAATTGATTTTGACAATTTAATTAAAATTACTATTTTTGTGGCGACAATTTGGGGAAAACCAAATGTAGGGGATCGAAAGTCCCCTATTTTATTACCATGATATGATTGAAAAAGTACAGATAGCACAACTTGTAAATGAAAAGCTTACAGAAGACCAGTTTCTGGTGGATGTAACCATTTCAGGGGGCAATGATATTCATATTATGGTCGATAGCGATACCGGCATTTCAATCAACCAGATTGTTGAAATCAGCCGGTATGTAGAAAGTAAACTTGACAGGGAAGCAGAAGATTTTGAGTTATCGGTCTATTCAGCCGGATTAACCGAACCTTTCAAGCTCATACGTCAGTATAAGAAGAATCAGGACAAAGAAATTGAAGTATTGCTGACCAATGGGCAAAAACTGAACGGACTGCTGATCGGGGTTGGTGACCAGGGAATTGACCTGGAAGTCACCACCAAAGAAAAGCCGGAGGGATCGAAGAAGAAGGAACTCATCACGAGGATCCATCATTTGGAATATTCTGAAATAAAAGAAGCAAAAAAAGTATTAAAATTTTAAAAACCGGGACTAGATGGAGACTCTTAATCTTATCGACACCTTTGCCGAATTTAAGGAACTGAAAAGCATCGACCGCGCTACCATGATGAGCGTGCTGGAAGATGTATTCAAAAATGTTCTGCAAAAGACTTACGGCACTGACGAAAACTTCGATGTGATTATTAACATCGATAAGGGTGACTTTGAGATATGGCGCAATAGAGAAGTAGTTGCTGACGAGGATTTTGAAGATCCAAACAGGCAGATTACCTTGAAAGAAGCCAAAAAAATTGACGCAGATTATGAAATTGGAGAAGAAGTAACCGACGAGGTGAAACTGGCACAATTCGGCCGCAGGGCTATTTTGAATTTGCGTCAAAATCTTGCCAGTCGCATAATGGAATTGGAGAAAGACCAGATTTTTTCCAAATATAAAAATAAAATCGGGGACATCGTTACGGGCGAAGTTTACCAGGTTTGGAAGAAGGAAATCCTGATTCTCGATGATGAAGGCAACGAATTGATCCTTCCAAGAACAGAACAGATCCCTTCTGATTATTTCAGAAAAGGAGATAACCTGCGGGCGGTGGTTTTCAAAGTTGAATTGCGGAACAACAATCCGCTGATCATTCTTTCAAGAACATCAACCGTTTTCCTTGAAAGATTGTTTGAATTGGAAGTTCCTGAAATATTCGATGGCTTGATTACCATCAAAAAAATTGTCAGGGTACCAGGCGAAAGGGCCAAAGTGGCCGTTGAATCGTATGACGAACGCATTGACCCGGTAGGAGCCTGCGTAGGAATGAAAGGATCGCGTATTCATGGCATTGTTCGTGAATTACGCAATGAAAATATTGATGTGATCAACTATTCGGCCAACACCCAGTTGTTTATTCAACGGGCATTGAATCCGGCCAAAGTGTCGTCCATCAAATTGCACGAAGACACCAAACGGGCCGATGTCTATTTGAAACCTGATGAAGTTTCAATGGCCATCGGAAAAGGTGGATTAAATATCAGGCTTGCCAGCCAGCTTACAGGATACGAAATTGATGTGTACCGTGAGGTCGCACCCGATGACGAAGATGTAAACCTGGATGAATTTGCCGACGAAATAGAAAGCTGGGTAATTGACCAACTGAAATCAATTGGTTGCGATACGGCGAAAAACGTATTGAGCCTTACCCGGTCAGAGCTGATCAAAAGAACCGACCTCGAAGACGAGACCATCGATGAGGTTCTGAGAATTCTTAGAAATGAATTTGAATAAATTTGACAGTTTATTCCTATTATTGCATGAAAATTAGGGCATTTTAGATTTTGAATGTAGAAATGCATCATCGTTAATTCCTTAAAAATATTTTTGAGGTTTATTTAACTGAGTGGGTTTATGGTTATAGGTAGTATTAAACGACTAAGTAAAGTAGCGCGGGATTTCAATGTTGGTATTTCAACCATCGTTGAATTTCTGCATAAGAAAGGATTTGCCATTGATACAGATCCAAACAACAAGATTACAGACGATGCATACCATCTTCTTGAAAAAGAATATAAAGGGGATGTAAGTCTGAAGAAAGAGTCTGAAAAAATCAACCTGAAAATTCATCGGGGAGCGAAAGAATCGATTTCTCTCGAGGATGTGAAGGATACGAGTCGTCGTGTTGATGAAGATGATTATGAAGATGATGAAGTCATCATCAAGGGAAATACATCCAAAAAAGTGGAGGCCCCTCAGCACGCTGAGCCAAAACCTGTAAAACACGAACATAAAGAAGAACCCTATACGATCAGCAGGCCTGACATGGAACCATTAAAGGTTCTTGGCACCATCGATCTGGAGAGTTTGAATACCCACAAGAAAAAAGAAGAGCCGGTCGCTCACAAGGAAACCCCACCGGTTGTTCCGCCAAAACCTGTTGTTGAACCTCAGCCAGTTGCCGAAGCTCCTAAAAAAGTGGAGGAAGCTCCTAAGGAAGTTGTACAACCCGTTAAGGAAGTCGAGCAAGTAAAGGAAGTGAAGGCCGAGAAACCAGTCGAAGAGGTCAGGGAAGTGAAGCATCCAGTGGTTGAAAAACCTGAAGTGAAAGAAGAAAAGGTTCAAGCACCACAAGTTGAAGAAGACAATCGTTTCGATTCTGAAGTGATCACTACCAATGTTCCAAAGGTCGAAGAAGTGAAAGTCGTTGGCCGTATTGACCTTGATCTGCTGAACCAGAAAACCCGTCCTGCCAAGAAAAGCAAGAAACAAAAAGAAGAAGAACGCAAAGACCGCGACCGTGTTCGCCGCGATATCCAAAAACCGGGAGAAAAGGAAGCTGGTAGCCCTGAAGAAACCACCAATGAACCGGTAAGAACGGCCCCAACGGTGATCAAGGCCAGGGCTGAAAGACTTGCCGGACCAACCGTTGTTGGCCGCATTGACCTCCAGGGAGACCGCAAACCGCCACTTTCAGAGGCCGCCCAGCAACAGGCACGCAATAAGAAGAAAAGAAAACGCATTACAAAAGATATTCCAGGAGCCCAGCAAAGGGTCGTACCTGTGGGTGATAAGCCTGCAGTGACCGGAGAAAGGCGCAAACTGGTTGTTACCAAGAACATTGGAGGAACTGCTGCTTCAGCCAAGGACAAGGCAAACCTTAAAAAACGTCCACTGCTGAAAAAAGAAGTCAGTGAAGAGGATGTTCAAAAACAAATTAAAGATACGCTCGCCCGCCTGACCACCAAAGGCACCAAGTCAAAAGGATCAAAATACCGCAAGGACAAACGCCAGATGGTGAGCGACAAAGCCGCTGCCCAGATGGAACGCGATGAAGCGGATCAGAGCATTCTGAAGGTAACTGAATACGTTTCTGTAAACGAACTGGCCACCATGATGGATGTTTCAGTGACTGCTGTCATTTCTACCTGTATGAGCCTTGGTTTGTTCGTTTCGATCAACCAGCGTTTGGATGCCGAGACCATGGCTATTGTGGCCGATGAATTCGGATTCAAGGTTGAATTTGTAAGCGCTGAAATCCAGGTAGCCATCGAAGAAGAACCTGATACTGCAGAACAGCTGTTGCCACGGGCGCCCGTTGTTGCTGTAATGGGACACGTCGACCATGGTAAAACATCCTTGCTTGACCATATTCGTAGCGCAAACGTTATTGCAGGAGAAGCCGGGGGAATTACCCAGCACATCGGGGCCTACCATGTGAAACTGAAAAACGGAAAAGAAATTACTTTCCTGGATACTCCCGGTCATGAGGCGTTTACCGCCATGCGCGCCAGGGGTGCACAGGTAACCGATATCGCCATTATTATTATAGCAGCTGATGATGCCATCATGCCTCAGTCAATTGAGGCGATCAATCATGCTGCTGCTGCACAGGTGCCAATTATTTTTGCCATCAACAAGATTGACAAAAACGGAGCAAATCCTGAGCGCATCAAGGAACAATTGGCCGGTATGAATTACCTGGTGGAAGACTGGGGTGGAAAATACCAGAGCCAGGAAATTTCAGCCAAGACCGGTTTAAACGTTGACCTTTTGTGTGAAAAGATATTGCTTGAAGCAGAAATGCTTGAATTGAAAGGCAATCCAAATAAAAGAGCCACTGGTACCGTTATTGAATCTACATTGGACAAAGGTCGCGGATATGTTTGTACTGTTTTGGTACAAAACGGAACCCTGCGTGTAGGTGATGTGATTTTGGCCGGTCAGTATTATGGCCACGTGAAGGCGATGTTCAACGAGCGCAACCAGCGCGTAGACTCAGCAGGACCAGCAGAACCAGTGATTGTTCTGGGTCTTGACGGGGCGCCACAGGCTGGTGACAAGTTTAATGGAATGGACAACGAGCGTGATGCCCGTAACATTGCCAATAAACGTGAACAGCTGGCTCGTGAACAAGGTCTGCGTACCACCAAGCATATTACATTGGATGAAATCGGACGACGCATTGCCATCGGAAACTTCCAGGAATTGAACCTGATTGTCAAGGGTGACGTCGATGGATCGATTGAAGCGCTTTCTGATGCATTGATCAAACTCTCCACCCAGGAGATCCAGGTAAATGTGATCCACAAAGCAGTGGGTGCCATTTCTGAATCGGATATCATGTTGGCTTCCGCTTCCAATGCCATCATCGTTGGATTCCAGGTACGACCATCGGTCAGTGCCCGCAAGATCGCTGAAAAGGAACAAATCGATATTCGTCTGTACTCGATCATCTACGATGCCATCAACGAAATCAAGGCGGCCATGGAAGGAATGCTCTCTCCTGAAATCAGGGAAGAAATCACAGGAACGGCTGAAGTGATGGAAGCTTTCGATATCACCAAGGTGGGTACCATCGCCGGTTGTATTGTCCGCGACGGAAGGATTTTCAGAAAAGACAAGATCCGCGTGATCCGCGACGGCATCGTCATCTACACCGGAACACTTGGATCGCTCAAACGATTCAAGGACGATGTGAAGGAAGTCAACAAGGGCTATGAATGTGGTTTGAACATTGACAATTACAACAATGTGAAAGCCGGTGACTTTATCGAAGCCTTTACCTTAACGGAAGTAGCCAAAACGCTATAATTCAACAAATCAATTTTTCTCATAATTCAAAAACCTGCTTCACAAGAGCAGGTTTTTTTTTGATTAAAGGACTACTTTAGAAGTATCTTGTGAACTTTTAAGCCTTTCAAACTGGTTTTAATAAAATAAACGCCCGGTGTGTATCCTTGCAGGTCAATCCATTCTTCTATGTTTTGAATCAATTGCTTTAGTACAATCTTTCCAGTTACATCTGTTACAGTCAGATAAGTCTTGTTTTGAGGAATCTGGTCAAAGACAAGTTTTATTTTCCCTGAAGTTGGATTGGGATAAACCATCAATTGCTGATCGCTCAGGATCGGGTCTATTCCCGTTGTGGATTCTTGGGTGATGGTAATGGTTTTGGATGCCATCCCGGCTGGATAGAGGGTTACGGTAGCTGTTCGGCTGGTAGTCGATGAATTGGCTTCGGTGGCGATGGTGATGGTTTGGTTGCCCGTAACATTGGGAGGGTTCACCCTTAGCCAGTTCTGGTCTGAAATGGCCATGGAGTTGGTATTGGATGTGACATTGATCCATGTGTTGGCCTCTTCAGCCCCCAGGCTTACCTGGCTAGATGAAAGCACCAAATCGGCATCCTTGATCAAAAGCAAGTCGGCATCTTTGATCAAGATCACACTGTCCAGGTAGGAAGTGGCATTGGCAGTTGACAGATTCCATTGGATCTTTTGGCTGGTATTGGCCTTCATCTGATCAAAAACCACATGAAAAGTAATCCACCGGGGTTCATTACTTGTATAGTAAATCCATTCAGACCTGCCGTTGATGGATTGAAGATCGGTACTGGCCCCATAACGGTTGTACATGTTTTCGGGACCATCTTCAAAGTCCACTGAATTAGACCTGTTGGCAGTTGACCAGGATTTAAATTTAAGGGTATAGGGAACATTGGCCTCGGCATTTAATTCAGATTGATTGTGTTGATAATGCCACATGGTCCCATCCACAGAATAGCCAGTAGTCATGGAAAGAATACCATTCGTTATAACGGGTGAGGTTTGTCCCGAAACATTATAGTCAATCCAGCCGCCCCAATTGGTTAGGTCGGAGGTAAAATTCCAGTTCTTGATCAGGTTATAGCTGTTCCAGGCTTCGCTGCTCCAGATTTCAACAATAGAATCGCTTGGTTCAATAGGAATACCTTGCTTGGCTTTTTGGACAACGGTAATGGTTTGGGGCTCTATGCTGGCTGCATACACTGTTACTTTAGCATTCCTGTAAGCAAATACTGGATTGGCACTGGCGGCAAAGCTTATCTCCTGGCTTCCTGTTCCAGTTGCAGGGCTTACCGTCAGCCATGGTTGATCAGAGCGCAGCTCCCAACTGGTATTGGAGGTAATGTTGACCGTTGCGCTGGCGTCTGTTTCCTCCAGGCTGAGCGTGCTGGCTGAAAGGACTAAATAATCAGTTCTGACGGAAGTTGAATCGCCGTCTTTAATGAGAATGATACTGTCCAGGTAGGTTGTTGCTTTGGCCGATGACAGCATCCATTGAATCTTTTGTTCGGTCGTGGGAACCATCTGATCAAATGTGACGTGAAAGGTAAACCACCTGGGTTCCATGTCGGTTGAATAGACCCAATTGGACCGGCCGTCAGTGGATTCAGGATCCGTGCTGGCTCCATAGCGCTTGTAATTGTTCTGTGGACTATCTTCAAAGACAACTTCATTGGACCTGCTGGCACTTGACCAGGATTTAAACTGAAGGATATAGGGAACATTGGCCTCTGCTTTTAAGCCCGATTGAAAGTGTTGATAATGCCATGTATTTCCATCTGATGGTAAGCCTGTGGCCATTGAAACTATGCCATTGGTTACAACGGGAGCTGCTTGACCGGGTACACTTGCGTCTACCCAACCACCCCAATTCTTAAGGTCAGTGGTGAAGTTCCAGTTCTTGATCAGGTTATAATAATTCCATACTTCATCACTCCAGTTTTCGCCATAGGTAGTGCTGCCCGGGTCGGTAGGCAGGTCTTGTTTGGCATCTTGTGTCACTGTAATGGTTTGTGGGTCCAGACTGGCTGCATGAACCGTCACAGTGGCCGTTCTGGTTGAAAACATTGGATTGGGAAGGGCATTAAGGGTGATCATTCTGTTTCCTGTTCCCGTTGGTGGGTTTACCGTCAGCCATGTTTGATCAGTGCTTACTTCCCAGGAAGTATTGGATGCAATGTTGACAGTTGCACTGGATACTGTCTCCTTAATTGTAAGCTGTGTTGCGGAAAGAGCCAAAGTATTGGTATTCACAACAGAGTTATCCTCTTTTGTCAGCAATACACTATCAAGGTAAGTTGTCGCATTGGCGGTTGCCAGTTGCCATACCAGCTTTTGTTCGGTTGTTGGGACCATTTGATCAAACACCACGTGAAAGGTAAACCAGGCGGGTTCTGTTGTGGTGGTGTAGACCCATTCTGACCTTCCTGATTTAGATTCGGTATCGGTACTGGCACCATAGTGATTGTACCTGTTATTGGGAGAATCTTCAAACAGCAGGTGGTTGGTTTTGGGTTTACTTGACCAGGACTTAAATTTCAGGATATAGGCCACATTGGCTTCGGCCTGTAATCCTGTTTGATTGAATTGATAGCGATAAGGTTCAGTTGAAAGAGCTGTGGTCATTGCAACAATCCCATTCCCAATTACAGGTATCATTTGGCCAGGAATTGATGCATCAACCCAATAATTCCAATTGGTAAGGTCAGTGGTGAAATTCCAGTTCCTGATCAGGTTATAGCTGTTCCAGGGATCATTGCCGACAACTGCCTTTGGTAACTGGGCCAGGACGATGGTTCCACAAAGGACCCCTAAAACAAGAAGCATAATTGATTTCGTCTTTAAAAAATGAAGCAATTTAAAATTACATCCTTTGAAGTTTACGAGCTGTCGATTTTCAGGATGTTCCAGGCTGATCTCCTGTTGATGGTCGGTAAATGGCTTAGCTTTCATTTGATTCAAGATTTATTGAGGAACCGGCTCATGTTGATTGGTTACGATGAACGTAAAAGCGCAATCCTTTAGCCTGCATTGAATCGTTGATAAGGCCTTGGGATGACTTTCCAATTCACTGATTTTTGCACTTTAAATGTACACAATAAAGTTGGGTATTCCTATGATAATTGTTTTGTATTTAGTTAAGATACAGAAATTTGATCCTAAAATTTAAAGGCATCTGGCATGGGGGGGTGGGTTCGACAGACAGCCATTCATCCATCCCCCTAATCCTATCCTTCTATACCTATCTTCTAATACCTTTCTGATACTCATCTGATACTCATCTGATACCTTTCTGTAACCTCAGGTTACAGAAAGGTATCAGATGAGTATCAGATGAGTATCAGAAAGGTATTAGAAGATAGGTATAGAAGGACTGTTGCGTCTCAGCTAATTGATCGGTTCTTGTAATTGGCTTTTGGCCTCAAGAATCATCATCAGAGCATCATCCCGGTATCAAAATGCCAGATAATTTTACAATCAGGAGCATACATTCATTTTTTACAACAGAATTAGCTTTTTAGAGGTAGTTTCAGAGTATTATATCTTTATTGTAAATATACCTATTGAAATGCCGGGTGTATGTAAATAAAAAATATAATTAATTTAAAAATACCCTTTCATATCATAGGGTGGTATGAATTAAAAGTTATTTTTGCGCAACATTCAATTTAAACCCCCTTGTATGTTTGATGTAGGATTGACCACGTTTATGATTTTGGCCACAAGTCTGGTGATGCTCATGACCCCCGGCTTGGCTTTCTTCTATGGAGGATTAGGAAGTAAAAAACACATTCTCAGTATCATGATGCAAAGTTTTGTTTCCCTTGGATTGACCACCGTCTTGTGGTTCTTCTTTGGCTATTCACTTTGCTTTAGCGGAAATATGAAAGAGGGGACCGATCTATTTGGAATCATCGGGAACCTCGACAAGGCCATGTTTCATGGCATTACTCCCAAGAGTGTTTTTTCACCCACGAAAAACTTTCCCGAGTATATCTTTATCGCCTACCAGATGATGTTTGCCATCATCACCCCTGCATTGATTACAGGGGCTTTTATCAACCGCATATCCTTTAAGGCCTATTTCTGGTTTTTGATATTGTGGCAAATATTTGTCTATTACCCTTTTGTACACATGGTATGGGGTGGTGGTCTGTTGGCCGTTTGGGGCGTTCTTGATTTTGCAGGCGGGATCGTCGTTCATGCAACGGCTGGATTTGCAGCACTGGCTTCGGTCTATTTTGTAGGTGCCCGAAAAGAAAAGAAACATGTACCCAATAATATTCCGCTGGTGGCCGTGGGAACTGCCCTGTTGTGGTTTGGCTGGTACGGCTTTAATGCAGGAAGCGAAATGGCAGTCAATGATGTGACAGTGGCCGCATTCCTCAATACGGATATTGCTGCCTCGTTTGCAGCCATCACCTGGCTGGTGATCGAATGGAATACTGCCAAAAAGAAACCGACGTTTATCGGTTTAATGACCGGTGCTGTGGCTGGTCTTGCCACCATTACTCCTGCGGCTGGTTATGTCACCATCCAGTCGGCAGCCCTGATCGGAATCATTGCAGGGGGCGGCTGTTACCTGGCCGTGAAATACAAAGAGAATAAAGAATGGGATGATGCCCTTGATGTCTGGGGCGTTCATGGAATGGGTGGCGTCATTGGTACGATCTGCGTAGGACTGTTTGCAACCACCACCATTAATCCCAATGGAGCCGACGGACTTTTTTACGGTGGAAGCATCTATCTCCTGGTCAAACAAGTTTCGGCCATTCTGCTGGCTGTCGTATACAGCTTTTCATTCACCCTGTTTCTGCTGAAGGGCATCAACTGGTTAATCCCGGTAAAAGCATCGGCACGTGAGGAGAAGGAAGGTTTGGATATCAGTTATCATGGTGAAATAGCCAGAGACGCTTCCTAAAAAGAAAGCCCTGAAGATTCAACTTCAGGGCTTTCTTTTTTTAGGCTTCAAGCATTGCCTGGTATTGTTCGGCGCTTAAAAGGTCATTGAGTTCTTCCAGATTGTCGACTGAAATTTTAATCAGCCAACCCTGGCCATAAGCATCCTTGTTGACCAGCTCGGGAGCATCTTCAAGGGCTGAATTGAATTCCAGTACTTTTCCACTCACGGGCATAAACAAATCGGAAACAGTTTTAACGGCTTCGATGGTTCCAAAAGTTTCACCCTTTGCAAGGGTCTCGCCTTCGGTTTCTATCTCAACAAAGACAATGTCGCCTAGCTCACCCTGAGCGAAAGCGGTAATTCCAACAACAGCTTGATCACCTTCTACACTGATCCATTCGTGTTCACTGGTGTACTTTAAATTTTGAGGCAGCTTCATATTTTAATTATTATTCGGTTTTTCGTGAATCAAAAGTACTATATTTTTTTAAACCAAACCTTTGACGAAAGTCAGTGTTATTAATATTCCCGAAGTTTTATTATTTTGCACAAATAAAAACCCAACAGATGTTTCAGACTCAAATAAAAGACATTTCTGCGCTCCAGAATGCTGCCAAAGAACTGCTTGACAATTTTGCGCAAGATCGGATTTTTGCCTTTTACGGGGCCATGGGAGCCGGAAAGACCACCTTTATCAAAGCCCTTTGCCGGGCATTGGGCTCGCAGGACAATATTACCAGCCCAACCTTTGCCCTGATCAACGAATATTCAACCCAGAATGGGTCAATCATTTATCATTTTGATTTCTATCGGATTAAAAAGCTCGAAGAGGCTTATGATCTGGGTTATGAAGATTATATTTACAGTGGAAATTACTGTTTTATAGAATGGCCTGAAATGATCCAGTCTTTACTCCCCACGGGAATCGTGGAAGTGAAGATCAGTGAAACGGTCAACGGCCATCGTCAGTTGCAGGCTATCAGAGTTTGAACCCAGGATGGCTCATGGAAGTGGGTTTGTGAAGGAAATTTGTCATCAATAGAGAGCTCCATGGAGGAATTTAAGGGTGGAAAGCTAATTATTTGGCAAAATGCTATTTAGTTTGAAGAAGTATCGATAAATTAGCCTAAAAAAGTGACAAAGTGACAAAGTGACAAAGAAACAAAGAAACAAAGTAATAAATCAGCAAAATGGGGTTAATAGCTTAGGAACTTTGCTACTTTGTCACTTTGTTACTTTCAGAATGAATCTGCAGTCATTTTGAGGAATTGCCTGGTGGTATTTAAAAATAAATTCAATGAAAATGAGCCATTTACTGTCAATTTCGAACTTTCGTCTCCCGTCTCCGGGTTCCTGTCTCCGGTCTTCGACTTTTCCTTTCACATCAATCGATAATTACAGCCTCACTTTATGACCAAAAAAGATAAATTGACCGAATCATCGCCTGCTGGCTCAACGTTTTTGATGCCCATGGAAGAAATGCTTGAGATCCGCAGAAAAGGTAAGAAAATCAGGATCGGGATTCCTTGCGATATGGAGAAAGTGGAGTTTCGCGTTCCCCTGACTCCCCAGGCGGTTGAGTTATTGGTGTCCTATGGTCATGAAATTCTGGTTGAAAAGAATGCAGGCAAAGCCGCCAGTTATTCTGACGAAGAATATACCACGGCCGGTGCCATTGTGATGCAAGACCGCAAGGAGATTTTTGAGTGTGACATTGTATTGCGTGTTTCGCCTTTTGATGAGTCGGAAATTGACCTGCTCAAAGGTCATCAGGCCTTGATTTCCAATTTGCAGATGAATGCCCATTGTCCGGGTTCTATTGCCAAGCTGATGCAGAAGAAGATGATTAACATCGCCTATGAATACATTGAAGATGGAGAAGGCAACCAGCCGGTGGTTCAGCTGATGAGCCAGATCTCGGGAAGTACCTCCATCGTTCTGGCCAATGAGTACCTGAGTAATTCAAGGGGCGGTAAAGGTGTTTTACTCGGTAGTGTAACCGGTATCACACCGGCCGAACTGGTCATTTTGGGTTCGGGGACCGCCGCCGAATTTGCCGCGCGCGTGGCTCTTGGGCTTGGTGCCATTGTCAAGGTGTTCGATGATAATATCAGTTCTTTGCGTAGATTGGAAGAAAAGTTGCACCAGCGCATCTTTACCTCTGTGTTTTATCCCAAGGTGGTTCGGAAGGCGCTCAAATCCGCCGATGCCGTCCTGGGCGCCATGCCTGTGGGGATGCCTCCCTCATTCCATATTTCTGAAGATATGGTAAAGAAAATGAAGCAGGGATCGGTGATTATTGATTTAAACGTGAGCCAGGGAGGTTGCTTCGAAACAACGCGCCCCACCGACCTGAACAATCCCACCTATATTGAGCATGGAGTGATTCACTTCTGTGTCCCCAATGTGCCTGCCCTTGTGGCCCGCACTGCCTCCATTGCATTGAGCAATGTTCTGATTCCCATCATCATTGCCATCGGTGAGATCGGAGGAATTGACAACTATATCATGAACTCCAAGGGTTTTCGAAAAGGAGTGTACATCTACAATGGCATACTGACCAATGCAACATTGGCCGATAAATTCAATCTGCCGTATAAAGATCTTGATTTATTGCTCGCGGTTTATTAACCTGAGTTCACAAAGTGACAAAGTAGCAAAGAGACAAAGTTAGAAGGAATAATCCTTAAAATGGCTGAAATGCTTAGGAACTTTGGTACTCTGTTACTTTGGAACTTTGGTACTCTGTTACTTTGTTACATTAATCCTCGACCATCATTAACATTGAAATCCCTGCCACTTCTATTTCGTCGCCTTCGGGATAGATTTTGCTTGCTTCGTCAATGGTGGTATCATGTGCTACCATTCTCCATTTGATATGTCCTTTGATCGGAAATTGGATACTTTTCGTGTTACCGTTAAAGACAATCAGAATGGTTCTCCAATCATCGTCGTTGGCATGGTTGACCAACACATAGGATGATACGCCGGGCAAATAATCTTCCGAGAAAATCAGGTGTTCCCTGATCTGCACCGAGCTGCTCATCCTGAAGGCTGGATGTTTTTTCCGTAAGCGGATCAAGCCCTGATAGTATTGATATATTTCCAAAGACGATTGTTTTTTGTTCCAGTCGATCTGGTTAATCTGGTCGGGCGATTTGTAGGAATTGTGATCCCCTAATTTGGTGCGTGCCATTTCTGTTCCGGCATGCAGGAAAGGGATTCCCTGGGATGTGAGCACCAGGGCTCCAGCCATCATCACCATCCGGGTAAGTTCCTCTTCACTGGCTTCCGGGCAGCTTAATATCAATTTATCGTACAAGGTGTAATTGTCATGACACGAGGCATAATTGACACATTGCCAGGGCTCTTTGGCCCACGGAAATTTCGAATGTTCGACATAGCCATACACGATCTGGGGATGGAAGCAGGCACCGGTAATGCCAAATTTGATGGTCTCTTCCTGGACAGTCTGTCCGCTGACAAACCCTTTCTGACGGGGAACAAAGCTGTTGCCCTTGATGGCATCGCGAAAATCATCGTTGAACACTGCAATCCGGTCCAGTTTGGGAACATTGATTTTTACGGCCCTCAGCGCTTCGGGAAGTGGACTGGAATCAGCCGTCCAGCCTTCTCCATATATGAGAATGGAAGGCGAAATGGCATCCATTTTTGACCTGATCATGTTCATGGTTTCCAGATCCATGATGCCCATCAGGTCGAACCGAAACCCATCGATGTGAAATTCCGAGGCCCAGTAGGCGAGCGAGTCGAGCAGGTATTTCCTGACCATGGGCCGCTCGGTGGCCAACTCGTTCCCGCAACCGCTGGCATTCGAAAAATTGCCATCTGGCTTTTGCCGGTAATAGTAGCCAGGGACTGTTTGATTCAAATATGACCGGGTCGTGAAACCCGTATGATTGTAAACCACATCCAGGATAACGCCGATGCCTGCCTTGTGAAGCGATTGAACCAGCATTTTAAGTTCTGTAATCCGGGAGGTGTTTTTTGGATCGGTCGAATAGCTTCCCTCAGGAGCATTGAAATTTTGGGGATCATAGCCCCAATTGTAGGATTGGTCAGGGGCCGTTTCGTCGACAGTCGAAAAATCATTCACAGGCAGCAGGTGAACATGGGTAATGCCCAACTCGTTGAGGTGATCGATCCCGGTGGTTAATCCCTTGGGCGAAAGGGTGCCATGTTCGGTAAATGCGAGGTATTTGCCTTTATTTTTCATCCCTGATGAAGGGGAAATGGAAAAATCGCGTACATGTAACTCGTAAATGATGGCATCCACCGGGCTGATGATTCCGACTCGTTGATCGGCCATCCAGCCTTCTGGATGGGTCTCTTCCGGATTGAAAAATAAACCTCGCAACCCATTGATACCCACTGCCCGGGCATCAACACCGGGTGTTTCATTCAGCCATTCATTGTCAAATACCCTGATAGTATAATAATATCCTTTTAAATCTCCCTGAAGATCAATGGTCCAGGTTCCGTTTTCAGCCTTGAAAAACTGGTCGATCCGAATGGCCTCTCCGCCTGTGCCCTGAGCGTATATGCGCAGTTCTACCTTGGTGGCAGTGGGTGCCCAGACGCGTATCCTGGTTTTTTCTTTGGTGTACCATACACCTAAATCATCCCCCGTGTAGTTTGGGAAAGCCAAAAAATCATTGACATTAAATTTCCAATCTCTCATTCAGCTTCAGCTTTTTTCTAATTATTGTCTTCGGAAAAGGGTTTGAATAAATTTATGGGTATTTTAAGTAACAAAGCTTTTCCGAAGCTTGACTTGGTTTGATTTCCATTGATGGCCTTTTACATCAGTGACAGATATACGCGCCCAGTAATAGCCTTTGATGGACCGGTCGTACTGATGAAAGCTGACCGTTTCAATCTCCAGTTGATGGATGAGCCCGGGGTACAGGAAAAGCGGATAGACCTGTTGCCCCTTAATTCCATTGACCTTAAACCTCCTTTTTGACCAAATCTTTCGAAATTCAATCACCGGAGCATTCAGGTCTGCCTCCTGTTTGCCAATGTTACAAATGGTCATGGTCAATATCTGGGGTCGAAAAAGCCTGTCCTTTTCAAGGCTTACTTCCAACTTCACTTTGCTCAGCATACGGAACAATCCCCAGGAATTTGTTTTCTTCTGAGAGTATTTCCAGGCTTCCCAAGCGATCAGTAGACCCAGGATGATAAGTAGAAAGGCAATGATCCTATACAGTTGAAGCTTTTCAGGATCAGTTTGATGGCCTGAAAATAAAATAAGCGGATCAAACAAGAACACATTCAAATACCAATGATTCATACAACTTCTTCAATTGATCACAAAAATAGAAAAAGTCCGGCTATAAACGCAGAACTTTTTTTATTTCAGGCTTTTGTCTAAAAATTTATGTCCTGGTAATTCATCTCTTTTTTAAAAGAGCGCTGCCTGGATGGATTGATATGATGAGAAATTGCTACCCAATCCCTGCAACAATCATTCAGTCAAACAACCCTTGGGTAATTTTCTCAGTTCACCACAATCTTCCTGTCAAATACTTCAGAGCCGACTCTGATCCTGACAAGGTATAAACCTTTTGACTGGTTTGCAAGTGACAGTTCAATTAATTCAGCGGCAGGATATTGTGTCTTGGATACCAGCCTACCTGTATTGGAATAGACATTGATTTGCACAGAGGCACCTGCTGACTGCATCTGCCGGTTGAATTTAACAAACAGGCGTCCGTGTGTGGGAACAGGATAAAGACTCACTCCCCCTGCTGCAGTGGGCAGATCTGGAGACAAACCAGCAATGGGCTCCCAGAAGTTGGCAGCCCTGGGAGTGCTCATGGGCATTGACAGCAGAGATGTTGAGCCATCGGGATACCGTCCCCAGGAAACATTTTCTTCCTGTGAACCAAACTGAAATTGGTCAATCACCAGGGTATCTTTTCCTACCACCTGCAGCAGGGCAACCTGGTCACCATCCTTGTTTAACTTGAACCCGGCATGAAGTAGTCCCTCCGAGGTCTCATTGTCGGCTACAAATACCTTGTATCCATTGGGTAAGATGGTGGTAAGTTCAGGATTCCCCTGTGGAATCTGCCATGGATTCAGGGCTGGCAAGCCATCTGTCAGATACAAACCCGCCAGGTTGACCGGAGCGCTGCCTCCATTGTAAAGTTCGATCCAATCCTCATAATCTCCGTGCTCATCCACCATACCAGCAATGTTTTTTGCCATCACTTCGTTGAGATAGATCTTTTTAACCTGAAGGGTGTCGGGGATTATATAAGCGGTTACCGCCGTGTGTGCGCTCATCGTGAGCGATAGCTTACTTTGTGTAGAAGTATTGGTAGAACCTGTTTTTAAGTGGGTCGCCAAAAGATCCATATCAAAACTCATATCTGAACTTGAAGCTGATGCCTGGTGAATCTCCACGGCGATGATATTCTCACCCTGAAGCAAGAGTGCGGGATTGATATGAAAGGTGTCAAAATAAGTTTCATCGGTACCATCCACACTGACAAGGGCCTTGGAAGAACTTCCCAAGGACCATCGGTCCATGTTTTCCCTGATCACTTCCACTCCGTTCAGGTATACCCGGGCTCCATCATCGCGAAGCAAATGCAGGGTGTACCTGGTGAAAACAGTCTTGTCTGCAATGCTAAACTTCTTCCTAAACCATGAGGTGATCATCTTGTTCTGTGGGTCGCTCCCGTAGCTGACAACCGTGGCCTCATCGCCTTCGCCATACCCGAATTGAGCCTTCCCGTTTTTCCAAAGGGCATCGCTGTAGTTCAGCGAAGTCCAGTTTGATGCCGGTGTTGACTTTGATTCCAGGTATTTCCAGGTATCCCCACGTTTAATCAGGGTGCTGTCCACCTCCTTGTTGAGGGTCACTTTCCAATGCGATAAAATATAACCCGCTTCAGGAGTACAGCTTACTTCCAGTGGGTCATTACTGTGTAAATCAGTTGCAATGGCCGTATTGGTGATCACTTTATTTCCAATCACTATGCTGCCCTGGCGGACAGGTTCCACCGATGCCGTAAATCCGCTAATGGCTGTCATCCCAAAATAATCCATCATCTGTTTGATTGCCAACTCATGCCTGATGTCGGTAAACGAACGCATCTGGTTGACATTCAATTCCCATTGTGCCACCGTGGAAAAAATAGGTTGAACCCATGTATTATCAGGTGTATCGGTCTTCTGTCCACCCCAGCGTTGAATGTGCCGCGGAATCTCAGGTGCAATGGCTGCCTGAAGCTGATCGATGATCCCATGAATCCGTTCGCGGGAAAAGTAACTTTGCGAATAAAGGAAGAAGCGCTGGATGAACTCTTCACTGAAGGTTTTATTTCTCAGTAATTGCCTGAATAGGTAGGTGGACCAGGGTGGATTGGGCCACACACATCCACAATCCACCTCGGTGGCTTCTTTCATGATATTGGCATAGGGATCCGAAAGTGTCTGGTCAAGGTCATACAATATCCAGCGCCACCGGTCATAAGGCTTCTCATGCGACCTCCAGAATTTGATATTGTTTCCCGGCCAGTCCTGTTCCCCTAAAAACAGTTGGGTAATCTGGTAATTGATGTATTCATCTTTGTCCAACTGGGTGCAGATGTAATTATATGGAGTTGCCTGGGTGATGTCATTGTTCTGCAAATAGGTAATCATGGCATTGTAATGGTTGGCGTTGCCATGGATGGCGTTCCATGAATCAGCCGGATTTCTTTTCAGCACATCCACTGAATCAGCATTCACCCCGAAATTATCGTTGGCATAATGTTCATTGATTTTCTCCCTCATATTGGTAATTCCCCAATAGGCTCCGTTGATGTACATTACCACCGGTCGATAATCCTGAACATCGATGTTCATCACATCTTTCACCACCATCTGAGCAAGTTCATCCTTGAAAAGGGTGTAGGGCTGATCGTCTCCGGAGGCGCGCAGGATAAATGTATCATATTCCTTGCTTGGCTTGTCAGGGAACAATTGATACTTAAAGGTGGAGGTCTCATACTCTTTTCTGGCGTAAAAAGCCAGTGACTTGATCGGGTACCGTACCCGCGAACAGCCTCCAAATATCTTCACCCCGGCAAGCTGGTTCAATCCGATGGTGCCGTCTTTTTCAAACAGTTCAATATTCACGGGCCTTTCCCAATCCTGGTTCACATTGTGTGGCACACTGGTACAATATCCGGCTACACCGGCTGTCCCCTGCACATAGATCCCGGTTTGGTCACTGAAAAAGTTATCAGGATCAGTCACCAGTGAAATAACCGGTAAGTTCATGGGCTCATCAATAAAATACGATTGGGTGAGGGTAAGTGAGGGCAGAAACCCACTCTCAAATGTTTTCACCCTCAATACCGATGTCTTTGTCAAACCAATGGGAGCGGTGTAAGATGTTGAACTGATGCTTGGATCCGTCCCATCAAGGGTATAAAAGATCTTTGTATCGGGTCTTGGAACAGAAATTTCAACCGTCTGTGGTCCTGTATGAAATCCTCCTTGAACCGACAGTACAGGGGTTGGGGAAATACCCAGTGCCATTTGGCTGGCATTGACTTCGCCTGGCGTCGGCACTGTAAAGTAGCCCAAGGCCTGTGGATCGTTCAACTTCCTTCCATACGATATGTTGGTCAGTTGATAGGAAAATTCAAAGCTATCAATAACATACCCCTGTACATTGACCAATAGAAGTTTCTCGCCCTCCTTCGAAAGTTTAAAATTCGTATGCAGCTCTTTGCCCGAACCATCGGCGTAAACAATCAGATAACCATGGGCTGCAATCATTGTACCTGAGGGAAATGACCATTGGAAAGGAATTTTAGCATCATCGGAAAGTGAATAGCCACTCAGGTCAAAGCTGTTTTGGGTCGTATTGTACAGTTCGATCCAGTCGTAATTGTCAATCTCAGCCTTCGACAGGGCATTGGAGGCCATTACTTCATTGATCACTACCTGTGAATAAAGGCTCCCCTGCCAACAAAGCAGCAAAAGCGGCAACAGACAGATGATCTTGATGGTTTTTAAAATGCTCATTTGGTTGGTTATAGGTCCTGGTTAATGATTAGGCCCTATAAAGTAACAAAAAATTTAAACATACATGGTAAGAAAGTGACAATTAGGATTAGTCCAATTACCAGATACCTGATAAAAATCAAAAAGCTTGATTTTATGTGTATCATTGACTCAAATCATCATCAGGAAGTCCATAATATTGGCTGAAACACAACATCCTCCTATTTACAAACCTGCTTTTAGCTACCTGCCGATCAAATCACTCTAAATCAATGTAATTGTAAAAAATCTTTCCATTTCTGGATACAGGATAGCCCAAATCATCATACACATCTTCATAGGATTGTGCCTCCCCTGACTTTACCTTTACAGAGTCTTCATACGTGTAGGCCTG
Organism: Prolixibacteraceae bacterium; assembly: GCA_036504555.1. Lineage (GTDB taxonomy): Bacteria > Bacteroidota > Bacteroidia > Bacteroidales > Prolixibacteraceae > Aquipluma. The sequence goes on along the minus strand of DASXUZ010000231.1, from coordinate 46,419 downwards.
GAAACCAATCAAATGGTCCTTTGAAAAGATTTCTGACAATTGGAAATCGTCGTAGGTGGTTTCATACACGGGCAATCCCAGGTTCTCGAATGGCCTTTTTTTAGCGTTGTAAATGAATTCCGTGGAAGCATACGGTACCTTTGTATCGTATTCATAATCAACTTTATCGCGGATATTCGCGATGGTGTCATACGCATAGATGTCTCTGAAGGGACGATCAAACTGGCGGATTTTCACATACCTGAGTTCCTGGATGGTCTCCAGGTTCGGGTAAGTGAATAAATTATAACTCGCCAATGCATAGTTAACCCGGTCATCTGCCAAATCATATCTTGATATCCTGCTTAATTTCTTTAAAGTATTGTATTCAAACAACTCAAAGGAAGTGATCGTACTATCAGGGTCAAAATACTTGATCCTTGAAACCAATCCCGTAAGGTTGTATTCAATCCTCACCTGACGACCCACATGGTCTGCCCCGGTTCCATAGATTTTATAGTAATTCACGTAATTCTTTTTATTATAAAAGAATTCGACCTTTATTCCATCCACCAATTCGGGGTTTGGTGTAAGCGAATCAACCGGATATTGGTAGGCAATACTTTTCAGGAACCTTCCACCGGTTTTTTTTGGATAGTTCGGTTCTTTGTATAACTTTAAATAATCGATTCTCGGTTTTGGCTCCTCCTGCTTACAGGCTGCGAATAATCCCATCAGCAGCAATGACAGCAGGATGGTTGTTAATTTCCGGGAATTATAACTGGTTTTCATAGTGTTCGATTAAAATACAAAATGCTGTCGATGCTTGCCCAACAGGAATAATCCCATTAGCGGGTTGGTGCATCCACCACAACGCGTAACTTTCATCAAATATATAGTACATTTCCGACCTTTCATTTATACCGGGCATCTTTATTTTAGTTTTCTCCCGATGTCATTTTCCTGTTTTCCGGTTGCCAGAAGGTCGTTTGAATGCTGCCAGAACATTGGTATCTGTAATGTATCTGTAATCTAACTGTAATGTATCTGTATTGTAGATTACAGATACATTACAGTTAGATTACAGATACATTACAGATACCAATGTTCTGGGGATGCCAGGATTGAAGGAATTGCCCTGGATTCCCATGGGCATGCTTTCAGAATTGAGCAAGTATTGAATCCAAAAATAGTAGTGTACCCAAATCCGATGTCCATTGATCAGAATTTGAAGCGATCAGGGTTTAATTATTCACATAAAATATCAAACCTTTAAATATTCACTATTTTAGCATCCTTGAAACTAATTTTGCAAAATCTAGTCTCTATGATCGCAACACCTGGTCACTTGAACAGAAAAAGCTTTCCCTTGGGGCAGAAGCCTTTTTTATTGCTTGTCAGGGGGCTGCTGGTGTTGATCCTTGCCTTTGCCACTTTGGAAACAGAGGCCCAATGCAATTTTAAAACCATTGGTCACAGGGGAGGATCGTCGTTTTATTACCCTGAAAACACACTTGTGTCGCTTGAACAGGGCTTTATTGCGGATGTTTATGCCGCCGAAATCGATGTCCGTTTCACCTCCGATGGGGTGCTGGTTTTAATGCATGATTCCTATATTGACCGCACCACCAATGGGACGGGCGAGGTATCAGAACTTACCTTGTCGTATATTAAATCCCTGGATGCCGGCCGCTGGAAAGGTTCACAATTTGCGGGCACCCCTGTACCTACCTTAAAGGAGGCCTTGGAACTGGCCAACAGGTTTCACAAAAAGCTCTACCTGAACATGAAGGTTTTTGCCCCTGAATTGATTGCAAAAACACTGATCGAGGCCAATGTGCCAAGTGATATTGTGATGCTCGATCCTGACGACCTTGACAAGGTAGTTACCTACCACCAGATCATGCCCAACACACCGCTGGTCTATTTTGGCGACCTCCCGGCAAACATAGAAGATCCTACATTTTATAATCTGCTGAAAAACAATGGGGTAATTGCCATCGAGATTCCGGCCGATTATATCCGTTATGCCACCGACGATACTTACACCAAACTGCGTGACATTGGCCACAGCTACAACCTGCAATTGTGGGCCTATACAGTCAACGATGCTCCTTATTTTCGCATTCTAAAAGATTTTGGTATCGAAGGCCTTGAAACTGACCGGCCTACTGCTGCCACCCAGGTTTTTTGCAACGATGGTTTGGGCGGCTATTTTCCTGAGAAGCGCGTGACCGGGCAATGGGATTTCAACCAGGATTTAACCGGAACCATTGGCTCTAAATTAGGGGTAGTGGGTGATGCAACGGTGACGGGGCAGCAAATCACCTTTGGAACCACTCAATCATTTGGGCTGCCCGCCATCGAATCCACGGCGGTCAACGTGGCCCGGATTCCAGCTTTTGATTCAAAACATGCCTTGCGCTTTTTTTCTAACATCGCCCCTGAAGGATTACCCGGGGTTCTTGATTGCGACAATACCTATACCCTTGTTTTCGATCTGCTCAAGCCCGCTGGGGAAAATGCCTATACTGCGATCCTGCAGACCAGCAATAACAACAGCGACGATGCCGATTTATTCCTCAAAGGCAGCAGCAACAGCTTTGGTGTTCTGGAACAATACAAGGGCAGTTTCAAAGATAGCACCTGGGTGAGAATGGCCTTGGTATTTGACCTGTACAAGGAGAGAATGGATGAATATCTGGATGGCAATTATGTGGGAACGATTACTTTGGACGACAGTAAAAACGGACGGTTTTGCATCAACAATAACTGGGGGGTTCAATCATCCAACTTCTTTTCAGACAACGACGGGGAAACCAACCCGCTGTTTGTCAGCAGCATTCAATTGAGAAATTATGCCATGACGGTGGATGAAATCAAACTTCTTGGAAATTCGAAGGCTTCTAAAATAGACCGAACGGTATGGCCGGATGTCAATTCTTCATGTCCCGAATTTACCAATCCGATTCAGTTAACTACCGATGTGGAGGGCATTCATTTACTGGCACAGGCGGGCGAACAGGTCAACTACCAGTGGGAAATGAACAGTGGCTCTGGATGGCAAACCATATCGGGCACAGCCTTCAAATCCATCGTCTCAACCCTGACCATACTCAATCATCCAGAGCTGCTCGATGGTTACAAATTCCGCTGCACCGCATTTAACGACTGCCGCACTACCTCAGATGAATATTTGTTCAAAGATATCACCGCAAACAAAGAATTAACTGCTGTTCAGGATCCATCCTTTATCGTATATCCCAATCCTTCAACGCAATCGGTCACAATTGATTTTTTTCAATCTTCTTTAAAATATGACATTGGTATCTATTCCATTCTTGGGATTGAGGTCTATAGTCAGCCTTCCGTGGTGGGCCAATGCAAGGTGAACCTTTCGAAAGGAACTTACCTTGTGAAGGTGACCAATGGACAAAAGTCTGAATATAAAAAACTTGTTATCAAGGATTAACACCAACAGAACAATCAACTTTCTAAATTGAACTTCATGCTAAAAGACCTTGTCCTGAGAAACCGCAGCTACCGCCGTTTTTACCAATCGGAGCGCATCAGCAAAACGCAATTAATGGATTGGGTCGATTTGGCCCGTTGTTCGGCCTCTGCGCGAAATGCCCAATCATTAAAGTACATCCTCTGTAACGATATTGGTCTCAATGCTGAAGTCTTTGAACACCTGTCATGGGCCGGATACCTGGCCAAATGGAAGGGGCCCGAAGAAGGAGAACGTCCATCGGCTTACATCGTGATGCTGCACGACACGCTGATTACAGGAAATTACTTGTGCGACGACGGAATCGCGGCTCAAAGCATCTTGCTGGGGGCTACAGAAGCCGGATTCGGCGGGTGCATCGTGTACACGGTCAACCGGATCAAACTGAAGGAGATCTTCAGGCTTTCCGATCAGTTCGAGATTATTCAGGTATTGGCCCTCGGTAAGCCCAAAGAGACGGTTGTGCTGGATGAGGTAAAAGATGGGGACATCAAATACTGGAGGGATGAAAATCAGGTTCACCATGTCCCCAAACGTTCATTGGATGAGATCATTGTGCAGATAAATTGAGGGATTCCCTTCATCATTGCACTGACTGTTTAAAATATTTAAGCTGAAAGTCACGTTTATTTGATAGTCAGTATCCATTGAAATGGAAATCCGATTCCCATGGGAATAAGGTTGATGGTTGATATAGAAAAGTGGATGGATTTTTTCAGGGGTCGGATTTCCTCTTCATTGACTCAGCTCTCAGATTTGAATAAATCTTGGCCGATGAATCAACATTGAGGCGACTTTTTAATCGCAGCATTCTTTTCACTATCCTATCTGTTTTTCGGTCATCAATAAGATAATTCTTACATCCCTGTCTTTTAAGCGGTGGGATTATTGTAAGGACGACAATAAAAGGATATTTTTACCTCCGGTTCCCTATACCCGATGATGATTGCTCCTGGTAATTGGCCAGCGCATGTATGGGGTAGAGCGCCTTTAAAATTTTAACCTGAACGAATAAACTAACACCTAGACAATGAAAAAATTAACAATGCTACTTTTTGTGCTGGTAAGCATGCTTGCTTCTGGACAGAAATTTCAGAATTTGGCGATGACTCCACCCATGGGTTGGAATAGCTGGAATAAATTTGCCTGCAATGTGAGTGAGAAACTGTTGAAGGAAACAGCCGATGCCATGGTCACCAACGGGATGATGGATGCCGGGTACCAGTATATCGTGATCGACGATTGCTGGCAGATTGGCCGCGACAGTGCAGGTTTTATTGTTGCTGACCCTGTGAGGTTTCCTTCAGGGATCAAGGCCCTGGCTGATTACATTCATTCCAAAGGATTGAAATTTGGTATTTATTCCTGTGCCGGGACCAAGACCTGTGCCGGGCGTCCCGGTGGTCGTGGGCATGAATTCCAGGATGCATACATGTATGCCAAATGGGGAGTCGATTACCTGAAATACGATTGGTGCAGTTCGGACGGTCAGACTCAAAAGGAATCCTATACACTCATGAGCCAGATGCTGAAAGAAGCAGGGCATCCGATTGTATTCAGCCTATGCGAATGGGGTGGCAGCAAACCCTGGCTGTGGGCCAGTGAAGTGGGTCACTTGTGGAGAACAACCGGCGACATTTACGATTGCTTCGATTGTTTCAAAGAGCAAGGCGGATGGACAGCCAATGGGGTGATGAAGATTCTCGATATGCAGAAAGACATGCGCCAGTATGCAGGCCCGGGCCATTGGAATGATCCTGATATGCTTGAAGTTGGAAATGGCGGAATGAGCGAAAGTGAAGACCGGGCACATTTCTCCATGTGGTGTATGATTGCCTCTCCACTCATTGCAGGGAACGACTTAAGGAGCATGGCACCAAAGACCTTGGCTATTTTAACCAACCAGGATGCCATTGCCATTAACCAGGATGCCATGGGAATTCAGGGTTTGAAATATGCGTCCGAGGGAGGTTTTGAAACATGGATGAAGCCATTGGCTGGCGGCGATTGGGCTGTTTGCTTTTTAAACCGTTCAGCAGAGGCAAAAAATATAGATTTTGATTGGGCTAAGAATGTGGTCAATGATGACTTCTCGAAAAGGACACTGGATGCCTCAGCCCAGACTTTTAAAATCAGGGATGTGTGGAGCAAAAAAGAGTTGGGTACCACAACAAAAACATTGAAAGCCTCTGTTCCATCGCACGATGTACTGATGATGAGATTGAGCCTTGTGAAATAATGAGAGACGAAAGTCATGTGGTCGTGTTGGTTGGATTTGTCGAAGATCATGATGTGGTAATTACGTTCGCGAACGTGACTGATTTTATGGGCAAACAGGATTCAATCTCCAGAAAAAATGCTTACATTCGGACTTAATAAACTAATCTTTGACAAGATGAAAACATCAACTCTCTGCTTTTTGATCATTGCTTCTTTATGCTTATTCGGATGTAATCATGCCAATTCAGAAGCGCCTGTTGTCATTCCCCCCGTTGTGATTCCCCCTGTTGTTATTTCAGACAATGTTTTTGCCAAGGGGGCTGACATCAGCTGGCTTCCGCAGATGGAGGCAACGGGCTACAAATTCTACAACGACCAGGGTCAGCAGCAGGACTGTTTCCAGATTTTAAAAGATCATGGCATCAATACCATCCGGTTGCGTACCTGGGTGAATCCTTCGAATGACAAGGCAAGTGGGCATTGTAGTAAAGCCGAGACCGTTGCCATGGCCGTCAGGGCACAACAATGGGGCATGCGGGTGATGATCGACTTTCATTACAGTGATTCATGGGCTGACCCGGCCAAACAAAAGAAGCCCGCTGCCTGGGAGGGCCATTCCTTTGCGCAATTGCTGACCGATGTATATGACTATACCTTTGATGTGATGTCAGATCTGAAAACCGCAGGTGTATTTCCTGAATGGGTACAGGTAGGAAATGAAATTCCCGGTGGTCTGTTATTACCAGAAGGCAGTTCAACCAACTGGCCTCAGTTGGTGCAATTGCTCAATAAAGGATATGATGCCGTCAAAGCGGTCAGCGAACAATCAAAAGTTGTGCTACATGTCGATCAGGGCAACAACAATGGCCGGTTCCGGTGGTGGTTTGACAATGCCAAAGCCAATGGCGCCAAATATGATGTCATCGGGATGTCTTATTATCCTTACTGGCTGGACGGGAAGCCTGACTACAGCCTCTCGGTCAACGATCTGGGCAATAACCTGAATGATATGGTTTCACGGTATGGAAAGGAAGTGATGGTGGTCGAAGTGGGCGGTGAATCTGCCAAACCGCAAAACACCTACGATATGTTGATGGCCGTTCAGCAAAGGGTGAAGGCTGTTGCCAACAACAAAGGCCTTGGAGTCATTTACTGGGAACCCGAAGGTGCTAAAAGCTGGAGCGGCTATGCCCTGAGCGCCTGGGGAGATGACGGCAGACCTACCATGGCGATGAATGCATTTTTGGACTTTAAAATTGAAGCCAAATAGTACCTTTGACAAAAAAATAGTTTATGCAAGATTCGATTACATGGAACTTACTGTCAAGACATTTGGCAAAGGATGAGTCCAAAGAAGAAAAAGCGGAGTTCCAGGATTGGTTCAATCAAAGCGAAAAGAACAAAGCATATTTTTATCAGGTGGAAGGTCTCTGGAATCATTCGGAGATCATGGATGATGAGTTTTCTAAAATGAAGGCAAGCTGGGCTTTTCGTGAAAAGTTTTCCTTTCTCAGGATAAAGAAGTTTATTCTTCAACAAGCGCTTGGAAACCTGGTTGGCTTTTCGGTGGGGATGTGGGTAACCACGACATTCTCCCACAGTGTTTTAGAAAGGAAAAATATCAAGAATCTTTTTGGGATCATGAAGAGGAAAGATGTGACAGTCAATGATATTCCTCATTGGCTGCAAGTTGGCATATCCATTTTAGTGGGATTTATTGTCCTTGAATTGATTAATTATTTCTTTCAAACCAAGCAATATTTGATTTTGTGGAAATACATCAGAGGGAACAAACAAGCTGGATCCTGAAAACCAAATAATACTAGTTAATAATATCTAAAGGAGGAATTACAATGTGTCTACGTAAGTGTCTTGTTTTAACATTATTCATTTTATTCTCAGTTACTTCCATCGATTTGTCTGCGCAGGTAAAGGAACAAGCGGTTCCCCGACTGATTGAAAAAGATGGACGTCATGCCCTTTTGGTAGATGGACAACCGTTTTTGATCCTTGGGGGACAGGCTCACAACTCGAGCGGCTGGCCAGGGATGATGCCACAGCTGTGGTCGGCCATTGAGGCCATGCACGCCAACACTTTGGAAGTACCGATCTACTGGGAGCAAATAGAGGCCCAACAGGGAAAATACGATTTTTCAATCGTGGATATGCTATTAAAACAGGCTCGTGAACGCAAGGTGCATCTGGTGTTTCTTTGGTTCGCCACCTGGAAAAACGGCAGCAACCATTATATGCCCGAATGGATGAAATCGGATGCGGTGAAGTATCCCAACATTACAAAGAAAAATGGTCAGCCGGCTGATTCGCCTTCGCCCCATACCAAGGCAGCTATGGAAGCTGATGCGAAAGCCTTCAAAGAAGTCATGGCTTATTTGAAAAAGGCCGATCCACAGCATACCGTACTGATGGTACAGGTGGAAAATGAGCCAGGTGCATGGGATACTGTGCGGGATTATTCGCCAGAGGCACAAACGCTTTTTGAAAGTCAGGTGCCAGCCGAACTACTCAAGCCAGAAGTATTCAAAGCATTCAATAGAATATTAGGCGCAGGCGGAACATGGACAGAAGTATTTGGAAACGATGCTGATGAATATTTCCATGCATGGTCAGTTGCCCGGTATATTGAAACTGTTGCAGCGGCTGGCAAGTCAGTCAATTCATTGCCATTGTACGTCAATGCGGCCTTGCGCGATCCGCTCAGCAATCCAAGTGCTACAACCTATGAAAGTGGTGGCCCGACCGACAATGTGATCCCGATCTGGAAAGCTGCAGCGCCCTCCATCGATCTGTTGGCTCCAGATATTTATATGCCTGAAAGCGAAAAGGCTTTGAAAATCATTGAGTTGTATGACCGCCCTGACAATGCATTGTTTGTACCCGAGATTGGCTTTGGTGAAAAATATGTGAGATACTTTTACCCGGTGCTTGCACACGGTGGCATTGGTTTTTCTCCCTTTGGAGTAGACTTCAATGCATTGGGTGAGGGAAAGGGAGAGACTGAAACCCGCCTAGCCGCCATTGCCCAGGAATACGCGATGGCCGCCCCGATGATGAGAGAACTGGCCAAATGGAGCTTTGAAGGAAAGATCAAATCGGTGGTGGAACATGAAGACCATGGAACGCAGACCATCGACCTGGGTGCCTGGGAAGCAATGGTCACCTTTGGCACTTCAAGAAACAACACCGAGCAGGAGGCTAACCGTCCGTTTGGCAAAGCCATGGTGGTGCAACTGGGAGAGAACGAATTTATCCTGATCGGTACCCTTTGTCACTTCACCTTTAAGCCCCTTGGTGCAAATGCTGGAAGGGCATGGCAATATTTGAAAGTTGAAGAGGGTCAGTATGTGAATGGAGTCTTCAAACTATTGCGCAACCGCAATGGAGATGAGACCGATTGGGGTGGTCCAAGATTGGGAGCTGTACCAGCAGTCCTGAGAACTACTCTTGTGGTGCGTTGAAATAAGCCCGGATATTTCAGCCTATGAATTAATATTCATCTATCAAAAAAAATAAAGAACCTAAACCATAACTATATTGAAATGAACCATTGCCTAATGAATCAATCAACAAGCTTAAAAATGAAAGCCATCTTGCCCTTCATTTTGTTCCTTGTCTGTGGAATCTCCTATGCTCAAAAAACTGAGCAGACAACTTATCCCTTTCAGAATCCAGATATGGCTTTGGAAGACAGGGTCAATAACATTATTTCACTGATGACCCTGGATGAGAAGGTCGCCTTTCTCAGTTCGAATCCAGGTGTTGAGCGTTTGGGTATCAAGCGCATGGGTCATGTGGAAGGGTTGCATGGCCTTGCCCAGGGAGCACCCGGTGGCTGGGGCCGCAGAGGTGCTATTACCACCACCACCTTTCCGCAGTCCATCGGCATGGGTGAAACCTGGGACCCTGAAATCATCCGTCAGTCAGGTGCCATCGAAGGGGTTGAAGCCCGCTATGTTTTCCAGAGTCCCAAATACAAGAACCGCGGCGGCCTGATTATGCGTGCTCCCAATGCAGATCTTGGACGTGACCCACGCTGGGGTCGCACCGAAGAATGCTTTGGGGAGGATGCCTATTTCAACGGCACCATGGCTGTGGCGATGATCAAGGGTCTGCAGGGCGATGATTCCAATTATTGGTTGAGCGCCTCACTTCTAAAACATTTCCTGGCCAACAGCAATGAAGATGACCGTACCAAGACATCCTCCAATTTTGATGTACGCCAATACTTTGAATATTATTCAATGCCCTTCCACATGGGATTTGTAGAAGGTGGTGCCAAGTGTTTTATGGCCTCCTACAACCTGATCAATGGCGTCCCTGCCACTGTTCATCCGTGGATAGAAGAAGTGGCTGTCAAGAAATGGGGCGTGGATGGCGTAATCTGCACCGATGCCGGAGGGTTCACCAACCTGACCGGCTCTCAAAAATACTATGAAAATACCACCCAGTCAGCTGCTGGCACTGTCATTGCGGGGATCAATCAATACCTGGACAAGAACTGGGAAGCCCCGGTAAGAAAGGCGCTCAAGGAAGGCCTTCTAACTGAAAAACAGCTCGATCAGGACATCAAGGGAACCCTGCGCATATTCATCCGCCTTGGCCTGCTTGATCCTGCGGATCGCGTTCCTTATGCCAAGATAGGCGCCGACACCACGGCAACCGCCCCCTGGAACACGCAAAAGAACAAAGATGCGGTACACCTGGCTACCCAGGAATCGATTGTCCTTCTGAAAAATACGGGAAGCCTGTTACCCCTTAACAAAAAGGCTGTCAAATCCATTGCCGTGATCGGGCCTCGTGCCAACCAGGTCGTGTTCGATTGGTATAGTTCAGAGGCCCCCTATGTCATTACTCCATTGGCTGGCGTGAAAGACAAGGTCGGGAAAAAGGTAAATGTACAGTTCGCCTTGGGCGATGATGTAGCCGCTGCAGTGAAACTGGCCAAGTCATCCGACATCGCCATTGTATGCGTGGGCAACAATCCCAACCTGGACAATGGTTGGAAGAAGATTTCAGGTCCTGACGATGGGAGGGAAGACCTGGACCGTAAATCCATCTCCCTGGGGGCCCAGGAAGAATTGATCAAAGCGGTGTTGGCTGCCAATCCCAAAACCATTGTAGTGCTTAAAAGCAGTTTCCCCTATGCCATCAACTGGACCCAGGAGCATGTGCCTGCGATTGTCCACATGGCCCATAGCAGCCAGGAAGAAGGCAGCGCCCTTGCTGACGTTCTGTTTGGAGACTACAACCCTGCCGGGCGCTTGGTACAGACCTGGCCCAAATCATTGGATCAGTTACCCGACATGCTGGATTACAACATCCGCAACGGACGCACCTACATGTACTTCAAGGAAGAACCACTCTACCCGTTTGGATTTGGATTGAGCTACACCACGTTTGCCTGGTCGAATTTAAAGACCAACGTTTCTACCCTGGCCAGCGACGGTGCTGTCAAGGTGAGCGTGGATGTGAAAAATACAGGCAAACTGGCCGGCGATGAGGTGGTGCAGCTCTATGTGAAACATCTCCATTCACAGGTTAGTCGTCCCTTGCAGGAACTTAAAGGGTTCCAGCGAGTGCACCTGAATGCCGGCGAACAAAAGACTGTGGAGATTGCCTTGCCAGCCAAGCGTCTGGCCTACTGGGACATCAGCAAAAACGACTGGCACGTGGAGCGTGACAGTATTGAGATCCGTATGGGGGCTTCCTCCAAAGAAATCCGCCTGCAACATATTCTGGGTGTTGAGTAGAAAACCAACAATGACCAGGGCATCCAAATGCTCGTTAAATTGTTCTCTTTTATAGGATTAAAACACTAGATTACTTATCTTTAGTGGATGAAAATATAAAGGAAGAATTACAAAATACAGAGGGTTAATCACGCATACATCACTCAATAGTCCACAAGTTGTTGAGTAAAATATTTATGGAATATATGAAAAGAATACTGGTAATTTTAAGTGTTGCTCTTTTGATCTTGATGTCTTTCAAATCAGAGGGCAAACAAGCAAACAAGTTCATCAAAGTTGAAAATGGGCAGTTTATCCGCAATGGCAAGCCCTATTATTACATTGGCACCAATTATTGGTACGGTGCCATCCTGGGTTCAAAGGGCAAGGAAGGCAATCGCCAGCGCCTGATGGAAGAACTCGATATGATGAAAGCCAACGGCATCGACAACCTGCGTGTATTGGCCGGTGCTGAAGGTCCCGATGGTGAACCGAGAAGGGTGAGCCCTGCCTTGCAGATTTCTCCCGGCGTTTATAACCAGGAGCTGCTCGAAGGATTGGATTTCCTGCTCTCAGAAATGGGTAAACGTAAAATGGTAGCAATCCTGTTCCTGAACAATGCATGGGAATGGTCGGGTGGCTTTTCGCAATACGTTTCATGGAGTGAAAAAAAACCGATCCCTTATCCTGAAGTGGCTGGTCATACCTGGGGCGAATTCATGTCCTTTTCAGGAACCTTTCACCAAAGCACTGGTGGCCAGGAGATGTTCCGCAAACACATCAAATACATGCTGAGCAGAACCAACCAAATCACCGGCCTTGCTTATTCCAAAGACCCTGCCATCATGACCTGGGAACTGGCCAACGAGCCACGTGCATTTTCGAATGCCAACAAAGTTCCATTCCTGAATTGGGTCAACCAAACGGCTGCCTACATCAAGTCGCTCGATCCAAACCACCTGGTGACCGTTGGATCGGAAGGAAAATCGGGCTGTGAAAATGACATTGAGCTGTTCGAAAAGATTCACAGTTCGAAGGATGTTGATTATATGACCGTTCACATCTGGCCATTCAACTGGGGATGGCTGAATTCAAAGGATATGCAGGGCTCCATGAGCAAAGCCCTCGAAAATACAGGCAAATACATTGATGAACACATGGAGGTGGCCCACAAGCTGAAAAAGCCCCTGGTATTTGAGGAGTTTGGTCTGCCACGCGATGGGTTTGTATTCACAACCGGCTCTCCTGTTACCTTGCGTGATCAGTATTACGAATATGCCTTTTCCAGAGTGCTTGAAAGTGTAGGTAAAAAGGACATGATGGCTGGTGTCAACTTCTGGGCTTTCAGCGGAATGGGGAAACCCAATACCGGCAGGGCAGATAATATGTGGAAAACAGGCGATGATTACCTGGGCGATCCACCGCAGGAGGCTCAGGGCCTAAACTCTGTATTCAGCAATGATCCGACCATGAAGATTGTTAAAAAATATAACGACCTAATCAAAGTTGCTGTAAAGAAATAATTTGATGTTTAAAATTCCAAGTCCAATGAGGCAATTATTTATGAAACTAACTTTTGCAAGTGTCTATCGGAAGTTAATGGCATTAGCTTTTATTCTATTATGTATTAACCTGCTTTCTTTTGGACAAAACCAAACGCCTGTTGATGTAGCTGAAGCGGAAGATGGCGTTCTCACAGGGGTTACTATCAGTAAATCTGTTGCCGGGTATTCCGGCACGGGTTATGTAACCGGACTTGATCAGGGAACCGATAAAATAACTGTCACCCTTCATGTTCCGGCAAAAGACTTCTACAAGTTAATTATCCGCTACAACAGTACCAGCGGGGATAAGACTCAAAATATGATTGTAAACAATGGTGGATCGTCCCAGGTTGTGTTTGTGAAAACCACCGCATGGGCGAACATTGATGCGGGAAAATATCTCCTCAATGCCGGAGACAACACCATTACCATTCAAAGTAGCTGGGGCTGGATGGATATTGACAAGTTTTCCATTTATACTGCTTCCAAAAATGTGTACAGCATTACCCCTGATCTGGTCAACCCAAATGCCAACAGTGATGCAAAAACACTTTATGGATTCTTGCTTTCCAAATTCAATTCAAAAATTATTTCAGGGCAGACCAATTCCTATTATCCTGAAGTAAAAACAATAGCCGGAGCATCTCCCATGATCAGGGGATATGATTTTCAGCACTATACCCAAGGGTATGCCTATCTGTGGAAAAATGGGGCCCATACCTTTGGTTGGGAGGATGACGGAAGTGTCAAGCAAGCCATCGACTGGTATAAATCTACCGCAGGCAAAGGGATTATCACCTTTCAATGGCACTGGCATTCTCCATCTGGAGGTACGGCGGGTACCAATACATTTTACACCGACAAGACTACTTTTGATGTAACCAAAGCCGTTCAGAGTGGAACCATTGAAAATGGACTCATCATTCGCGATATCGATTCCATAGCTTCTCAACTCAAAAGGTTCCAGACCGCGGGGGTTCCTATCTTGTGGCGTCCCCTGCATGAAGCCGGAGGTGCATGGTTCTGGTGGGGGGCAAAGGGTCCAAAGGCCTGTAAGGATCTTTTCTATATCCTGTACGATCGACTGACCAATTATCATCATCTGAATAACCTGATCTGGGTATGGTCAACTCCCGAAACAGACTGGTACCCGGGCAACAGTTTTATTGATATTCTAGGCCATGATTCATATCCGGGGCTGTACAATTACGATATGCAGAAGAATAGTTTTGACCGCATCTATAACCTCTCGCAAGGGAAAAAGCTGATTGCAATGACGGAAAACGGGCCTATACCCAACCCCGATGATTGCCTTGCACTGGATGCTCCCTGGGCTTATTTTATGTCTTGGGGCGATTTAGTTGCTGCACAAAATTCCAAAGAACATATCAAGGAGGTATTGACGAACCCGAAAGTGCTGACTATTGAAAATCCGACTGCTGTCAATGAAATCAAAAAAAATAACATCCCTTCATATCATCTGTTCCCAAATCCTGCAAAGGGGAAGGTGAGTGTAACAGGAGCCGTTTTCGACCGTGTGGAAGTATTGAACCTGAAGGGTAGAATTGTTTTTTCCACCACAGAGCCTGTTTGTTCCATTCAAACGGCTCAATTCAGCAATGGTATTTATGTCGTTAAATTTTATCAGAACCATATCACCTTCGAGCAAAAGCTGATAGTGTGCAATTAAAACTAAACTTAAATGAAAAGAATAATTACTCTGGCACTGTTTCTCCTTTTGGGAATAGGTCTCTTATTTTCCCAAAGTGAACAAAATAAGGAAAAAGCTACCCAAGGTCGGGAACATCTGCTGATGGACTTTGGCTGGAAGTTTAACTTCGGGCAGTGGGGCAATTTTGATAATGACTTTAAAAGCGGAACTGGTTACTTTACCTATTTTGCCAAGACAGGATATGGTGATGGCCCGTCGGCCTCCAATTTCGATGACCGTGCATGGCGATCTCTTGATGTACCCCATGATTGGGCCGTTGAACAGCCTTTCTCAGGCGAGGCAAGTCACAGCCATGGCTATAAAACTGTGGGATGGAAATACCCTGAAAGCAGCGTTGGTTGGTACCGTAAATCATTTACCATTCCTGAAAGTGATCTTGGCCGCAAAATAAGCATTCAGTTTGATGGTGTCTTCCGCAATTCCATTGTATGGGTCAATGGTTTTTATCTTGGCCATGAGCAAAGCGGCTATGCGGGCTTCGAATACGACATTACCGATTACCTGAACTATGGGGGCAACAATGTAATTGCCCTTAGGGTGGATGCTTCTATTGAAGAAGGTTGGTTTTACGAAGGCGCAGGCATCTACCGCCACGTCTGGCTCAACAAAACCAATCCATTGCGCATCGGGCAGTACGGGATCTTTGCTTCCTCCGAACTGGAAGGTCCAAATGCCATTGTAACAGCCCGTGCTACCATCAACAATGATGGAAAGGATTTGCAGAATTTTAAAATAGAACATGCTATTGTTGATGCACAGGGGAACACCGTTGCCTCGGGTAATGTTAACCACCTTAGCCTGAAGCCAACTGTTTCGAAAGAATATTTCTGCAAGATCAAAGTAAGCAATCCCAATTTATGGTCTCCTGATTCACCAACACTCTATAAATTAATAACAAAGGTGTATGCCGAAGGAGTTGTTGTCGATCAGCAGGAAACCAACCTTGGCATCCGCACCTTACGTTTCGATGCCCATGAAGGGTTTTTCCTAAATGGGAATCACCTGAAATTAAAGGGTACTAACAATCACCAGGACCATGCAGGTGTTGGATGTGCCATTCCCGATGCTTTGCAGGAATTCCGCATTGCCAGCCTGAAGGCCATGGGCAGCAATGCCTACCGCTGCTCGCACAATCCTCCGACTCCGGAGTTGCTGGATGCCTGCGACAAGCTGGGAATGCTGGTACTGGATGAAAACCGACTTCAAGGCGTAAACCAGGAACATTTTGATCTGCTCAAACGAATGATCCTGCGCGACCGCAACCATCCAAGTGTGGTGGCATGGTCGCTGGGCAACGAGGAATGGGCTATCGAGAGCAACATCAAGGGAGCCCGCATTACGGAAACCATGCAACGCTATGCCCAAACCATTGACTCTACGCGCCGTTACACGGTAGCGGTAAGTGGGGGCTGCGGCAACGGATCATCCAAAACGGTGGATATGATGGGATTCAATTACTTGACCCAGTGCAATATTGATGACTATCATACAAAATATCCTGACCAGGTTGGTTGGGGAACTGAAGAGACCTCCGGATGTGGTACCCGTGGCATCTATGAAGATGACAAGAGCAATGGGCACATGGCCCAGATGGACCGTTTAGGGGGCTCTTCCATTGAAACCGGATGGAAATTCTACGATGAAAGGCCTTGGCTGGCTGGCCTGTTTTACTGGACAGGATTCGATTATAAGGGTGAACCAAACCCCCTTTCCTATCCTGCAGTGAGCTCTGAATTCGGTATCATCGATGCCTGTGGATTTCCCAAAGATGCATTCTACTACCTCAAATCATGGTGGACATCGGAACCGGTGCTCCATTTGTTGCCCCACTGGAACTGGAAAGGGAAAGAGGGCAAGGAAGTAAGCGTATGGGCCTACAGCAATTGCGACCAGGTGGAACTTTTCCTTAACAAAAAAAGCCTTGGCCGTAAGCCTATGCCAAAGAACGGTCACATTGAATGGATGGTCAAATATTCCCCCGGCACTCTCTTGGCCAAAGGATTCAAAGACGGTAAAGAGATCATTAAAAGCCAGGTGGAAACCACTGGTCCTCCAAGCGCCATTCAACTTGTTGCAGACAGGTCTTCGATCAAAGCCGATGGGGAAGATGTCTCGGTGGTGACCGTGCGCATCAACGATTCCAAAGGGCTCAACGTACCTGTTGCCAATGATGAAATCACCTTTACCCTTGAAGGTCCAGGTAAGATCATTGGAGTTGGCAATGGTGATCCGGCCAGCCATGAACCCGATAAGTTTATAGAAACCGTTTCCTCGTCCAAGATTTCAAGGATGAGTGAGTTGGTGCTCAAAAGCCTGGACCAATGGCCTGCCATTGCAGCCACCACTGTCGAAACGGATTGGAAACCAGCCTTCAGGGCCAACCGCAACCAGGATTGGAAAATCTACAAGGATTCGCTCATCGCCCTGCGCGGCTCGTTTGACCTTCCCGAGCTGTCAGGCACAACAATTGTAAAACTTCTAGGTAAAAGCATTGTTAATAACCAGTCGATCTATATCAATGGTCACTTGCTGGCTTCCAACGTAGGACGAAGGGATGAACAAACCTATCAGATTGACCCGGCCACCATCCAGAAGGGCAAGAATGAATATGTGGTGGTAGGAAAGCGTTTCAGGAAGCGTTCTGAATGGGATGAACTCAATACCAACCCGGGAGTGCTCCAGGTAGTGATCCCGGCCGATCCCTGGAAGCGAAAAGCCTTCAACGGCCTGGCCCAGGTGATTGTTCAGTCGGCAAAGCAACCGGGTGAAATTGTACTGAAGGCATCGACTCCGGGTTTAACCTTCACGATTCTGAAAATAAAGGTAGAACCTTCGGCCCTGCGCCCGACCGTTTCTTCAAAATAAGCATATCGGTATTCAAATATTTCATAAATTTACAGGTCATGACCATCCGTTATGGCCTGTAAATGTTTAATATGCTCAGATGACAGAGCAATCCAAACAAAGGATTGGTTATTTCTGAGAGATACTGGTTCAGCCTTTTTCAAATGGCATGTTTATTGAGCAGATTTGGTGTATAAATTTAAAAATGAACGGTATGCCAAGAAAATTCAAAAATTATCTGCTGCCATTCATAGTGGCTTTGATGATGGCAGCCTGCAGTTCACAACGTCCCTTGCACAAGGCATCGGCTCCCGAAATTGCACCCAACGACAGCACTGAATATGAACTGATAGTTTTCGACCAGGGATTTGAAACCTGGTACCTGCTCAGAAATTCAGCAGCCCTGGATCACAGCATCGAATATTACCGAAACTGGAACCGTCAATATGTGGATGAATGGAACTATCGGTCAGGCACTTCCAGGTTCTTCAATTCACCCATCAATTACGATCCCACCGAAAACTACCCCCTCGAAATTGAGCGCAAGCTGTATTATTATTTTCAATACGTTGAACAGGAGCTGCATATCCCGATTCTGCATCGTAAATAAATCTTCAACTTTCAGCAGATCCAAGGTTTAAGACTTTGGATCAGTGAGTTCAATCAAGACACCAAAGCATCTGCCCTGGATCTGATGAAGGATCTGTTGCTATGCGAACCATACTTGATTGCTATTCGGTAGTTAGATAGAACTTTGTTCAAGCTAAATTTATGCTTGTTTGGTGTATGTTTAAATACAGAAAACATGCACGAACTATGCACGAACTATGCACGAACTAACAATCGGATAACTGTGGAATAGCTATTATATAGTATACGAAGGTGCCACCATAAAGCAAAACAACAGCACCTGAACAGTGCATTGACACAACCAGACGGATGGAAGTACCCCCAAAAAAAAGAGTGCCTCCACCAGGGAAACACTCTTTCATCTATTTTCGCAAATAAAAACGACTTCTTAAGCTTCTTATTCAGCAGGTTCAATTTCAATCATCACAAAGTTTTTGGGTATTTTCTGACCCTTTTCAATGTTGATCTTTACAATTTTCCCTTTAAAAGGCATTTTTATATCGTTGTACATTTTCATGGCATCCAAAATCATGATGCTTTGTCCGGCTTCTACTTTTTGACCTTCCTTGACAAGGATGTCGATCACCGTTCCTGGGATATAGGATTTGATATGATTCAAATTCGGTTCTTCCCAAACTTTGCGGTTCTCGTATTTCTTGGTATAGGTAGTCTGGTATTTGGCACTGTGTACGATGATTACCTGTAATTTTTCCTGTTCTGCCATAATCGGTTTGTTTGATTAAAATGGTGGAAGTCCGTGTTTTTTAGATGGTCCCTGTACGTCCTTGCCGGCAGAAATACGAAGTGCATGTAACAGGATTTTCCTGGTTTCGGCTGGTTCGATCACTTCATCGATATACCCTTTGGAAGCCGCTACATATGGATTGGCAAATTTTTCCTTGTATTCCAGAATTTTCTGTGCACGCATTGCATCGGGATCTTCGGCTTCTGCAATTTCCTTGCGGAAAACAATGTTGGCAGCACCTTCAGGGCCCATAACGGCAATTTCGGCAGTTGGCCATGCGAACACGAAATCGGCACGCAAATGGCGAGAGTTCATGGCAATATAACCGCCACCGTATGCCTTACGAATGATCACCGTAATTTTGGCAACCGTTGCTTCTGAATAGGCGTAAAGGATTTTAGCACCGTGACGGATCACACCGGCATGTTCCTGATCAACACCCGGCAAGTAGCCCGGCATGTCTTCCAGGGTAATGATCGGGATGTTGAACGCGTTGCAATAGCGGATAAAACGGGCTGCCTTATCAGAGCTGTCGCAATCGAGTACACCGGCCAGCACTTTGGGCTGATTGGCTACAAACCCGATGGTTTCGCCATTCATCCTTCCAAAACCGATCACGATATTGGCGGCAAACAGTTCCATGATTTCGAAGAAATCGGAATTGTCGGTAATTGATTTGATAATTTCACGAATATCATAAGGCATTCTTGCATCGGCAGGAACGATATTTTCAATCTTGTATTTTGATTTGGGTTCTTTAACCGGGAAGGTTTTGGCTTTCACGGTGTTGTTCCAGGGGATGTAAGTGATCAGGGTTTTGATCTGTTCGAAACATTCTTTTTCACTCAGGGCAAAGAAATGGGCATTCCCGGTAATCTCAGCATGCACTCTTGCGCCGCCAAGTGCTTCCATCGAAATATCTTCACCCAACACACTCTTGATGACAGCAGGTCCGGTAATAAACATTTTGGAAATGTTTTCCACCACAAATACAAAGTCAGTCAAGGCTGGTGAATAGACGGCGCCTCCGGCACATGGACCGAGGATAACCGATATTTGGGGAATCACGCCAGAAGAAAGGGTGTTGCGGAAGAAGATTTCTCCGTAACCGGCCAGTGAATTAACCCCTTCCTGAATACGGGCACCGCCTGAGTCATTGATTCCGATCAATGGACAACGCATTTTCAGGGCATGGTCCATGATTTTGGTAATCTTGCGGGCATGCATCAGTCCAAGGGATCCTCCTTCAACGGTAAAATCCTGGGCATAGATACAAACGGGTGATTCATAAATGGTTCCTGTACCGATGATGACACCATCTCCGGCCAGCACTTTGTTTCCCATGTTAAAATCGGTACCCACATGCTCAACGAACATATCATATTCATGAAATGAACCTTCATCTACAATAGCCAGGATGCGCTGGCGAGCAGTCATTTTGCCCTGCGCAACCTGTTTCTCCATGGCCTTGTCTCCTCCGCCTTTCCGAACCTCATCCTTCCGTTTACGAAGATCTAAAATATTTCTTCTCAGTGACATAGAATTAAATTTTTGATTAAAAACAATGTGTTTAAATAGAATTTTCTTCTATTTACAATCCTTAACAAACTTTGATTTGTGCCGGCAAAATTATCATTTTTTAATTGCCCATCATGTTTTATAAAACATTTGTTATAAAAAAACAGGCTTTGGCTTGGTTATTTGTTGTTGAATTCTTTTCTTAAGAATTTGACTGTTAAGTCTTACCTTGAAGCCCTTCGGTAAAGATAAAAAGCCAGTGCTCCGTAAATAATATTGGGAATCCACATGGCTATCCAGGGGGCCAGCATTCCGCTGGTAGTGAAAACGGTGGTCACCTGCATGAACAAAATATAGGAGAAGCTCATCAACAAGCCCAGCCCAAGGTGAAATCCGATGCCTCCCTTGACTTTGCGTGATGCCAGCGAGACCCCGATAATGGAGAGGATGAAGGCAGAAAATGGACCTGCCAGGCGCTTGTGCTTTTCAATTTCATACTCCGTGGTATTCACTCCCCGGAGTTTCAGGCTGGCAATCGAGGCATTCAGCTTGGGCAAGGTCATGGTTTCCACGATGTTATCGACCACCGTGTAATCATCGGGAGTCATATTTAAGGTGGTATCAATTTCTACGCCCTGTCTGATTGTTTCCATGGTTCCGTCAATGTCGCGGATATAATAATCATGGATCACCCACTTTTTCTTTTCCCGATCCCACTTGATATGTTCAGACGTGAGCTTCGAGACAAGCTGGTGGTCGATAAATTTTTCGATGGTAAATTTATAGCCCACATCGTTGGCGGTATAGGATTCAATGTATACAAACACCCCGGGTTCAATCTGACGGTGGATATTTGTTTCATTGCTGGCCTTGCGGGTGCCGATGTATTGATTGCGGAACTCAACTTTTTTCAAATTGGCCGGGGGAATCACAAAGTTTCCCAATAGGTAGGAGAAAAGCACAATGACTGCCGCACTCACCATATAGGGTCTCAGCAGGCGGTTAAAGGACACGCCACTGCATAGAATGGCGATAATTTCCGTATCATATGCCAGCTTAGCGGTAAAATAAATAACGGCTATAAAGGTAAAGAGCCCGCTGAACAGGTTGGCGAAATAGGGGATGAAATTCAGGTAATAGTCAAAGATAATGGCCCTGAGGGGAACATCCTTTGACATAAAATCATCGATGTTTTCTGATACATCAAAAACAATGGATATGCTGATGATTAATGCAATGGCATAAAAAAATGTCCCAAGGAACTTTTTTATTATATAGAAATCAATTTTATGCAGCATATCTAAAATGTCAAAAGTTTAAAGTTAAAAATAAAGTTTAAAGTATAAAGTTTAAAGTATAAAGTTTAAAGTCGCGTGCCGAAAGGCTACCCTTCCATTAACTTAAAACTTTGAAGCTGCATCCAGATCGGCACGCAACTTTAAACTTTGAACCTGGAACTTTGAACTCATTATAGCCTAACACACAATTGTTGAACCATTTCTGCCTTCCATCCGGTGAATGTGTTGGCCAGGATCTGTTTACGCGCTTCTTTGACCAGCCAGAGGTAAAAGGCAAGGTTGTGCTGGCTGGCAATTTGTGCGCCCAGCATCTCGCCCGAAATAACCAGGTGGCGCAAAAAAGCCCTGTTGTAATGATGATCTACAAAAGATGTACCATCGGGGTCCACCGGTGAGAAATCATCGGCCCATTTTTTATTGCGCATGTTCATGATCCCCTTTTTGGTGAATAACATCCCGTTGCGCCCGTTGCGCGTTGGCATCACACAGTCGAACATATCGATGCCCCTTTCAATTCCTTCCAGAATATTGACCGGGGTACCCACTCCCATCAGGTAACGGGGTTTATTTTCAGGCAGTATTTCGTTCACCACTTCAATCATGGCATACATGTCTTTTTCAGACTCGCCCACTGAAAGGCCTCCAATGGCATAACCATCGCTATTATATTGAAGTACATTTCTGGCAGCAATTTCACGCAAGGCAGGGTATACAGCTCCCTGTACAATGGGGAAGAGCGACTGTGAATGACCATATTTGGGGACCGTTTTTTCAAACTGGTTCATACAACGGTCCAGCCAGCGTTGTGTCATTTCCATTGACTTGCGGGCATATTCAAATTCGGCATCGCCGGGGGTGCATTCATCAAAAGCCATCATGATATCGGCTCCGATGATGCGCTGGACATCCATCACGCTCTCGGGGGTAAACAAATGCGATGATCCGTCAATGTGGGATTGGAATTTAGCCCCCGCTTCGCTGAGCTTTCGGATATCGCCCAGGGAAAATACCTGGTAGCCACCGCTGTCCGTCAAAATGGGTCCATTCCAGCCATTGAACCGATGCAATCCGCCAGCCTGTTCAATAATTGACAATCCTGGCCTCAGGTATAAATGGTAGGTATTTCCAAGTATAATTTGAGCCTTGATATCTTCTTTCAAATCACGGGCATGGATTCCCTTGACAGAACCGGCAGTGCCCACCGGCATGAAGATAGGGGTTTCAATATTTCCATGATCCGTGGTGATCAGTCCTGCCCTCGCCTTGGTACCCGTGGCGGTATGTTTGAGTTCAAATTGCATTCAATTTTTTTTTTGAGTGCTCAAAGATAGGCATTAAACTGAAATGTCCAGAAAAGAACCAACAGGGCTTCTGTTAATTATAATTAAAAATCAGGCGGAAAGAATGGGAAGGTTTATTAATTTTGCCGCGCAAAAAGGACTAGTTTTCTATTTTATCAACTAAGAAATTCAGACGTGGAGCTTATCAATTACCAAATCCTCACCATCACCGACCTGGTGCTTATCGCAGCCTTCGCCCTTGTATGGATTATTCAGATGTATTATTTGTTGGGTGTTTATCTCAAACTGGCTCTGCATAAGAATGAGGATTTCAATCCAACCCCCAACCAGGTGACCATCATGCTCTCTCTGCGCAATGAGGAAGAGCGAATTCGGGAGCTGATGACCAAACTGACTGAATTGTCCTTTGACGATTACCAGGTGATGGTGATCAATGAATTCTCGGAAGACAATACCCTTGAAATTTTAACGGTATTGGCCGAGACCAATCCAAGGATCAAATTTACCAGTTTGAGCCAGGAGACCAGATTTCTCGATAAGCAAGCCATAAATATCGGGTTAAAGGGAGCTCAATCGCCCTGGATCGTTCAACTTACCCCTTATACTGGGTCCATCAGCCCCGAATGGTTGTCCAAACTAACCGGGCTGCTTGATAAAGATACCGATGCAGTGATCGGTTACACCAATGTGGAGAGAACCAAATCATTGCGCAACCTGCTTTGCAGGCTGGAGCGATTTAACCAGTTTATGCTCAGTGGCTCTTGGATACTAGCTGGGAAGCCTTTTGTCTTTTCTGAAAACAATGTGCTTTTCAAAAAATCATTGTATTTTGATACCCAGGGATTCAAACAGAAGCTAAACCGCAACTATGCCAATCTGGAGTTGATATTTAATGAAAATTTCCAAAGAAACAGGGTTAAAATCAGCACCCATCCCGACCTCTCGATCCGCGAACTGGTGGAAGACGACCGGGGCGATCATCTGAAGCTGATTAAAAAAGCTGTTCAGATCAGGCAAGACCTCAACTGGGCGAAAAAATTCACCTTATTTCTGGACGATTTTACCAAAATTGCATTGGCTGCACTCACGATCACCCTGTTAATACTAATGCCAGAATACTGGATTACCTTTGCTTTGGTGATGTTGATCTACTTTATTGTGTTATGTATTATTGTTAAAAAACTATTAAATCGACTAAAAGAAAGAAAAATCTTCGTATCTTCGTTTGTGTACATTTTGATAAAACCCATCATCAATTGGTGGTTCTTTTGGTCAACCTATTTAATTCACCGTAGAAACAGATGGAGTTAAACCCTCAACTGTCAGAAAAAGCTCAGTACGATTTTTTACTGGTGGAGTCGGCCCTGGCTGGCAACGAAAAAGCTTTTGCCAAACTGATGAGCAGGTATAAAGATGCCATTTATTTCATGCTGTTGAAAATGGTGAACAACAAAAGTGATGCCGAAGACCTGACCCTGGAGGCCTTCGGGAAAGCATTCAAGAACCTACAGCAGTATTCGCCCAATTTTGCCTTTAGCACCTGGTTGTTTAAAATTGCGACCAACAATTGTATCGACTTTCTGCGCAAACGTCGCGGTGTTTATGTCTCGATCGAAAATAACCAGGATAACGGCGATAACGACTCGCCGGTCAAATTACGGTCGGCAGATCCCAACCCGGAAGAAAAAATGATCCGGATACAGAAAGCAGTGCTGATGCGAAGAATTGTGCATAGGCTCAAACCCCGATACCGCATCTTGGTTGAACTGCGTTATTTTCGGGAATATTCCTACGAAGAAATAGCAAAAGAACTAAATTTGCCGCTCGGTACGGTAAAAGCACAACTGTTCAGGGCCCGCGAAATGCTCTTCAAGATGATTGAATCGACCGAGATTGACGAGCACGACCAATAGTTCAACTGAAATTACAACATGGATATTATCAGAAAATATTTCACTGATCTGACCGATCAGCAACTGGATCATTTTGAGCGTCTCGGTCCACTGTATACGGAATGGAACGCGAAGATCAACGTGATTTCAAGAAAAGACATTGAACAACTTTACGAACGACACATCCTGCACTCCTTGTCAATTGCTAAAGTCATCCAATTTAAACCCGGTACATCGGTTTTGGATGTCGGGACAGGTGGTGGGTTCCCCGGGATCCCGCTGGCCATCCTGTTTCCTGAAACATCCTTCTATTTGGTAGATTCGATAGCAAAGAAAATCAACGTAGTCAACGAGGTGGCTTCGGCATTGAACCTGCAGAACGTGAAAGCTGAACATTTACGCGTTGAAGACCTCAAGCAGAAGTTCGATTTTGTGGTTAGCCGCGCTGTCACCGCCTTCCCGAAATTTGTTTCCATGGTCCGAACCAAGGTGGCCAGCAAAAGCAACAACGATTTGCCCAATGGAATTCTTTACCTCAAAGGTGGTGATTTTGAGGATGAAATCAGCAGTTTCAGACAACAGATTCACATTTACAACCTTCAGAACTATTTTGAGGAAGAATTTTTCGCCACAAAAAGACTGATTCATTTGACATTAAAAAATAAATGAATTTAATCCAGGTATATTTGCAGAATAGTAAAAAAGAACTATTTTTGCAGTCCGATTTAAAAACGAATATTATCATTAAAAATACTGACCGATGAAAAGGACATTTCAGCCATCAAACAGAAAAAGAAAAAACAAACACGGATTCAGAGAAAGAATGTCTACTGCCAGTGGCCGTAAAATATTGAAAGCCCGCCGTGCAAAAGGAAGAAAAAAACTAACCGTTTCTGACGAACCAAGTCACAAAAGATAGTCGAACACTTTCGGATTTCTAACAATATACAGAAGGTAAAGAATGAATTTTCTTTACCTTTTTGTGTTTATACCAAAATTACACCGATGATCACCTAAAGGGGACCGAGCGGGAACCAGAAAAATAGTTATTTTTGGATCATAAAGTCAATAGCATCATGACTCTGAAAGAATTTTTTAAAACCAGAACCTTTAAGGTAAATGCACTGGCTGCGTTGGGGATTACCATTTTCCTGATCTTATTTAATATGTTTTTCCTGCGTATCTATACCCGCCACGGAGAATCAGTTAAAATACCAGATCTAAAAGGAAAGACAACCTCTGAAGTGGCTGATATTTTAGATCGGGCCAACCTGCGTTTTGAAATTCAGGATTCGGTCTATTCAGTTGAGACAGCCCCGGGAACCGTATTGGATCAGTTTCCAAAGCCAGGGATGAGCGTAAAGGAAAAGCGCATTATCTACCTGACCCTTTGTGCCCTGAGCCAGGAGATGATCCCCATGCCCCAATTGACCGATATTTCCTACCGACAGGCGGCCAACCTGATCGAAAGTGCTGGACTGAAAGCCGGGAGCATCGAATACAAGCAAAGCGAATTTCCCAATCTGGTCCTTGAACAGAAGGTGAACGGACGAGTGGTCCAAAAAGGGGAGATGGTTCCCAAAGGCAGCACCGTTGATTTGGTGCTGGGAAGTGATAGCGACGGATCGGCAATCCAGATACCGGCCTTGCTGGGAAAAAACCTGACCGAAGCCCGTTCATTGCTTGAAGAAGCATTTTTGAATGTGGGTGTGATTACCTACGACGAATCGTTTACTTCGGAAGACCAGAAAACCCAGGGCATCATCTGGAAACAGAGTCCAGATCCAGCCGAAACATTTGACGTAGCCAATGGAACGCCCATTGATATTTGGCTTACAATCGATCCTGCCAAGCTTCAGGAGAAACCTGAAGCTGAGAAACCCGAAAATTCATTTTTTTAGATGATTGAAAACAACGATATAATTGACGATTTTGAAGACATTGAGGAGACCGATGACGGCGCTCTGTTTGAACATTACAATGTAATAGTGGACGCCGGACAAACCTTGCTGCGCATCGACCGGTTTTTATCGAACCGCTTGCAGAATGCCACCCGAAGCCGTCTACAGGCAGCGGCCGACGAAGGCAAAATACTTGTAAATACCATTCCAGTCAAATCAAGCTATAAAGTAAAACCCGGCGATGAAATTTCCATTGTCATGGATTATCCCCGCCGTGAACTGAAGATTATTCCACAGGACATACCCCTGAACATTGTTTATGAAGACGATCATTTGCTGGTGGTTAATAAACCGGCAGGACTGGTCGTTCACCCCGGACATGGGAATTATTCTGGCACCCTGGTCAACGGACTGGCTTTCCATTTTCAGGAATTACCACTCTTCAATTCAGATGATCCCCGCCCGGGACTGATTCACCGGATTGATAAAAATACCTCGGGATTACTGGTGGTGGCCAAAACCCTGGAAGCGAAAGTGAAGCTTTCACTCCAATTTTTCGAAAAGACCACCAAACGTAAATACGTTGCCCTGGTATGGGGAGACCTCGACACCGACGAAGGCACCATCACCGGGAATATTGGACGAAGCTTGAAAAACAGGCAGGTTTTTACCGTTTTCCCGGAAGGGGAGCATGGCAAACCAGCCGTCACTCATTACAAGGTCATTGAACGTCTGGGCTATGTGAATCTTGTGGAATGCAGGCTCGAAACAGGGCGCACCCACCAGATCAGGGTTCATATGAAACACATCGGGCACCCGCTGTTCAACGACGATAATTATGGCGGAGACCAGGTTCTGAGAGGAACCACTTTTACCAAATACAAGCAGTTTGTAAAAAACTGTTTTGATATGATTCCACGACAGGCCCTTCACGCACAAACCCTCGGATTTATACATCCAGCCACGGGTGAACAAATGTTGTTTGAATCACCACTGCCAGAGGATTTGGCCAACGTAATTGTCAAATGGCGGAATTATCTTTCCAATCGAACCGTTCAGGAATAAAATAAGGCATATCAAGATGAAAAAAAATATTGCAGTTGTTTATGGTGGCGACTCATCCGAATTTATTGTTTCGGTAAAAAGCAGTATCAATGTATTTGAATCCCTTGATCGGGCTATTTACAATGTATGGAAAGTCCAGATGAAGGGACTTCAGTGGGAGGTATATGAAGCTGATCAGGCCATTGCCATGGTCAATAAAAATGATTTTTCATTTGTCAAAGCGGGCGAGACAATAAAATTTGACTTCGCCTATATTACCATTCATGGCACCCCCGGCGAAGACGGTAAGCTCCAGGGATATTTTGACATGGTGAAAATTCCCTATTCAACCTGTGGAGTCTATTCATCGGCCTTGACTTTTAACAAGTATTTCTGCAGCAATTACCTTCGCAATTTCAATGTCCCGATGGCCAAATCGGTCCGGCTGTTTAAAGGCGACGCCGTGGAGGCGGACCAATTGGTTGACCAACTTGGATTGCCTTTGTTTGTAAAACCAAATGCAGGTGGCTCAAGTTTCGGGGTTACCAAAGTGAAGGAAAAAGAACAACTGCTGGATGCCTTGCAAACAGCGATCAACGAAAGCGCCGACATCCTGGTCGAACAGTTCATCGACGGACCGGAGTTCACCTGCGGACTGGTCAAGCTTTCGGACCAGGAATTGATTTTCCCAGTTACTGAAGTCATTCCTAAAAATGAATTTTTCGATTTTGATGCCAAATATACTGTAGGCAAAACCGATGAAATTACCCCTGCCCGCATTTCTGCAGAACTGACGCAAAAGATTCAGGAACTCTCCTCCCGCATTTACGACTTGTGTGATTGCTCAGGGATAGTCAGAATGGATTATATTTTGAAGGACCATGAATTTTACTTTCTGGAAGTGAATACCACCCCCGGAATGACCGCTACCAGCTTTGTTCCCCAACAAATTGCGGCGATGGGCAAAAAGCTGGGCGATGTGCTGGGTTTAATCATAGAAGATAAGCTGAAATAAAAGATCCACTCTTGCATCCCATCCTCCTGCGAAATTAAAAGAGGCTTTTAAATTTTTAAAAAAGGATTTATAAGCAAGTCAACAGAAAAGATTCCCTATTCATCCAATTGATTGTTTCGAATTTTTGACCTTCCCCATTTTTGATCTTTCTGAAATCATCGGGTAAGGATTCGATGCTGGCCCTTGGCTGTTCAATTATTGGTATTGGCACTTTTTAAGTACTCTATTGGTACAGAGATGGCCATTTTAGTACTAATAGAGTACTTGAAAAGTACAAATACCTATAAGGGAAGCTCAATCAAAGGCGTATGCAACCCAAGGTCAGTAATGAAGAAAATGAATGATTTGGTCATTGATCGCTGCTTGGATCCATTGCCTGAGATCGGTCCATTCGAATTATAAAGCCTTGTGAAAATAATTGAAATAGTTAGGATAAAATTTTGTACTTTTAAATGATCGGGAACCGATTTCCGGGATTTGATGATACACTGATTATGAGCTTAAATTATCTGGTAATTGAAGGAAATATTGGCGCTGGAAAAACAACCCTGGCCCAGATGATCAGTAAAAAATACGGGGCGAATCTGATTTTGGAGCAATTTGCAGACAATCCATTTCTACCCAAGTTTTACGAAAATCCACAGCAATATGCCTTTCCCCTGGAAATGGCTTTTTTGGCCTCCCGGTACAACCAGCTGAACCAGGAGTTGGGTCAGTTTAACGTGCCGGGCAACTTCACGATTTCGGATTACTATTTCACCAAATCACTGATCTTTGCCAGAAATACCTTGCATCCAGATGAATACAATCTATACAGCCAGTTCTTTGCCATTATTTACGACAAACTACCCAAACCCGATTTGTATGTATACCTTCACAAGGATACCGACCAGCTGCTCCGGAACATTGGATTTCGTGGCCGATCCTACGAATCGCATATCACCAGGGAGTATCTAGATCGAATAACCCAGGGGTATTTCGATTATTTCAACCAACACAATGACATCCCAATTTTAAGCATCAATACCAATGGCTTAGACTTTGAAAACAAGGCGATAGACTTTGAAAAAATCACACACGCAATTTTTAATGAACAATACAACAAAGGCATTACCCATATTTTACTGGAATAAAAACTGTTTTTTTTACTTTCATTTATATAAAACATTATTAATTTTGTGCACAATATCAGAATATTGTATTTTAAATTTAATATATTGAATATGAAAACCATTAACTTAAAACCACTTGCCCTTATCGCATTGGCTGCCGTATTATTGAGCAGTTGTGCGGGTTTGCAGAAAATGAAAAAGAATGCAAACTTGATTAATTTCAAAACCACACCAGAAGTCCTTGAAACAAATGCAGGAAACGTGGATGTGGCTATTGACGGAAAATTCCCAGCCAAGTATTTCAACAAAAAAGCCACTTTGGTTGCTACCCCAGTTTTGACCTACCAGGGTGGAGAAAAGGCCTTCGAACCGATCACCCTTCAGGGTGAAAAGGTAGATGGCAATAACAA
This sequence comes from Prolixibacteraceae bacterium, assembly GCA_036504555.1. Classification (GTDB taxonomy): domain Bacteria; phylum Bacteroidota; class Bacteroidia; order Bacteroidales; family Prolixibacteraceae; genus Aquipluma. The sequence goes on along the minus strand of DASXUZ010000231.1, from coordinate 15,976 downwards.
AGTAATTTCTTATTCCAATGGTGGCAGCTTCGATTATAAGGATGCTGTTCCTTATACAGAAGAAATGCGCTTATCAAACCTGGAAATGAGAATTACTGCATCAAAAGGGAAAAAGAGCCTTGACTTTAAACCGATTCCGGTAGCCAAGGGCGTCATTGCAACACCTACCCTGGTGTATAATTTCCCAACTCCGATCATCGGAGTTACCCGTGAGAAAAACACCACGGGCAAATACGATCCAAACATTGATGCATTCCAACGCATCGTTCCTGATGAGTATACTGCTGCTATCCATTATGAGATCAACAAGGCCGATATTCGCCCTTCAGAATTAAAAGCTGAAGAAATTGCCAAACTGAACGAATACAATAAATCATTGGCAACCGATCCAAAGAAAAAACTGAAAAGCATGGAAGTTTCTTCCTACGCTTCTCCTGACGGCCCACTTGAATTAAACACCAAGCTAGCCGAAAAACGTCAGGATGCTTCTTCTAAATTCTTAACCAAAGAATTGAAAAAAGAAGAAGTAGAAGCTCAATTCAAGACCAAATTTACTCCTGAAGACTGGGAAGGTTTCAAAGAATTGATGGCCAAATCAAACATCCAGGACAAAGAACTGATTCTGCGTGTACTGACCATGTATACCGATCCTGAAGTTCGCGAACGTGAAATCAAAAACCTTTCAAATGCCTTTACAGGTGTAGCCAGCGAAATTCTGCCTCAGTTGCGTCGTTCAAAATTCACCACCAGCATTGATCTGATCGGAAAATCGGATGAAGAAATTGCTGCCCTTGCTGATTCTGATCCTTCAAAACTGAATCCTGCCGAACTGCTTTATGCAGCTACCCTAACCAAAGACATGAACAAGAAATTGGCGATCTACAATTCTTTCATGAAGGTTTATCCACAGGATTGGAGAGGTTACAACAATGCCGGTTTTGTTTTGGTACAACAGCTCAATTACACAGATGCAAAACCACTGTTCGAAAAGGCTGAAAAGCTGAGTAACACGGAGCCGATCATTAAAAACAACCTGGGCGTTTGTGCCTTGAAGGCTGGCGAATTGGCAAAGGCTGAAACCTACTTCGGAGCTGCTTCTGGTGCTGGAGATGCTGTAAATTACAATCTTGGAATTTTAAGCATTATCAAAGGCAATTACCCACAAGCGGTTAAATATTTTGGGGATTCTAATTCACCCAACACCGGTTTGGCTAAGATCCTTGCAGGTGACAACAATGGTGCTTTAAAATCACTTGAAAGCAACACAGGCGACAACTACCAGACCGAATACTACAAAGCAGTTGTAGGCGCCCGTACAGCCAAAGAAAACCTGATGTACGAAAGCCTTGAAAAGGTCGTTAAAATGAAACCTGAAATGAAAACAACCATTGCCAGTGATATGGAGTTTGCAAAATACTTCAACGAAGCAAGGTTCAAAGAAATCGTAAAATAATTCATTTAAGAACGATATTCAAAGAGCGATCCCAACGGGTCGCTCTTTTTATTTTTACACTGGCTTGAAAACTTCCATTTCTATCTCATATCCACCATCCCGAATAAAAAACAGCATATTTTATTTGCTTCCTACAAATTCATCTCTATCTTGCACGATTAAGAATTTTATCATTTTTGCTTTGCGATACTAACTATTCAGATGACCTCTACTAAACTTTTCCTGCTGTTCATTTTGGCTGTATATTTCTGTAAAACCTCAGATGCACAGATCATTATCAATGAAATATCGAACAAAAACTCCGGCCAAATTGCTGATGAAAACAATTCTTTGGAAGATTGGATTGAGCTGTACAATCCAACAAGCTCATCGGTAAATCTGGCTGGGTACTATTTGAGTGATGATTCCCTGAATTTCGAAAAATGGGCTTTCCCAGCCTACCTCATGCCTTCGGGCAATCATTTGGTTGTGTTTGCCTCTGCAAAAGACAGGGCCCTCTCGCCAGAAAGCAATCATTGGGAGAGCCCGGTTTTACCAGCCGATACATTCAATTACATGATTGCCACAGCATCGACTCCAACCAATTGGATGTCACATGGTTTTATTGACACTGCCTGGAATAAGGGAAAGGGAGGCTTTGGTCTTGGCGACGGCGACGATGCAACTGTTGTTCCTACATTTACCATGGCCATTTATATCCGAAAATCATTTGTCATACCTGCTGGATTCAGATATAAGGACATTGCCCTCCACGTGGATTACGACGATGGGTTTGTGGCTTACCTGAATGGTGTTGAGATTGCCCGTAAAGGCATTACCGGAGTGCCCACCTGGAATTCAGGAGCAACTTCGCATGAAGCGACCATGTATACAGGCGGTAAACCTGAAAAAATGGCCCTCGATACCACCCTTGTGAGATCCCTGATGGTCACTGGGGAAAATGTTTTTGCCATCGAGGTACACAATACCATTTCAAGTTCAACCGACATAAGCCTTATTCCATTTTTATCATTGAAGGTAAACGATCTGCAAACTCCGCTCTTTGATCGGACACCAACAACGTTAATTTCAACAGGGGTCAATAACTTGCATACCAATTTTAAAATTGACAGCAAGGGTGAAAAAATTTATCTATTCAATAAAAAGGAGAACACCGTGGAGACTGTCTGGGTGAAGGATCTTTCCTCGGGCTGGTCCTTTGGGCGGGTCACTGACGGAGCCAGTGCCTGGGGCGTATTTTTGCAACCTACACCCAGGGACCCCAATACCACCAAGGCCTATTCAAGTGAACGGGAACCTGAGCCCCTGTTTTCAGTTGCCGAAGGCTTTTACCCCGGCAAACAGACCATTGGACTATCAACCACCTCCCTGACGGCCGAAATACGGTACACCAAAGATGGCAGCGATCCAACACCTGCTTCAACAATTTACAATGGCATACCCATCGTCTTTTCAGCGACAGGCCTTATTCGGGCTACCTGTTTTAGCAAGGCCGATAAGTTGCCAAGCCGCTCGTTGGCCAATACTTATTTTATCACCACCACAGGCCATTCAATCCCTGTACTGTCAATCATCACCAATACTGCGAATCTATATGGCAGCACCGGAATCTTTGACCATACCGAACAGGAATGGGAGAGGCCATGCTATGTTGAATATTTCGACAAAGACAAGCAAAAGCAATTTGAACAGTTTTCGGGCATCCAGATTGACGGAGGTGCAGGTGGAAGCCGTACCAATGCTCAGCACTCCTTCAGGCTGGAATTCAACCACAAGACCTATGGCGAAGGCGATGTGGATTATCCCCTTATTCCTGATCGTCCCAACCGGAAGGATTATAAATCCCTTTACCTCCGCAACGGGAGTAACCAGTGGCTTACCTTTCAGTTTAAGGATGCCATGGAGTGCAAGATAATGAGCAACAATACCCATAATGACTATTCACATTGTACTCCGGCGGTCGTTTATATCAATGGTGCTTACTTTGGCGTCTACGAGATGCGCGAAAAGATGAATGATGAGTATTTTGAAGAAAATTACAAGGCAAAGGTCGATTCATCCTTTCAGCTTCTTTCGCTCAGCTATTATTATAATTTAGTTCTCAGAGCTCTCAACGGATCGGTGGAAACATTTACCTCCGATTACAGTAAATTTCTCAGCCTAAGTCCAACTGCTACCGATTATTTACAAAAAGCAGACCAGATCCTGGACCTTGATTATTACACCGATTACATTGTAGCGCAATCGTGGATTGCGGATACCGACTGGCCCAACAATAACATTAAAGTTGTGAAAGGCGATTTTAGCAATAACCGCTGGAGGTTTTTGCTGCAAGACCTGGAATGGGCACTTTATCCCAATGGCTGGACCAGCTCAGGCTTTGATCACATTGCCTATATGATGGCTTACGATCAGAATGTGCCATTCCTGAGATTTTGGAGGGAGTTAATTAAAAATCCCACCTATAAAAAGAAATTCATTAACCGCTTTGCCGATATTATGAATTCATCATACCTTCCTGCAAACACTTTACCAATTGCACAGGCGGTCTACGATGCATCCTTTGCTGAAATGAGGGGTGAGTACGTCAAGTGGGGAGGCGGCGAGGCCCAGGCTTCTACCAATATGACCAATTATGCCAATAACCTGGCTACTTTTAAAAGCGAATTGAATAAACGTTCCTTTACGGTACAGTCAAATATTATCAATAATTTCAGCCTGACGGGTAAGTATACCATCGAATTACAGGTGCAGCCCCTCAATGCGGGAGTGGTGCAAATCAATACCATTGCTCCGGAAGTATACCCCTGGACGGGTGTCTATTTTGCAGGTGTTCCCATTAAGATGGAAGCCAAAGGAACGGGCGATTATGTATTCGATGGATGGGAACCCAATAGTTTCATCAAGGATGTGAAAAATCCGGTGATCGATGCCGATGTGAAAGTGAGCGGGTATAAATTCATTGCCAAATTCAGAAAAGTGCTACCTGAACAAGCCATTACCATCAGTGAAATTAATTACAACTCAAGTGAAGCCTTGCCTGCCTCCGACTGGGTTGAATTGTATAACTTCGGTCAAACAACCATTGACCTCAATGGCTGGTACCTTACCGACTCCGACCCGACGCATAAATGGGTAATTTCAGGGACGGTTTCCATCCTGCCCAATAACCGACTGGTGCTGGCTTCCAATAAAAGCAAGTTCAATGCAGTTTATCCCAATGTGAAGAATGTGTTGGGTTCCTTCGAATTTGGCCTTGGAACTCCTTCCGACAGCATACGGTTATTTGACAGCACCGATAAGCTGATCGTTGGCTTAAAATACAGCAGTGTGGCTCCCTGGTCGCTTGAAGTCAATGGCACCGGGAAGACCCTTGAATTGAAAGACCCCAGCATCAATCTGAGCCTGTCGGCCAATTGGTTTGCAGGATGCCTGGGCGGTTCACCCGGTGCAGCTTACGTTAATTGTATAACAGGTGTCAACCCTTCATTGGAAGTCCTTGCAGCCCGTTTGTACCCCAATCCGGCCACCGGGCAGTTGAATATTGTTTTACCATCAGCAATTAATATACAGAGGATGACCTGTCGTATTTTTGATTTAATGGGCAAAGAAATGAGAACTGAGGAATTAGGGTCTGGAACAGAAAATATACGCCAGTATTCTGTTGCTGAATTTCCACAAGGCATTTACATCGTTCAACTATCAGACGGAAGCTTTCAGCAAAACCTTAAATTTGTAAAGCAATGACATTAAGTATGTTAATAGCCAATGGTCATGATTTATTTGATGCAATCGTATGAGGTTTGAAATTTAATCGACCAAAATTTCGTAAATATCTCACCCACATCACCCCAAAAATGATTAAAAATATTTTAGTCCATTATAACTTTTACATCCCAGCTTACTAATTCCAAAAGAATAAATATAAATATGCTTAATATCAAAGATATATTCAATAAAGTATTATACATTTGATGATACCTACCAGTAGAACCACATTAAATTACAATTGAATTATTGTTGGTTTAATTAATTCTATCATGGTTTAAAATTTGGCTTAATTTAAATTTAGAGTTATGAAAAAGATCCTATATTTAGTATTATTTATCTCTCTTATTCAGGGTTGCAAAAAAGAAAATAGCCAGGATAATGTAGCTGGAAAATTTGCATTAAACCGTTCTATCAATCTCAAATCAGCTAACATTATTAATTCTTCTGATTCAACAAATTTTGTTTTAGACTCGATTAAGTCAAGTCGATCATTCTATTTTATTTTAAGTAATGTTGGGCAAAACGATATTACTGATATTTCAATAAGCAGCGATAATGCTAGTTTTATTATTACTCCATCAACGATTCAAACCTTACCAGGAATAAATAGCAAAAATAATACATCTTTAAGTCAGGCCATTTCTTTGGATATTGTTCATGGAACAAGGATTAATGGAATAGGGTACACTGGAATATTAAACATGGGTGATAATTATTGTACAATAAATATCAAAGGTCAAACAAATGATGGGCAATCAAATACTACTGTTAATTTAACAACGAAGGTTAAAATTTATGCCAAGTTAATGGCAATATCTTTATATCAAGGCGATACTCATTTCGAATTGACAAATCCCAGTACAAGAGGTATGGCCGCCAGTCCTTTCGAAACTGGTGAGTTGAATTTTTTCTACTACTATAATAATATTCCATTTGTTGTAAAAAATACCGGGAATGTGAGTATTGATTTGAGTTTGGCAAATTGGCCTTATACCAATACGATCGCTCAAAACGCCAGACTTAAGCCCAATGATACTTTGACTTTAAAACTAAATATCGATCAGGGGGGTGTAATAAGATTGAATTCAGATGGAACTATATTTGACCAGCAAATACAAAAACTTAGTTTAGGAGCTGATGGCAACGCCTATCTAACGTTGATGAAACGTTAGGATATCACGCCAATGAATCAATTAATTTGTTCAATGAGCTTTTTTTGTAGGAAATATTAATCAGCTTTCCATGAAATGCAAAAGTGGGCAATGCTGGTTCTGATTTGCTCTGACACGAAGTCTTTATAACAAACAAAATAATGCCTGCAATTGCACCTCTTTTTGAAAATTCTCGTACAGATCAGTACTAAAATTACCCTGATTATGAAAGCATACGTGATTGTTGAGGTTTCAATTATCGATAAGATCATCTATGAGGAATACAAGAAGCTGACCCCTGCTGCCATTGCCGCCTTTGACGGTAAGTTCATCGTTCGCGGGGGACGCACCGAAACCCTTGAAGGCGATTGGCAACCTGAACGAATGGTCGTGGTGGAATTCCCCTCGGTTGAAAAGGCCAAAGCATGGTGGAATTCTGATCAGTACTCCACGGCCAAAGCCATCAGGCAGCAATCGGCGCATACAAAAATGATACTCATTGAAGGAGCCTGATCTATTTTAGGAGAAATTCAGCTTTTCCATCCTGGCTTTACTTCTTCGTCTGTCCAGCCATTTATTTCCACATTCCAAAAGCTTTTGCAGCTGCCTCTTGTTGTAAACGGGTAGAGATCTATTGTTGTTCCATTTGTCTCTTGTGTGCTTCTTGTGTGCATCTTGTGTGCATCTTGTGTGCTTGCATACACAGCACCTACACACAAGCAACACACAAGCAACACACAAGCAGCACACAAACTATGTCTGGAACCTTACGGGAAGACAACCCGAGCGTCTCGATACAACCCTTGAAAAAAATGTTGGTTCTTGAAATTGAAGCTCAGTTTGGGCCAATTGTTCAGAGCCGAGATCGCTGAACGAAGAATTTTAAAGACATTAATATTCACTTCTTTTGTTTGATTATCTGGTTATTAAGTGGTAAATTTACTTGTGCCAGAACTTCATATCAACAGTCAGATGGAAACGTTTATTGGTTGTTCAGGATATTATTACAATCATTGGAAGGGACTCTTCTACCCGGCATCCCTTCCAAAGAGCAAATGGCTCAGTTACTATGCCGAACATTTCAAAACCGTGGAAATTAACAACACTTTTTACAAGATGCCAGGCGAAAAAGCCATCAAAAACTGGTATGATATGACCCCTTCTGATTTTATTTTTTCATTGAAGGGATTCAGGTATATCACCCACCTGAAAAAGTTGGAGGTTGACGGGATGCTGCTCGATTATATCAACCAGTTTATGCACACCGCGGGGTATCTCAAGGAGAAATCGGGACCTATCTTGTGGCAGTTGCCTCCAAGCTTAAAAATGGACATTGCCAAACTTGAAAAATTCTGTTCCTTGCTGAGCCACGATTTTCAACATGTATTTGAATTCCGCCATGAATCATGGTTTACGCAGACGGTGTATGATGTCCTGCAGAAATACAAACATACCCTGTGCATTGTCTCTGCCCCGGGGAAGATTCCCGAAGTCATCAAGGCTACATCAGAAACTGCCTATGTCAGGTTTCATGGTAAAAGCTCCTGGTACAATGACAATTACAGTGAGGCGGATTTGGAAGGCTGGCAACATCAATTGGAAGGTTTGCCCGTCGAACGATTGTACGTTTTTTTCAACAACGATACCAATGCCTATGCCGTCAACAATGGCTTATATCTAGCTTCGCTATTTGGAATGACTCCGCTAAAGCGCCCTGACTCAAAGCAAATGCTTTTATTCTGAACAGCTCTGCTATTGTCCGATAGGAGGATTGGAGACAACAGCCATGTGAACGCCGGTAAGAACACCGGGTATCACATTTCCCATCAGAGCAATAACAAGAAGGCTGAGATCACTGTGATTGCAATTACGAATCCGCGGTAGGTATGTTCGGGAATGATTTTTACCACCTTGAACCCGATGAACGCACCCAGGGCAATGGCAGGCAGGGTCATCAGATCGATGATCAGCGTTTGTGAACTGATGTTGTGCCATACGAATAACTGGAGTGGGAACTTGGCAAAGTTGATGATCATGAAAAACCAGGCACCGGTACCGATGAAACTGTTCTTGGGCAGGTGCATGGCCAGCAGGTAAATGGCAAAAACAGGTCCCGCCACATTGCCAATCATGGTGGCAAAGCCTCCCAGAATACCCATGGAGGCGGCAAACCACCATTTGTCAGGGAATAGATTGGTGCCCTTTCGCTTGTCCTGCCAAATCATCAGCCCGATGCTCAAAAATACCAGGATTGCGATCAGGTTTTTAAACTGATGGTCATTGACGATTTTGCCAATCCACAAGGCCAGTACAAGACCCACAACAGCCCAGGGTAACACTTTAACCAGGTGGCTCCAGTTGGCATGGCGACGGTAATAAGCCACTCCAAACAGGTCGGCCATCATCAGGATTGGAAGTAACACGCCTGTGGAGGCTTTGGCTCCGAAAATAAAAGCCAGTGCAGGAACCACAATCATCGAAACGCCCGGAACACCCACCTTGGACATTCCAATGAGCATTCCGCAAACGACGATGATCAACCATTCGAAGGCACTTAATTCAAGGGATGTGAAAAACTCCATACCATTTTTTTGGATCAGGGTTCAAAAGTAGAACATTGAGAGTCAATCCAAAATGATTCCAATGAATTAATCAGCCAAACTTAGTTTGAAGGACATAAAAAACAGAGGCCACGAAGAAATAAATTCCCCATGGCCAAAAGTCATTTGCTTTAAGCCGTTTCGATTACAGTTTGATGGCGATCCCGAGATTGACAACAGCAATGCCACTACCCAATTCAAGCAAGACTGCCAATCGATCGGTAAAATAATATCTGCCCCCTACAAATGCATCAAATTTAAATCCGCTGCCCGAAGCACTTGATCCATACACTCCGGTGCCAAAGTTTTTCACGCTGACGATATCATATCCAAGCATCAAACCGACATAGGTATCGAGTTGCTCAATGAACTGATAGTGCACAGCACCCCGTGCCCCGATAATGACATCGCTGTATTTCCAACCATAACCGGGACCATAGGTATATTTGGATCCGGTATATCCCACATAAGCGCCTACCCCAAGGGAGCTGTTGACATCAAACAGTTCATCTTTGATACCCACTTCGTAGGAGCCTGCAATGGCAGGAGTCACATTGGAATAAGCAGAACCGGAATAGAGCCTGTTCCCAAGCCCAACTGAAAGGTTAACAACCTTGTCACCTTTATTAAAGGCATTGTTTTGTGCTTTTCCTGGAAAAACCAATAATGCAATTGCAACAAGCAGTAAAATGAATTTTCTCATGGCGTATAATTTAATGGTTAAATAAAATTCTATTCTATTCTATTTAAAGTTAAGGAATTAGATTAAATTTTACAAAGAGTTGAAGCAATTAATTGGAAAAGAATATTCAATTCCTGGGGTCTAATCTCCCCCCTCTGGTTTGACTGGCGTGAATAGGAATTTTTACTCAGCCCGATCCATTGGGTTGAATTTATTACAACAGGATTATTACTTTCTGTTTGGTCAATTCAGTTCAGTTTCATAACTTAGTTAAGCACAAAACAAACACCGTCATGTACAAAAAACTAAGTATCAAGGAATGGGCTGTAGAAGACCGTCCACGTGAAAAAATGCTTGTAAAAGGTATACGGTCATTGTCGGAGGCAGAATTGATTGCCATTTTAATAGGCTCGGGTAGTATGGATGAGTCGGCAGTTGATTTATCGCGTCGAGTCATGGCATCGGTGAACAACAACCTGAACGAGCTGGGCAAAAAGACGATCTCTGATTTTCAGAAATTTAAAGGCATCGGGCAGGCAAAAGCCATCACTATCTCGGCAGCCATGGAACTGGGAAGGCGAAGGAAAGAAACGGACACCGTGGAAAGGATTAAAGTGGTGACCAGTTCCGATGCGGCCACTATTTTCAAGCCCTTGCTAAGCGATCTTGCACACGAAGAGTTCTGGATCCTGTTGCTCAACCGCAATAACCAGGTGATTGACAAGATTATGGTGAGCCAGGGGGGCTTGTCCGGCACGGTGATTGATGTGCGGATCATCTTGAAGATGGCGCTCGACAAGCTGGCCTGCTCGATTATTTTATGTCACAATCATCCCTCGGGAAACCTGATACCCAGCGAAGCCGACAAAGAAATTACCCGCAAGATCAAGGAGGCCGGCAAACACATGGATATCCCGGTGCTCGATCATGTGATTATCGGGAATGGGTCCTATTTTAGCTTTGCCGACGATGGACTGATTTGAATTCAAGAATAAGCAAAACAAATCGATATAAAATTGTTAGTTTTATGGCAGAAAGCAGCTCGATGGAACTTGTCTGTAAAACTGCCTGATCGCTGATACTTGAATTTTTAATTTTGACTTGAACTTTTTTCCCGTGGAAAAAACATACGATTCAATACTTTTAGTCTATTCGCCCGTCATTACTCCCCGGGTTGAATATTCATTTGAACTGATCTTCAAAACCATACTTGGCGTGGAATTGATTTTTACGACCGATTCCAAAGCATTTCAGCAATCGGAATTGCCCAGAATCAACTATTCACGGAGCAATCTTTCATCTGGATTGTATATACATTCTCATCCGCTTCTGTTTGAGAAAACCATTACCCAGCAAGAGATCGAGCTGGTAGAATACCGGGAGATGCAACTGTTTTTCCCAACATCACAGGATTCATTTTTACCCTTTGACCCTTTTGCATGCGCTTTTTACATCGTTACGCGATTCGAAGAATATTTGTCTGAAAGTACCGATGAACATGAGCGTTTCACAGATTCTGAAAATATTCTGGTCCGTCATGGCCTGCATCAGAAGCCGATCATTGACATGATGGCCTATTGGATTGCTGAAGAAATTTCAAACCAGTTTCCCAGGTTCAAAATTCATCAACGGGACTTTCAGTTTATCACTTCCATCGACATTGACAATGCCTGGGCCTTTAAAAACAAAAGTCCGATGGTTTCCTTTGGAGCGATCATGAAAGCTGTTTTTCAAGGCAATGGGAGCGAGTTAAAGCAACGGCTGATCGTATTCCTGGGTCTTCAAAAAGATCCATACGACACGTACAAGTATATTCTGGAAACCTATAAAGGGCTTCTGCAACATATCATCTTTTTTATTCTCATCGGTAACCGTGACCAGTTCGACAAAAATATCTCCCATAAGAATAAAAGATTCCGGCAGCTGATCGCCCATCTTGCCTCGGTTTGTGAACTGGGCATCCATCCATCCTATGCTTCAAACAGCAAGCCCTGGTTATTCGAAACTGAAAAAGACCGGCTTGAAGATATTATTCAGAAGCCTGTTACCAAAAGCCGGCAACATTTTCTGAAGCTTAAATTTCCCCAAACCTATCAGCAGTTGTTGAAATTGGGTATTTCAGAAGATTACACCATGGGTTTTGCAAGTCTGGCAGGATTCCGGGCAGGCACCTGCACTGCTTTTTATTTTTTCGATCTGAGCCGCAACCATTCTACAAAGTTGCTTATCCAGCCCTTCCAGGTGATGGATGTCACCTTGAAAAACTACCTGCAATTAGAGCCCGAAGAGGCTTTGCAGTTGATTGGGGAGCTAATGCTGGAAGTGAAAACAGTGAATGGCACATTTATCAGTCTCTGGCACAATGAATCACTCAAAGACTCAGGCAATTGGCTTGGTTGGCGGAAGGTTTTCGAACAAATACTGGAAACAGGATTAAAATATACCAATGAGTAATCCAGCCATCCGGTTTGTTAAAAATAAGGAAATTGATTATCAGAAATGGGACCAATGTGTTGCCCGTTCTGCAGTTCCGCTCCTATATGCGCAATCCTGGTACCTGGATTTGATCAGCCCCCATTGGGAGGCCCTCATACTTGGCGATTATACTTTTGTTATGCCATTGATTATTCAACGAAAATTGGGGATATTATTTTTACTACAACCTATTTTTGGCCAGCAGCAGGGCATCTTTCCTGAGGCAGATCATTTCACCCAAAATACCATCCTGACTGCTGTCCGTGATCGGTTCAAATATATTTCCATTCATTTACATGCCAGGCATTGTGAACCATTTCCAAAAGAGATGATCGTTTCTACCAGGGAAAATTTCATCCTTCAATTGTCACATTCATATCCAGACCTGAAGAATAATTATTCAAAACATACCAGTCGTCAAATTCGCAAGGCGGTTGACAATCAGGTATTTATTATCAAAGGATTACAATCGGGTGAATATTTTGATCTGAAAATATCAGGGACTAAAACCAAGTTGCTCATGTCGTCCATGCAAACCTTGAAACAATTGATTGAATATGGGCATGTTCACGGAAACGGAATGATCTACGCCGCCTATAATGCACAAAATACACTTTGTGCGGCAGCATTTTTCCTGTTTGCAGGACAGCGGGTTACCTACCTGAACGCTGTTTCAACCGATGAAGGAAAAAACATCAATGCCATGCACCTGATCGTTGATCAGTTTATTAAGGAGCATTCAGAGATTCCGTTAACCCTTGATTTTGAAGGTTCAGTTATTCCTGGAATCGCCAGGTTTTACAAAGGATTTGGCGCTGAGCCAGAACAGTATTACTGTCTGAAATCCAACAGACTGCCCATCCCTTTGAGATGGTTTAAAAAATAGCCAGCTATGAGCAGTCAAGCCATTAAACACATCATATCCAAACTTTCGGGAATTATTCCCATCGAAAAGTTGCCCCATGGGCATCGATTTATTTTGCCTTTCTGGCATGCAGTTTCAGATGCATCGCTGCCCCATTTGTCGCAATTGTACCGGGTTCAGTCGACCTCAGAATTTGAAAGAACCCTCGATTTTCTTTTAAAGAATTACAAGCCTGCATCGGCAAATGATGTGCTAAGTCTTGCTACCACCAGGGGGAAACAGCAGGACAATTTTTTCTATCCCAGTTTCGATGATGGGCTCTCGGAATGTTATCAGGTGGTTGCCCCCATGCTGAAGCGGAAAGGCATTCAGGCCGCTTTTTTTATCAATCCTTTGTTTGTTGACAATAAAACTCTTTTTCACCGCCACAAGGCCAGTCTGATCCTGAATTCCATACACGAACAAAAATCAAAAGCCTCAGGATTAAAGAAAGCAAATGAGCTTTTGCAACAACGCTTTAACAACAATAATCTGTATCAGTTTCTCCATCAAACTGTTTATACCGACCACTGGCTGCTTGACCAGATTGCCCATATATTTGACATCGACTTTGCTAATTTCTGCACTCAGCATCAGCCCTATATGACCCTTGTCCAAATTAAGGATTTACAAAAAGATGGTTTTTTAATAGGGGCACATGGGATGGATCATCGTGAATTTTTCCTATCTTCGGAAGAGGAAATCATGGATCAGATTTCCTCGAGCATGGATTTTTTAATGCAGCAAGTGAATCCAGCCATTAAGACCTTTGCATTTCCATATACGGATTTCAATGTTGCGGATGCTATCTTTGAAAGGGCCAACAATGAGAAGCTTTGGGACGTGAGTTTTGGAACTGCGGGCATCAAAGATGAGACCATGCCAAACCACCTGCAACGCATCCCGATGGAATCAAGCATCCATGCAGAAGGGAAAACAGTCATCAGAACAGAGTATATGTGGTATTATTTAAAAACAGTTTTTGGTAAAAATAAAGTTAGCCGACAATGAATCTTTGGGAGAAATTTGATGCCAGTTTTAAGGCAAATGCTTCCCGGACAGCTTTTTGTATAGGGAACCGATTTTATTCATTTGCTGAATTCACTGAGTACATCAGTGGAAGCCAGCAATTGCTGCTCAGGCAAATCGGACCATCGAAAGGTATTCCCATTGGAGTCATGTGTCATGATACCATTGAAACTTTTGCAGCCATCTTTGCCATTTGGTTTTCGGGCTCTCATTTTGTGCCCCTTCATCCGCTTCATCCTGCTTTGATCAACAATGAAAAAATTCAGCAGGCTGCCATTCAATTGGTAATTGATCAGGAGCCAGGCCAGTCAATCAGCGAATTAAAGACAAAAAGCATATCCAACAAGGATTTGAAAAGCAGTGATCCTTTGGTTGTTTGTAAGGAAACAGATCGCGCCTACATTCTTTTTACCTCAGGGAGCACCGGGAAACCCAAAGGAGTTCCAATCAATGAGAAAAACCTAAACGCTTTCACCGATGGGTTCATTGAACTTTATCCTGATTTAACTTCTGAAGATCGCTTTCTTCAGACCTATGAGCTAACTTCGGACGCTGCTTTTACCGGCTACCTGATTCCGCTTTTGCTGGGAGCAGCCGTTTACACCATTCCTGCCGGAAGTTTCCGATACCTGTCTATCGTAAAGATCCTACAGGAGCACCAGATTACCTGGACTCAGTTTACACCATCAGTTCTCAATTACCTTCGTTCCTATTTTAAATCCCTTCGGTTCGACTCACTCAGGCATTCCCATTTTGGCGGCGAAGCCTTGCCTTATGATTTGGTCTCTTTATGGTCTGAATGTGTTCCAAATGCCGAAATATCAAATATTTACGGGCCAACCGAAACCACCATCACCTGCACCATTCACCGTACCAGTATTGATCAACTGAAGACAAGCGTTTACAATGGAATTGTTGCAATCGGGAAACCTCTTCAAGGGGTGAAAATACGGATTGTTGATGAAAATGAACAGGTTATTGTTGATGGAGAAAAAGGTGAATTGTGCATTGGCGGAAGCCAGGTGATGGATGGATACCTGAATTCATTGCCCGGGGATACCAGCTCATTTTTTATGGATACAGCCAATGGAATTGAAGAAAGATATTACCGTAGCGGTGATATTGTCTTTCGCGATGACAAAGGATGTTTGTACTTTTGTGGCCGGAAAGACGATCAGCTAAAGATCAGTGGATACCGGATTGAACCAGCTGAAATTGAGTTGGCTGTCAGCCAGCTTGCCAGTGGTGCAAAATCAAAGGCCTATGGCTTTCGCAACAAAAGTGGAACAGAAAGTATTGTGGTATTTGTCGAACAATCAGACATACAGCCAGATAACCTGAAAGATAAACTCCGGTTGATGCTTTTGCCGGCATTGATCCCTGAAAAGATTATTGCAATCAGGAAATTCCCGCTTAACCAGAATGGGAAAGTCGATAAGTCTGATCTCTTTGAACAGTATTCAAGCCAGATCTATGACTAACATCGAACACGATATCAGGAATAGCTTGTATGAGTTTTATGACCAAATCTCGAAGGTTGGTGCAATTGACTCAGAAGAGCAGGATCACTGGTCATTGATCAGTAATGAGGTGGGCGCATGGCCCCGGATCATCTACAGAATTGCACCTGGAATAGTGGGACAAAAATCAGCTGCCTCTTTTTCAGAGAAAATCATGTCTGGTTCTTATCCTGAAATCCTGATTGCCAGTGATGACAACATCCGGGAAATAGACCCTTTTCTTCGAGCCACGGGCTTTTATCCATTTGCTGCCTGGAAAGGAATGGCGATCAACACCAGAAACGTACTTACATCACCTGATTTGCCAAAAACCATCGAGGTGATCAAACCCGAAAGTGACAGCGACCTTGAACGATGGATTGAAATTGTTACCTCCCAGTTGGTTGCCCCT
>DASXUZ010000230.1:0-8953 GCA_036504555.1 Prolixibacteraceae bacterium | reverse complement strand
AAGAAATGAGTTTTTAGCTTTTCAGCCTGAAGTGTCTTCTCGTATAATTGGCTGATCTTTACATGTGATTCGCGACTGTCAATTAAGGCTTCAGAGGTTTTCAGATTGGCCTTTTTAAGCCTTGCCTGTGCATCACTAAACAAGATGCCCATGAGTACAAAAATCACGATGGAAAATAGTCCGTTTGTATTAACCAATCGGAAGGATAGTTCAGGTGGCAAGAAAAAGTACCAGACAATGAGGGCAGAAAAAAAAGTACTGATGATGCCGGCTTTCAGCCCGCCGATACGCGCACTAAAGAAAACTGCCGGATAGAATAAGAACCAGACAAAAGGATTGATAAATGACCACAATTCCCTTTGGATAATCAAAGTAAGAAAAGGAAGACTCAATGCAATCAAAAAATTCACCTGATCTTTGGATATATATCGCTTCATGGTGATTCGGCTTTTGTCTTGGTAAAAATGAATTGAAAGTGTTTTTCAATCCGTTAAAGCTACATAAAAATAAATACAATGATAACAATAGAATCAACTTTTTTATGATTGATTCATCAAGTTCACAATAAAGGGGACCAGGACTTTTGAGACACCCTTTGGTGACTCGGTCCCCAAAATCAGTATGGCTATTATTTAACTTTCCAACGGCCGTTCCTGAAGCTGATTTCATCCAATGTCAGGCAGGAAGGATGGTTATAAATGGCTTTAACATCTGCGCTGTCATTGTATTTATTGATGAAATATCCCCAGGTCATCAGCCAGCTCCATTGTGGTTGTGTCGACAGTTGTTCAAGGCTTGGAAGTTGCCCGATTTCACCCAATGCAATGAGTTTTCCCTTGGCCAGTTTCAACAGATCGTCGTGGTGGCTTTGCTTGTAGTCGCGCCGATAAACATCGGCTGCCAGCACGTCCACATATTGGACGCCAGGAAAAAACTGATCATAGGCAAAGGCCTCGTCTTTTGGAATATCTCGCGGGGCGTTGGTATTCCAGACCCAAATCAGGTTGTCGAGGTGATGGACATCGGTAAAATAATGGTACATCATTTTCCAAAGTCGTGGAAATCCCTGTTCTCCTTTTTGATTACACCACCAAAACCAGACACCATTCATTTCGTGGTAGGGGCGCCACAATACCGGGATATGTGCTTGCTGTAATTGTTTCAAATAAAAGGCAATCCCATCGGCTTGTTTCTTCCACTGGTCATTCAGGGTGGTCCCCGGGGTTACAAGCGAGTCCCATTGAGCAGCAGTAGGTCTGTTTTCCATGGCCCACACCTTAGTGCCATCGCAGCTATCGCCGTATTGAGGCGGGCAATGGTGCCACATCAGGGTGATGATATGGCCTTTGCTATATTGCAACTTAGCTTCGCTGATCATTTGAGCGCGTATTTTATCAGGGGTCTGACCATTAAAGGCAAAGGGCTCAGAAGGATCGGTCAGGTTCATCGGACCGCAATGCTGGAACTTTTTGGCATTCTCGCCCATGGCATTGAAACTAAAATCGCATCCCCAGACCACCGGATACTTCCCGGTGATATCGTGAACGATTTCATCGTATTTACTGCCCGACATGGCAAAATTGTGCTGACCGGTCAGGGTGTACTTTCCCTTGATAGAATATAAAAAATCAAGTAAATTAACTGCTTCACGGCTTGCATGGGGGTTGACCGGAGCAATTGGCTTGGTTTGTGCAGAACAAAGTCCCAGGGTGAAGCCAATCCACAAAACGACCAGTATTGTTTTTTTCATTGTAGGTTTAGTTAGGGTAGAATAAAACACTAAAGTAGAAGTTTTTTGACAATTATTTGCTGTTGTCCAACATAAAAAAGAAAGGGTGTCACCCTCCGGTATAATTCCGAAGGGGACACCCCATGCTATTATATTTTATAAGTCCGGCTGGCCTTATTATTTTTTGACAGAGAACTTGTAAATAGTCGTTGATTTCAATGTTTCGCCCGGCTTGAGTAAGGTATTTGGAAAGGCGGGATGATGGGGTGAATCAGGATAATGCTGAGTTTCAAGACAAATACCATTGCGGTAATTGTAAGGTTTTCCACTTTTGCCAATGATTGAACCGTTGAGAAAGTTGCCGGTATACAACTGAACAGCAGGCTCGGTGGTAAAACATTCCATGAAACGACCAGAAACAGGTTCATAGACACTGGCACAGAAAGTCATCTCATGGCCATTTTGGTCTTTGTTCAGGATATAGTTGTGGTCGTAACCGCCTCCCATTCGAAGTTGGGGCATCGAATCGTTGATGCGTTCACCCACCGTGTGTGGCGAAGTGAAATCCATAGCAGTTCCACGGATGTCAGCAATTTCGCCTGTTGGAATAAGTTGTGAGTCAGCCACGGCAGTGACAAAATTGGCATCAACCACCAGAACATGATCCAGAATATCGCCGTTGCCTTCGCCTTTCAGGTTAAAATAACAATGATTGGTCAGGTTGAAGTAGCAGGATTTATCGGTTGTAGCTTCATAATCGATCTTTAAACCGTTGTCTTTGGTAAGGGTATAAGTGACTTTCACGACCTTATTGCCGGGGAATCCCCATTGCAGATCGGGACTTAGTAAAGTCATCTCAACGGCAGGACCATCAGTTCCCTGAAGTTCTTTGGCATCGTATACCTGGCGGTAAAAACTCTCAAGACCTGAATGCAGACAGGCATTCATATTGTTTTTTGGCAACTGGTATACCTGGCCATCAATTTCGAACTGGGCGTTGGCAATACGGTTGGCATAAGGCCCTACCACGGCGCCCTGACCAGGATCACCAGCCACATATTCGTCAATGGATTTAAACCCAAGGGTTACATCTTCCAGTTTGCCATTTTTATCGGGAGCAAACACAGATACAATCTTGGCTCCGTAATTGGTCAGTGTGACAATGATTCCACTGTCGTTCTTTAAGGTGAACAGGGTCGTCTTTTTGCCATTTACTTCTTTTTCGAAGTTCGCTTTCGAATAGCCCATATTGAATTCTTTCTTGGGTGCCGAACAGGAAACAATCATTCCGGCAATTAGCAATGAACCGATTAATTTCTTCATAGAGAGGATAATTTTTGATATTGATTTTAGGAGGGTAAATATAAGTGTTTATTTTACACGTAAAAGAAAAATTGCAGGATCAAAAGTACAAAAAGTAATGCAAAAATATTTAAGATAATGTTTCATAATTTACACTTTATGCGAAATTATTGTTACCTTTCGGAGTCAAATCCAATTTTGGATATCAGTCTGAAAGCAATAAAAAGCGCATTAAAATTAATCATTTTATATGAAAATTACATTCATCTTTCTGGTATTATTATTTGTCATGAAGCTTCAGGGGCAGGATAAAGTTGTCTTGTACTACAATGGGGATTGGCAACTTACTCAAAAAGAGAAGGCTGTCTACACTCGCGAGGCGGAATATGACCTGGAACATTTAAGGTTAAATGGTCCTGTTGTGGATTTTGATCTGGCGGGAAAGAAGATGATGGAGGGGAATTATACTGGGGGAAAAAGAAATGGAGCGTTTACTTTTTTCTTTCCAAACGGAAATATGGAAAGCAAAGGATCATATGAGAACAACAAAAGAATTGGCAAATGGGAATATTTTTATCCCACTGGAAAACCCAAACAATTGATTGTCTACTATCCTACTGATGATCAACTTGATAATTTTGTAGTGATTGACTATTTTGACCGGACTGGGAACCAGTTGGTTAAAAACGGAACGGGAAAATGGATCAATGATTCCATTAAAAGAAGTTTGTTTGAACCTTTAAATCCATGTAGGATAACTGGACAATTTAAGGATAGTCTAAAAGTGGGAAATTGGAAGCTTATTCGCCTGTCAGATAAGAAATTGCTTCATAGCGAACAATTTAAAAAAGGTTATTTTGAAAGCGCCGTCGCTTTTAGTCCTCATTCCAAAGAATATGGGACCGTTTCAAGTGAAGTGATGCAAAAGCTACCCGATAGCCAGGTAGAAAAATTTAAAAATACCGAATCGTTTGAGTTAGATACGACGGCATTTCCAGATTCCCTACACAATGCGGGTGTGGTCTCAATTTTGAAAACCATCACTGGGAAAAAGTATGAAATAAGAAACCGACGGGTAATGTATCCAGAGGGAGATTTTAGTATGATGGAATTTATTGCCAGCAACATACGGTATCCATCAAGCGCTCAACAAAGGGGAGCATCGGGCAAAGTATATGTGGATGCCTCTATTGATTCAAAAGGTGACCTGAAAGAGGCCATAATTCTGTATGGTGCGGGTAAAGATCTTGACAATGAAGCCTTGAGGGTAGTCCGTTTGATTAAAAAGTGGCTTCCTGCCTTACAAGATGGAGTTGCTGTTGATTCGAGATTGACGATACCAATTACATTTAAGTTAAGTGAATGAGGGATGGAGAGGTGGTTGGACGGGCTGAATGGTTGGAGGGACAGAGGGCGATAGGGTTAACTGGTTTATCCAAGTCAATTGCAAATTGTACAACAGTCAGGAAGAGAAGATTCCGCTTGAAATGGAAGGTTGCGGAGGATATTTATGGCTGTTTCTCTTATAAAATTAATAAAAGTTCCATTTAATATTCGCTGTGGAATTGTTTTTATATTTTCGCGGGTATAACCAAACTACTTTACTGACCATGAAGTTCATCTTGTATTTTTTAGGCTTAATTATAAGCACCTCTACCCTTGGTATTAATACATCCAACAAACAGATTCCAATGAAATGGGAACTTGCAACTACTAAAACAGCCACTGAAATTCCTTCCAAATGGATAACTGCCACTGTCCCAGGGGCAGTTCAACTGGACATTGCAAAGGATGAAAAGTATTCCACTTTATATTATGCTGAGAATTGGAAAGATTATAGTTGGATGGAGGATCAATTCTATACTTATAGAACCAGTTTTACCAAACCAGAATTAAAGTCCCATGAAAGATACTTTTTCATTTCAAAAGGCATTGACTATCAGTTTCAGGTTTTCTTGAACGGAGAAGAATTATTGAGCCAGGAGGGTATGTTTACCCCTGTCTATCTTGATCTTACGGATCATTTGAAGGAAAAGAACGAACTGAAGATTTTGGTGTATCCTGCGCCCAAACGATTTGCACAACCAGTTGACCGTTCACAGGCTTCCAATTCGGTAAAACCAGCTGTGAGCTATGGCTGGGATTGGCATCCGCGTTTAATACCGCTAGGCATTTGGGACGACACCTACCTGGAGGTTCAACTTTGGGCTTTCATAGAGGATTTTCACGTCAATTATACCCTGAACAATGAACTGACCCAGGCAAACATACAGTTACAAATTCAAGGAAGAAACCTGAAGGAGCTTCCTTTTGTCTGGACCTTGAAGGATGAGGCTGGCAAAGAGGTGCTGAAATCTGAAGGAGCAACTTCACTCACGTTCAACAATCCCGAACTTTGGTGGACACATGACCATGGCAAACAAACCCTTTACACTTCAACCATTCAATTGCTGGATGCTTCGGGAAAAATCATTCAGACTTTGGAATCAAAAGTCGGCTTTCGTAGAATCAAATTGGTGATGAACGAAGGTGGGTGGAAAGAACCCGATGGATTTCCCATGACCCGCAGCGTGACACCCATTCAAGTAGAACTCAACGGGCGGAAGATCTTCTGCAAAGGAACCAATTGGGTCAATCCTGAAATATTTCCCGGGATCATTACCCGCGCACGCTACAATGAATTGCTGAGCTTGGCCAAAGAGGCCAACTTTAATATCTTGCGAATATGGGGAGGTGGAATTGTAAACAAGGAATCGTTCTTTGAATTGTGCGATGAAAAAGGCCTGCTGGTTTGGCAGGAGTTTCCGCTGGCCTGTAACAACTATCCCGATGATGATCATTACCTCGCTATCCTAAAACAGGAATCAGGCTCGATCATCAATCGCTTGAAAAAACATCCCTCCCTGGCCATCTGGTGCGGTGGGAACGAACTGTTTAATGCCTGGGGTGGCATGAGCGAGCAGTCGCTGGCCTTGCGTTTACTCAATAGCCAGTGCCTCGCCCTAGATCCCACCAGTCCATTTATAGAAACTTCTCCCCTCATGGGAATGGGACATGGCAACTATGTTTTCCGGGATTTAAAGACCAAAGAAGAAGTTTTCAGCAACATGGCCCGTGCCCATTTCACCACTTATACCGAATTCGGGATGCCATCCCCCTCTTCTGTAGAAATATTGAAAACCATTATTCCACAGAATGAATTATGGCCACCCAAACCGGGAACCTCCTGGGAAAGTCATCACGCCTATAACGCCTGGATTGGGAGTACTTGGTTGTGCCAGGAGATCATTGAAGATTATTTTGGTGTTTCAAATACCCTGGAAGAATTGGTGGCCAATGGTCAATTAATACAATGCGAAGGATATAAATGCATTTACGAAGAGGCCCGTCGGCAGAAGCCTTATTGCTCGATAGCAGCCAACTGGTGTTACAATGAGCCTTGGCCTACGGCTGCAAACAATAGCCTGATCAACTATCCGGCCACCCCAAAGCCAGGGTTTTACGCGGTAAAGAATGCCTGCCGGCCATTTCTTGCCAGCGCAAAGTTCTCCAAATTCAAGTGGACTGAAGGCGAGATGTTTTTTGCGGATGTTTGGATGCTCAGTGACCTTCCTAAAGAGGCACAGGCAGGAAAAGTGAAGATAAAACTGGTTGCTGGTAATTCGGAACTCACTTTACTTAACTGGGAATACAATGCGATGAAGGCCAATGTTAACCAGGCGGGGCCTACTGTCCGATGCAAGCTTCCGGCCTGGACTACCGATCGTTTTAAAGTAATCCTTGAGGTTGAAGGCCATCCGGAATACAACTCGGAATATACATTGGCCTACCAACCACAGACCGTTGAGAGGAAAAGAACAACTCCCGGAATGAATCAGTGAGAAGAATTGACTATTGGACAGTCCACTATTGACCATTTGACTATTTCCAATTTAAAGGTATCACAAATTGTATAGTAAGTTGATTGTAAATCAATTAGGAAATGGTAAATTAGAGAGCTCAAAAGATGTTGAAAATAATAATTGTCTTGTCCTGAAATAGGTTTACTCTATCTGTAAACCTATTTCAGGACAAGACAATTATCCTTTCTCCCGGCTTTAAGATAAATGAATAAATATCAGGCTTGCGGTACAAGCGGTACAAGCGGAAACTCCAAAAAGTAGATCGACAATTTTTAAATAGTTCTTTTCTGTCATCCTGTCATTGAAAAAAAAGGTGGAATGGGAATTGCTAATTCAATTCATATTCACTTAAAAGGAGGAAGTATGAAAGTCATATCCAATGAGTTCGACCGGGTAGATACTTCTGAATACAACAATGTCGATGACCAATTACTGGATGCCTATTCCCGCACCATTGTTGATGTTGCTAAGAAAGTAAGCCGGTCGGTAGTAAAAGTTAGTGTAGTAAAAAAGGAAATGCCCAATCAAGGGCAGCGGAACAATATAAGACCCATGGAAGCCGATGCTTCCGGATTTATCATTTCATCAGATGGACTGCTGATCACCAACCACCATGTGGCAGGGGATTGCGAGAAAATCACCATCACCCTGCAGGATGGAAGAACCTATCAGCCCATTGTGGTTGGTCTTGATCCCTATACAGATTTGTCTGTTTTAAAGATTGATGCTGAAGGATTAAAGGCCCTCAGTTTTGCAGACTCTGACAAATTGCTGGTAGGCCAGATGGCGATTGCCGTTGGAAATCCCTTTGGTTTTAATTATACGGTCACCGCCGGGGTAATCAGTGCCCTGGGTCGGACACTCAAATCGCAGACTGGGCGCATGATCGACAATATTATTCAAACCGATGCGGCCCTGAATCCTGGAAACTCGGGTGGACCATTGGTCGATTCCAAGGGAGATGTGATCGGGGTCAATACTGCCATTATTGCCATGGCGCAGGGTTTATGTTTTGCCGTATCGTCCAATCTTACCCGTTATGTGGTTGGTAAGCTGGTGCTTGAGGGAAGGGTTAAAAGAGCCTTCATTGGGATTGCAGGCCAAACAATTCATCTTTCAGAACGCATCGTGTCTTACAATAAATTGGAAACAAAAAGCGGTGTGTATGTGGCAGAAAAGGATCGGTATGAAGGAGTTTACAATACGGACCTGTATCCTGGAGATATTATCGTTGGGTTGAATGAGCATCCGATTCAATCGGTAGAAGATTTGCACCGTCTGCTGGATGAAAACATGATTGATAAGATGGTCAACCTGATTGTATTGCGCAACAACATCAAAACAAAGGTTCAGGTAATTGCAGGAGAGCTGAAATAAAGAAACCGCGGGCTACTCAGCGGGTGACTTCAAGTCACCCGCTGAGTAATTCACCCGCTGAGTTCTTATCTGGATTTTTATTTCATTCCAAATTCAATCAGTTCGCCTAACTTTAGGTATTTGACATACAAAACTTCATATTTGGCTGCATTTTCAGCAAAGGGTAAATAGGTAGTTTCGAATCCACCCCCCATTTTTTGCTGGGCTTCTGAAATATCTGCATATACACCTGCAACGACAGCTGCTGCCATGGCTGATCCCAGGGCACATGCCTGTTCAGAACGGGCGACCTTGATGGGCATATTTAATACATCGCATACAATCTGCATGATGAATGGCGATTTTTTGGCTACACCACCCAAAGCAATCACTCCGTCAATGCGCACGCCTTCGTTTTTAAAACGATCGACAATGGCCCTGGATCCAAAAGCGGTGGCTTCAACAAGTGCACGGAAGATGCGTGGCGCATCAGAGCCTAAATTCAAACCAGATATAACACCTTTCAGGTTTTGATTGGCATCCGGAGTACGACGGCCATTCATCCAATCGAGGGCAACGATGCTGCTCTCTTCAATGGGAATCAATTCTGCCGCTTTGGAAAGTTCAGGTATAATGCTGGATGAAATCTCATCAATCAATTTCA
>DASXUZ010000229.1:0-38190 GCA_036504555.1 Prolixibacteraceae bacterium | reverse complement strand
TGTATTCCCCATGGGTTGCACCCATGGTTATTCACATTCAACCACTTCGTGGTTAGGAGGTGTGGCCCCGCTGACAGCTATTCCCCCATGGGTTACACCCATGGTTATTCACATTCAACCACTTCGTGGTTAGGAGGTGTGGCCCCGCTACCAGGTACTACCATTATTCGAAAATTATACATTGGTTATTCGAAAGCTATTCGTTGGTTTCTCGAATACAGTAGAACAAGCTTCGAATAACCTTCGAATAATCTTCGAATAATCTTCGAATAACCTCCGTCTCAACCTTCCACTTTAACCCTAAAATACCTTTGGCAGAGATACAGGTATGGATGGGAGGAAGCTAATCTCTCCTGTGCAGATTCAATGGTTGGAAATAGGGATACTGGAGGCTGGAATGCTTTTCACCTGCCTGTTTTGGAATAAAACAAATCCTCCACCCGATTGATATGATCCAGCAAGTCAGGAGCTTTCAGGTGATGGTAAAAAGATTGAAGGTATGGGTATGAAAGTTTAAAGCTTAATCCCTGTTGTGATGAGGCATATCCATCGGTATTTCAAACGACATTTCAACCACGCCTTTAAATTGGCCCTCTTGCATCCAGGGGGTCTGGTGGATCATTTTACGGATGCCTTTTTTCTCGATGGTATAGGTATTTGAAACCGGGTTGTCCAGCATATTCTGCAGCATGATGCGCGATTGAGGGGAATGGCAAAAGAGCAGGCTTTTACCCAGCAGGCTGCCTTCAGTTGATTTGGCAAACATCTTCACCGATGCATCGTTCATGTAAACCACTATTCCCTCGCGGTCGCAAACAGTAATTGCGCCCATAAATTCATCTGTCCAGTTCATCAAAATATTGACTATTTAATCATTTACTATTTATCCTAAGTACTCAGGAGCTTATCACAGCGCGCTCCGAAAAGTAGGTTTTACATTGAAGAGTTCCAAGTTTCAATTTTCAGGTTTCAAGTTGCGTGCCGATCAAAGGCCACCCATCCATTAATTTTAAACTTTGAGGTAGCATGGTATCGGCACGTAACCTGGAACTTGAAACTTTAAACCTTAAACCTTAAACTCTCTTCTATCCCTTGTGATGCTGATAAAACCTTACCCAATCGATTTCGAACTTGTGGGGCAAGCTTCCAGATGGATCGTTCACCACGATGGAGGCGGCGTTGAGATGCATCTTAAAGGCAGGAACATTATGGGTGATGGATAAGACCTCGCGGTCGTTGATTTTCCAAACCAGCGAATTGGCTGACCATTCAAGCCTGAAGATATAGAATTGGCCTGATTTCAATCCTGAGAGGTTCTCGCTTTCGGCTTGATAGCCATCGGCTTTGCGGGTAAACAAGCCGACACGGTTCATCTCACCCATTTCCACCAGGTTGATCTGAGGCGAAGTCTCTTCACCCAACAGGTAGATTGCATCGACCAGGTTTTTTGCAGGATCATATTTCACCTTGGCTTCGAGGATACCGTGTTTCCACCATTCGGCGCCGGCGGTTGAAACGATGCCCGAGGTATAATCGAATTGCTGTTCCACAAAGCCAAATGGAATCCGCCATTGCATACCTGTTTGCTTTTCCTGCCGCACTTCCAGCCGGAGGGAATGTCCGTTCAACGAAATATTCTTTCCATCGGTAAAAGCATGCAGGTCGCCCACTTGTGAAAAATTCTGTCCCAGGGTCTGGCTGGCCCAATGGGACTGGGTCATCCATTTTTGGGTATCCAGTTTACCGCCATCAAAGCGATCTTCAAAGACCAATTCCCACTTCTTGAAAAAATCAAAAGCCGTGGAGTTTTTATATTTCAGGTAATTGACCAATTGAGGCGAGTTCTGCATTTCAGCCAGTTGCTTTTCCTTTTTGGCGTCATCGGTCTTTTCCCATTTCTTTTTGTCTTCAAGGTAAGCCACCCGGGCTTTGAACTCTGGTGAGTTGATGATTTTCTGCAGTTCTTCAAACCGTTTGTGCTCGGGCGAATCGAGCATTAACTCGTAGTTTTTATACACGGCCGATTTTCTGTAGTTGCGGAAAAAGGTTAAATCAGCCGATTCCTTTAAAGCTTCAAATTCCATGTAGGTGACATGCTCCTTTGAATTTTTATCCATCTTCTTCAGGGCTTCAAGCGAATGTTTTTCAACAGCCGACTTTAATTCCTTGTATTTTTTCATCAGGTCAGAGCCTGCAATTCGATCAAATCGCTTTAATTCCTCCGATTTTGAGGTGGTGTAAAACTTACGAAGGCGGCCATTGCGTTCGAGCTTCTTGAATTCAGCCAACTGTGCCGCTTCTTGACTACCTTTTAATCCCAGGTTTTGAAGGTTTTTTTTATTTTGCTTAAAGGCAGTCGAATTGACCAGCAATTCCAATTCTTGGTATTCCTTCAGTTCCTTTGATTTCTCAAAATCACAGAACACGCGGTAATCGGCTAGCAAGGCATCGTGGGCCGATTCAATTTTAACGGTTGGCTTGATCAATCCGAAGGTACTGGCAAGAAATAATTTAAACGACATAAGGTTGTTTTTGAGTCTGAAATTCGAGGTTATAAAAATAATAAATAAAACAAACAGTTCGGCTTTTTTTACTATTGCTTGAAAAACGTTAATTTCACATCATTATTTTAACTGAATAAAAAATCTGTCCATGAAAAACTTTGGGAAGTTCGTCTTTACATTGATTCTTGCGATTTCATTCCATTCTGGCTTCAGCCAGGACTTTATGGAAACAGGGTTCAATAAAAACAAGACCTATGTTCTGCTGGCACATCCTACGGCCAACAACCTTGAAACGATTGAATTTTTGTTAAAAAATAATATTCTTCAAGTCCCGGATATCGAATTTATAGGGGTATACCCTGCCAATGAAAGCTACGACTACAGTGAATCGGTGGCTTTGATCAGCCAACCTTCCATGAGCAGATTTCATCTGCAGAAAGTGGAAGCGAAAAAGGATACGGCAAGTATATACGGCCAGAATGAATGGACCCCGACCTTTAAAAACCTGTTCACCCATTCGGTGGGGATCTTCTTTTTCGGAGGCCCCGACATTCAACCTGAACTGTACGGTCAAAAAAACCTTTACGCACAGGTGACTGATCCGAACCGGCATTCATTTGAGCTGAGCTTACTGTTTCATCTGCTGGGCGGTAAGCAGAATGAACGTTTTGTCCCATTCCTGAAGGACAAACCCAACTATTTCATCACTGGGTTCTGCCTGGGATTGCAAAGTATCAATGTGGCTACCGGGGGAACACTTACCCAGGATATTCCGGCGCAAATCTACCACAAAACAGATGCGGAAGAAATTCTGAAGATGAAAAAAGAGCAGTTGCACCGCAATTACTGGACCGACGTATCGGATGACACCATGCTGATGGTCATTAACTTCCACCCCATTCAATTTACAGCCCATCCATTTTTTATTGAAAGGGTAAAAGCTGACAAAGGGATCAACCCACGGGTACTGAGCAGTCATCACCAGGCCATTGATGAGCTTGGCAAAGACCTGATCGTGACTGCCACCTCCATGGATGGGCAAATTATTGAAGGGATTCAGCATCGCTTGTACCCCAATGTATTTGCCGTACAGTTTCATCCCGAAGTACCCAACCTTTACAGGGATGAAGAAAAGTTGAAGTTCGCTCCCACTGATGTGGCCAAATCCTATTTCGAGATCCTTTCAGAAAGCGATCGGGAGTTTTATCGCAAATACTGGTTAACCATCTCGAAGGCCATCAAATCATCGGTCAGGATGCAGAAGTAGGATGATTTAAGATATTGTTGGATGGTTGAATGGTTGGATGGTTGGATGTTTGGTTGGTTGGTTGGTTGGTTGGTTGGTTGGTTGGTTGGTTGGTTGGTTGGTTGGTTGGTTGGTTGGTTGGTTGAATGATAAATATTAAATTGTTATCCATTTAACCTTTCAACCTTATAACCATCTAACCATTAATTATTTAACCATCTAACCAACTAGCCATTCAGCCATTCAACTATTCAACCATCCAACCATTCAGCCATCTAACCAACTAGCCATTCAGCCATTCAACTATTCAACCATCCAATCCTTCAATTCCTATCAGATAAAATCCTATTTTTGCAGCTTCAAAAAAAGGATGTAAATGAGTAATCAGACAGAAATACGTAGAAGAAGAACCTTTGCCATTGTAAGTCACCCAGATGCGGGAAAAACAACCCTGACCGAAAAGCTGCTGCTCTTTGGAGGGGCCATTCATGTGGCTGGTGCCGTGAAGAGCAACAAGATCAAGAAAGGGGCCACCTCCGACTTTATGGAAATTGAACGCCAACGCGGAATTTCGGTGGCTACCTCGGTCATGGGATTTGAATACGACGGTTACAAGGTCAACATTCTAGATACCCCCGGTCACCAGGATTTCCAGGAAGATACCTTTCGCACCCTGACGGCTGTCGACAGCGTCATCATTGTCATTGATGCTGCCAAGGGGGTGGAACCTCAAACTGAAAAGCTGATGAATGTATGCCGGATGCGTAAAACACCCGTCATTGTGTTTATCAACAAACTCGACCGCCCCACCAAGGATACCTTTGAATTACTAGACGACATTGAACGCCAATTGCAAATCAGCATCAACCCTTTAAGCTGGCCCATCAACAATGGCCCTGAATTTAAAGGCGTTTACAACATATACAACAAAAGCCTGAACCTGTTCAAGGCCAGTGTACAGTCCATCGAACCCAGCATTGCATTCAATGACCTCAACAGTCCTGAATTGGAAAAATATATCAAGGGCGATGCCAAAACATTGCGCGACGATCTGGAGCTCGTCTATGGGGGTTACCCTCCCTTCGATCATGATGAATACCTTGCCGGGAACCTGGCCCCTGTATTTTTTGGAAGCGCCCTCTACAACTTTGGGGTCCAGGAATTGCTCGATGCTTTTGTGAAAATTGCACCCTGGCCACGTTCCATTCAGTCTGAAGAACGCATCATCAACCCTGAGGACGATAAATTCAGCGGCTTTATATTTAAGATTCACGCCAACATTGATCCCAATCACCGCAGCCGTATTGCATTTGTAAAGGTATGCTCGGGCAAGTTTGAGCGCAACAGCATGTACAAAAATGTCCGTACAGGCAAAACATTTCGCATTTCGAGCCCCACAGCCTTCATGGCCTCCCAGAAGGAAATCATCGAAGAAGCATTTCCCGGCGACATCGTGGGGGTTCCCGACAACGGTACTTTAATCATTGGTGATACCCTCACCGAAGGCGAAAATATCCACTACAAAGGACTGCCGAGCTTTTCACCAGAACTGTTCAAGTATGTCGAAAATGCAGACCCGATGAAAACCAAGCAGCTGAACAAGGGCGTCGATCAGTTGATGGACGAAGGTGTTGCCCAGTTGTTTACCAGCCAGTTTAACGGACGCCGAATCATTGGAACAGTTGGCCAGCTTCAGTTTGAAGTTATTCAATACCGGCTCGAACATGAGTACAATGCCAAGTGCCGGTTTGAACCCATGCAGATGTACAAGGCTTGCTGGATTCAAAGCGACAACCCCAAAGCCCTGGATGAATTCAAGAACCGCAAGCACCAGAAAATGGCCACGGACAAACGTGGCCGCGATGTTTTCATGGCTGATTCACAATTCATCCTGGACATGGCGCAAAGCGAATTTAAAAATATCAAGTTCCATTTTACCTCTGAGTTTTAAAGTTCAAAGTTTAAAGTTTAAAGTTACGTGCCGATCGGAACGCAACTTTGAACTTTGAACTTGAAACTTTGAACTCCTTTAAGTGGGCTCAATTTCAAAATTCTTCTTATATTTATAGAGTATTTCGAATTTCAAATCTAATACTTGAACCATGTTATTCAAAGGAAGAAGACAAAGCTCCAATGTGGAAGATTTCCGTGGTCGTGGTGGCTCTGGATTTGGGTTCAGGGGAGGTATCATCGGAACCGCTGTCATCGCGCTGATTGTATGGCTGCTGGGGGGAAACCCGATGTCGGTACTACAAAATCTTACCACTACTGAGCAAAGTTCGAATACTCAAGCCCCTGTTGCCGGGCAAGATGAAATGGGTGAATTTGTAAAGGTTGTTTTTGCCGATACCGAAGATGTGTGGAACAAGCTCTTCAAGGAATCTGGTGAAACTTACCGTGAGCCAACCCTGGTGCTTTTTAATTCCTCCATCCGCTCCGCCTGTGGAAACGCACAGGCAGCGACAGGACCCTTCTATTGTCCCTCGGATGAAAGGGTATACATCGATCTTGATTACCTTCAATATTTACAGCAGAAGCTGGGCGCGCAAGGCGATTTTGCCGTTGCCTATATCATTGCCCACGAAGTAGGGCACCATGTGCAGAAACTCTTGGGTACCATTGATAAGCTAGACAAGATAAGGGCTTCGGGTGCCAGTGAATCGCAAATCAACGCCATCAGTGTCAGGACTGAACTGCAGGCTGATTTTCTGGCCGGGGTGTGGGTCTACCATGCACAACGAATGAAGAACTTCCTCGAAAAAGGCGATATTGAAGAAGCCCTCAACGCAGCCGCTGCAGTGGGCGACGACAAGCTCCAGCAGGCGCAGCAAGGCCATATTTCACCCGATTCATTCACCCATGGTACGGCTGCACAGCGCAAAAGCTGGCTGCAAAAAGGCATGGAAACAGGCGATGTCAGCCAGGGCGATACTTTTAAGGATATCTAAAATTTCTACGCCCCAATTCTTCAAGCCCAATCACCCCACAATTCAGGCTTCACTGTATTTCGTTTTAATTCGTATTTTTGTAAAAAGGAAAGGGCTAAATAAAATGAACACAACAGAGCTAAAGCAAAATCTCAATCCAATTAGTAATACTATTGACAATGAAAAACTACTCATTATCAATAGTATTACTGATACATTAAAAGACGAAGGTGTGGATAAGATTATTCTTTTTGGATCTTATGCTTATGGCAAACCTAATGAAGATAGCGACTTAGATATTATTGTTGTTACTACCGATGATTACATGCCTGCCACCAATCGCGAAAAAATGGAATTGCATCACAAATACAATAGCAAAATCAGGCAATTCAGAGCGATTATTCCCATCGATTTATTGGTTTATACCAAACTAATGTACCACAAGCTTCTTGAATCAGGAAGTATTTTTACTGAAGAAATCAATCGTAAAGGGAAAGTGGTATATGAAGCAACTAACTAAAGATTGGCTGAATGCGGCAAATGATGATATTAAAACCATCGAAAATATTATTGGAGATCCTATTCTGACAAACATCGTGGCATTCCATTCTCAACAAGCAATCGAGAAGACTTTAAAAGCCATTGTGGAGGAATGTGGTCTTTCATTTTTAAAAACGCATAATCTTCAGACATTGCTTATTCGAATCGAAAAACTAATTCCATTTCCTGTAAATGAACTCATAATATCTGAATTAGACCGACTGTACATTGATTCAAGATACCCCACAGATCTGGGATTGATGCCCCATGGCAAACCCACCATGGTGGAAGCAGAACGATATTTCCAGGAGGCATTAAATATAAAAAATCAGGCAGAAGCATTTTTGATCTCACCTTAAAATTATCATCGTAGATATAATCAGTACTTCTAGTTTTTGATTGTCTGTTTTCCGACTGAATTATTATAATTGAATGAACAATGAACGAGATGAACTCATACTTCGATAGTGGTCTTTTTATGTATGTGGTGCTGCCCATCCTCATTTTCCTGGCACGTATCATGGACGTTTCCATCGGAACGGTCCGCATTGTGATGGTGGCCAAGGGAGAGAAGGCAATCGCTCCTATCCTGGGATTCTTTGAAGTATTGATTTGGTTGATCGCCATCAGCCAGATTATCAAGCACCTCGACAACTGGGTTTGCTATATCGCCTACGGGGCAGGATTTGCAACGGGCAACTACATCGGAATGATCATCGAGGAAAAGCTGGCCGTTGGCATTGTTCAGCTTCAGATTATTACCCGTACCGATGCTTACCTGTTGATTCAAAAGCTCAAGGGCGAAGGCTATGGCATCACTCACCAGGAAGCCCATGGTGCCATGGAGGAAGTCTCGATCATTTATTCGATCATCAAACGCAACGAACTGGCCAAAGTGGATGAGATCATCCGCACCTACAATCCCCATGCATTTTACTCCATTGCTGATGTCAAGTTTGTGAACAAAGGTTTGTCCTCTTCTATCAATCCCATGCAATATTGGAGGAAGGGGAAGTAGGGGCACGAAGCAGAAGTCAGGAGATGGGAAAAGGGAGAAAGGAAAAACGAGAGGGTGAGAAAATGAGAAGGTGAGAAAATTGAAGATCGGAATGTGACTATTGCATTTTTTACATTATCAAAATTTTGGATAAAGGAGTTAAAATCCTATGGTGCTTAGTTTTAGACGATGGTTATGATTCTTTGTTAACACGGTCAGAACGAATTTCCTCTATGATCTCGTCTGCGCTTCTGTCGTCTTGCCATGCGCCAAAACATGAAGAAAAGTCGAAGCGATCCTTTGGCTTATCCTCAATTGATGAAGTAAGTTTAATGATCATATCCTTTTTAGCTTCATTATCCCAGTTTCTCATCAATCTGAAATAACTATTTACTATTCTCTTTCCCTTTACTATGCTCATATCTAATTAATTCTTTGAATCAAAAATACAAATTTAAATTGATGATTTATTCTGTCCATGCATGTAATTTACATTTTCAAGAAATCACCATCACTTTTAACTTTTACCTTAACCCTCATTTACAAACACTTACCATTCACATTGAGACCTCTACCCCAAGCTCCAAGCCCCAAAATACATGCTAATTATTCTACCGACTACTTTTTTAGTCAAATAATTGCCAAAATATTTGCATGACTATATTTATAGTCGTATATTTGCACTGAAGGATTGACAAAAAGTACCCTACTTGAAAAATGGAAGCGCCTGATTAGATTGTTTCAAAAAGGCAAAACATTTTTGTATTTTTATTAAACCATAAGTAATTATGGTATAATTTTTGATCTGATATTGTTATTAAAACTATTGATATGCAACTCACTAAAGCTGAAGAACAGGTCATGCAACATTTATGGGAAATGGGCGAAGGACTGGTCAAGGACATCCGCGACCGCTTCGACGAACCCAAACCTGTGCGCAATACCGTCTCAACAGTCCTGCGGATCCTTGAAAAGAAGGAATTCGTTGCCCACAGAACCTACGGAAACGTGCATGTTTACTATCCTTTGGTCACCAAGGAAGATTATTCAAAAACACAGCTTTTTGGACTGATGAAAAGCTACTTCAACAATTCGTTCCCCGCCATGGCATCCTTCTTTGCCCGCGAAAAAGACCTGACCATTCAGGACCTGGAACAATTGATGGAAGAAACAAAAAAAGAGTTAGGGAAGAAATAAAAAAAAACACAACAATGGAAGCATTTGCCTCATACCTGATCAAGTCGACCGTTTGGTTGACAGGTTTCGCCCTGGTTTATCTGCTTTTTCTAAGAAACGAACGTTTCTTTCTCCTGAACAGGATCTACCTGGTGGCAGGAATCTTGGTTTCCATTGTCTTTCCCCTTTTTACATGGCATTATACGGTGCTGCTGCCTGCAGCTCCTACCATCGAGGTTTCAGACCTCCAGATGGTTGGCATTGCGGACATCCCTGAACCGTTTCCCACACAGGCAATCCTGTTGTATATTTACATGGCAGGCGCTCTATACCTGCTCTTTCGAGTCACCCGACAAACAACTGCTGTGATCAGGGTGATCCAAAAATCAGAAATCCTTCCCTACCGATCAGCCAAATTGATCCGTACTGCTGAATACCCCGCATCGTTTTCATTCTTCTCGTTTGTATTTGTCAATCCTTCAACCTGCGACACCGAAACAAACGAGATCGTGAACCACGAAATGGAGCACGTCAGGCAACAGCATTGGATCGATTTACTGCTGTTCGAACTCCTGTGCACCCTTCAATGGTTTAATCCCCTTAGCTGGCTCTATGGCCGGTTCATCCGACAAAACCATGAATACCTGGCCGATGAGCGGGCGCTGCAGCGTAGCTCCAATCCCGGTATTTACCGTGCAGCACTTCTGAACCAGATGTTTGGCGGGCCTGTGATAACGCTGGCCAATTCATTCAGCTATTCACTCAACAAAAAAAGATTCAACATGATGAAACAGACCATATATTCACCCATCAGAAAACTCAAACTATTATTGGTTCTGCCGCTCATGGCAGGCGTTTTCTATGCCTTTGCGACACCGGAATACAAATATACACAGGCAGATAACAATTCAATCAATGCTGCACAGGACATAAAAACCGTCACAGGGAAAGTTGTAAATGCCGACGGAATCCCATTGAAGGGAGCCAACCTTTTCGTAGCGGGAAAAAACATCGGAACCGTAACCAACGCAAACGGTCAATTTAAACTTGAACTGACAGATGACACTCCCCTCTTTATTACTTACGTCGGGTTTGAAAGTCAAAAAGTTGCACCAAATTTCGATCAGGAGATGCTGATTTCCTTGAAACCTATCGTCATCGCAATGGGTGAAGCAACCGTGACTTCGGGAACAGAAACATTTAAAATCCAGACCAACTCCCCATTGAAATTCATGAATTCAGATGGCTCTAAAGGGCAGCCCCTCTATGTCAAAGATGGTGTGATTACCGATCTTATCAATATCAATAATATTCCACCTGAAAGCATTGAATCCATCAGTGTTTTAAAAGGTGAATCAGCTACCGCCCTGTATGGTGAAAAGGGAAAAAACGGAGTGATTCTACTTACGATGAAAAAAGGAACTAACTTCAAAAATGAGATCATTGACGTTCAGATAACCCGTGATACCGAAACTCAAAAAGAGAGCAAAGTCTATACGCAGGTGGAAGTAATGCCCGAGTTTTTAGGAGGCGATATAGCCTTACGAAACTTTTTAGCTTCCACGTTAAAATACCCCTCACTTGCTTATGAAAAGGGCATTCAGGGCAAGGTCATTGTTTCGTTTGTGGTCACTGAAACCGGTACTGTCAGTAATGCACATGTTGTCAGGAGTGTTGATCCATCGCTTGACCGGGAAGCGCTCAGGGTGGTCAATTTATTGCCAACCTGGAAACCGGGACAACAAAATGGCGAAAATGTGTCGGTTGAATACACCCTCCCGATCAATTTTGCATTGGAAGGCAAAAAGACAGCAGAGGTAAAACCTGCTGACCAACCCTATACCGTTGTGGAAGAAATGCCCACCTTTCCCGGTGGTGAGGAAGGATTGCGCAAATTTTTATCATCTACAGTAAAATATCCAGCCGAAGCAGCGCAAAAAGGCATCCAGGGAAAGGTATATGTCAATTTTGTAGTGACCAATACCGGCACCATTTCCAATGCCAAGGTAGTCAGGGGAGTTGATCCATTGCTCGACCAGGAAGCCCTCAGAGTCGTTAATTTATCACCAACATGGACTCCTGGCAAACAGAAAGGCGAAAATGTGTCGGTTTCCTATACCGTGCCGATCAATTTTGTTTTAAATAATGCAAAAACAGAAGCTCCAAAAACGGCCGAAAACGAAGTTTACATGGTGGTAGAAGAGATGCCCGAATTTCCGGGTGGCCAAACCGCATTGAGAAATTTTCTTGCTTCTACAGTAAAATATCCAGCCGAAGCCATGCAAAAGGGCATCCAGGGAAAGGTGTATGTTAATTTTGTCGTGACCAAAACCGGCAGTGTAACCAATGCCAAGGTAGTCAGGGGAGTTGATGCATTGCTTGACCAGGAAGCTCTCAGGGTAGTCAATTTATTACCCACCTGGATCCCGGGAAAACAGAAAGGCGAAAATGTAGCTGTTTCGTATACGGTACCGATCAATTTTGTACTCAACAACGAGGCCCCTATAATGACCTTTGTTGAACAAATGCCTTCATTTCCCGGAGGAGAAGAAGCGATGAATGCCTATCTTAGTAACTCTATGAAGTACCCAACGATTGCCTTGGAGAATGGCATTCACGGACAAGTATATGTAAAGTTTGTGGTCGACAAAACCGGCAGTATTACCAATGTAAAAATCTCCCGCGGCGTTGACACTTCATTGGATCAGGAAGCCATGCGCATTGTTAATTCGATGCCCAAATGGAATCCCGGGAAGCAAAATGGAGAAAATGTTGCAGTAGCCTTAGAATTGCCTATCAATTTTAAATTGCCAGCCGATTGGAATAACGTCAAAGAGAAACTACATGTTTCCTACCAGACTGGCATTAAGCCGGAGGATCAGGCAAAAGAGAACCATAAATTAATATATAACGGATCTGCTGGTAATGGCAAGATTAAATTTACACTTGAAAATTCTGATTACACTGGGGAGCTTGAAGTAAGTATTTTTGACAAAGATGGAAAGTTAGTAAGAAAGGAATTAAAGAACGGTCCATCATTTATTTTAACACATGCGGGAATGAATGGTTATTTTACCATTTATACCAAAGTTGGTTCCACTCAATATATTGGTTCTATGAGTGTTGCCACTACAACGGTCACCTCCAAGTCTGCTACAGAGAAAAAAGCAGCAGTAAAGCCAACGGTCAATCAGGCAGCCCAAAATCATGAATTGATCATTGTTCCCAATCCACCCAAGGACAAGGCCATGATTACCCTGAAAGACTCTGATTACAGCAGCAAACTGGAAGTCAGCGTTTATGACAATTATGGGAAATTGATCAGCACGGAATTTCATACCGGTCCAACCTTTACCATGATATTTCGCCATCTCACCAATGGAACCTATTTTATTGTGGCCAAGGCAGGTACCAATCAATTCTCAGGCCAGCTGATAGTTACACATTAATCGATTCAATAATCAATGCCTTATACTTTACTAGATGCTCCCAGAAAACCCTGGGAGTATCTAGTATACTAAAAATACTGTTGCCCAAAATTCCCCATTTTCATATCTCTAAACACAACTAACCAATGAAGAAAATATCCCTGCTGATCATTTTATTGACCTCATGTCCAATCCTCTTCGCTCAAAAAGGAAAAGTAGCCATTGCATCGAATTTCAAAGAAGAGGGCAAATTGGACAAAGCCCTCACTGCCATCGAAGAGGCGCTGGATGGAAGAAATCCAAAAACTGAAAGCTCCATCTCCTGGCCACGGTCATGGGAAGTACGTGGTGAAATTTACCAGGCTATTTTCAATTCGAAAGATGAAAACTTCAGAAGATTGAATGCTGATCCGCTGACTGCAGCTTATGAATCATACCTGAAAGCCATTCAGCTGGACGACAAGAATAAGTTCACCAATGGGCTCAAAATCAAAATGCAGCTGCTGATCCATGATCTTTCCACGCAGGCGATCACAGCATTCAATGAGGTCAATTACAACAAGGCGCTCAGCTCATTTGAGCAAATTATGGCTATCGAGAACAATCCCATTTACAGCGCAGACTCGCCCAACGCGGTGGACACCACGATCATTTTCAACGCTGCCCTGGCAGCCCAAAATGCCTCCAACTATGACAGGGCCATTGAACTGTACAAAAAAGCGGCCTCCTATAACTACAATGGTGCTAGGACTTATGAACTGTTAACAGCCAGCTACCTGAGCAAGAAGGATACCACCGGGGCTATCAACAGTATGCAGGAAGGCTTGAAACAATATCCTGGCAATGCGGATATGCTGGTTCAACTCATCAACATTTACCGTAAGAAGAATATGGTGGATGATGCCTTGAAATTTTTAGACCTGGCCATCTCACAGGGAGCCTCCAATGAAACTTTCCATTTTGTACGAGGCATCTTGTTTGAACAATTACAAAATATTGACGAGGCGGTTAAATGTTATGAAAAAGCCATCGACCTGAAGCCAGATTATATGGACGCCTACTTCAACCTTGGAATCGTGTATTACAACCGTGGCGTGAAGCAGGTGGATGTGGCCAATGCGGTTCCCAGCAATGAGCCCCAGAAATATGATGGTGAAAAGAGCAAAGCCGATGTGGAATTCAAAACAGCATTGCCCTTTTTGGAAAAGGCACTTCAATTAAACGGCACCGATAAAATGACCCTTGAATCTTTGAAGAATGTGTATTACCGCCTGCAGATGCTCGACAAACATGCAGAGATCGTTGAGAAGATAAAAACACTATAGAGATTGAATCAATCAAACCAATAGCCAATTGAAAGAGGCGCAACATGCAAAAATGGTTGACGTTTCATGTATTTGCTCATTAATGCCATTAAT
Organism: Prolixibacteraceae bacterium; assembly: GCA_036504555.1. GTDB lineage: Bacteria > Bacteroidota > Bacteroidia > Bacteroidales > Prolixibacteraceae > Aquipluma. Next base: position 23,954 of record DASXUZ010000229.1, on the reverse strand, counting down.
GCCATTAATGCCATTAATGCCAAAAATGTCAATTGTGCCAATTGGCATTTTTGACATTTTTGACATCATATAGTTCCAATATATCGATTTTGGTAGATACAATAATTGATTGACGAAAAGGTTTCCCGAATTTCTGGGGGTATAAAAGCAAAAAAATAGTTCTGAGAACCGAATCTTTTAAAATAGCAAGATTATTTCGTGCAGTTTATCCCACCAAAAGTGCAGCTTGTCGGTTTATTATCTTAAATTGTGTCCCGAAAGGTTTCCTTTGCTCAAACCTTTAAACAATCGGCTATGAAACGAATTATTTTACTGCTGCTGGTATTGACTAGCTTTCAGATTTCCTATAGTGAAGAATTGAATGCTGACCAACAACAATTGGCCTGGAAGTTTATTTATGAAAATTTGTTGTCTAAAGATTACCTCCCCAATACTTTTAAGCAGGATATCATCATTAATTTAAAGGGAGATATAACCGTCGAAGATTCATTATTTGTAAAGAATTTGATTGTCCATTTGCAAAAAGCAATCCCCACGCTGAAAATTGAACTATCGGATATTCCAGGAAATCTTATTTTGGGATTGAATGATGGAAAACGAAATACAGCAAATATCAACATGTTCAAGGCCCACGAAATTCAAAGTGTTGGTTTGTATTTTCCTGTTCCCAAGAATATAAGTAAGTATGAAAGAACCCAATACATTTATTCACAATTGTTTCAAGGATTGACTTTCCTAAATGGACAAGAGAAGAAACAGCATATTGCGGAGTTAAAGGGGTGCGTATATAACGAGTTAGATTTTAAATCAATTACCTTTTCTCCTTTTGATTTTTTTATTCTTGAAAAGCTTTATGCGCCAGATTTCTCCTTTCAATTGGCCATGAATTTACCTCCTGAATTGCAGAAAAGCTCATGGAGTTTAATTGGCAATAAATTTTTAGGGAAAACCAAAGAACCCATCATATACAGGGACGATATTGCAATTCAACTTGATGGAAAAGTTAGTGCCGTTGATTCAGTGATAATGAATGAACTGATTGACCAATTTAAAATGATCATTCCGAATCGTAAAATCTATCTAACTTCGAAAAAAGCAAATCTTATTATTAATTTCATTGAATCAAATTCTAAATTTGTTTTTACTTCAACAAGATTAGGAAATTCAATTCAATCTCAAAATATTGAAATAGTTATTCCTCAGAACATTTCAAAAGAGGAGAGAAATAAAACTTTATACTTTCGTTTGGCAAGGTCCTTGGTTGATTTTTCTACATCCAAAAGCAATAGTTTAGAAATTGAGGGTTGTGTTTTTGAGGAAAATGAACCTAAGAGCATTACCTACACTCCTATTGATGCATTTATATTGAATAAAGTTTATGCTGATGATTTTCATCAACAGTTTAAGAATCAATTCATCCAACAATCTTCTTACCGTTTATATCTAATTCATATGTATCACAAGGAATTAGACTTCATTTTTTTTCTATTAGGATTATTGATCCCTGTAATTTTATTGACAAGATTGATTCTCAAAGGAAGTTTTAAAGCCCACAATTGGAGTTGGAAGGAATTCAATAAACAGGGATTGTACCTCATTGGAATTGGCAGTATATTTTTAATATGTCTCAGTTTATCGGATTTACAATTCATTTTAAAGGATTTAAAGGAACTCCTAAGTGCAATTCTAAGTGCTTTTGTCTCCATAAATTTGATTTATCTTCTGGAAAAGCTGATCCTTAAAAATCGAAATTTAGGGGGAGCAAAAATATTAATCATCTATTTTACAACTTTATTAGGCATGTTGTTTTCAATTAGGTATAAAGTTAGCGCATCCCAACTGGATGAATTAAATCAAAGAACTCTGAATGATTACTTTTTTCTTATAACTATTCTAATTGTTCCACTTGCCCGGAGTCTTTACATTTTCTTAAATGACCGGTATAAAAGCATTATCAATCAAAAAGATGTGGAATTGGCTCAAATGGGTGAGCTTCACAAACAAGCCGAGCTCCAATCCCTGCGTGCCAAGATCAATCCCCATTTCTTATACAATGCCCTGAATTCGATTGCCAGCCTGGCGACTACCGATGGCCGCAAGACCGAGCAGATGGCCCTGTCACTGTCCGACTTCTTTAAATATGCCATCAACCGCGAGCAGAAACAATTGAACACCCTGGCGGAAGAACTGAATGCCACCCGCACTTACCTTGAAATCGAAAAGGTGCGCTTTGGCGATCGCTTAAGTTTTGAGATCAACTGCCCCGATGAATTGTTGGACATCCAAATTCCGCAACTGTTGATTCAGCCATTGGTCGAGAATGCCATCAAACATGGCTTGTCTCAAATCACCCAAAATGGGCTGATCCGAATAGTTGTGAGTAAATCTGGCAGCCAACTGAAAATACGTGTCTATGACAATGGACCCGCTTTCCCTGATGGCCCTCTTACAGGTTTTGGCATCCAGAATACGCAAGAGAGAATTGCCTTGCTCTATGGAGCTAAAGCTACGATCAACTGGCAGAATGGAGAGGAGAAAATGATAGAAATTTGCTTGCCAATTGTGAATTAATCTTTTAGTTAAACTTCTCTAATTATTAGTTATTTCAAATCAAAATGAGTATAATTGTATATAATTATAAAATGCCTTAACCATTCAAACCATCAACCTTTTAAACGGCACCCATGAAACGTATTTTGCTTTTCGCCCTTGTACTTATCTGTTCGGTTTTTGCTTATTCACAAACCAATTCAACGAATCCAAAAGTGATTGTTGATCCTGCCTATGAAGTAAAAGGAAGCGGTATTTCCAACGTGGTCAAAATTGAACTGAGTGATACCGAAACCAGGTTAACGATCCACAGCACTTTTGTTCCTTATTGGTGGATATCGTTTACAAAAAAGGAGGATGTGATCCGTGATCCGAAAACGGGTAAAATATATGAGATTACAGGTATCGAGGGAGCTGAGCTGGACCAACAGACCTGGATGAAAGGTTCGGGTGACAGTACAATCGTTTTAATCTATCCTCCTTTGGATAAAGGGGTTCAGAAAATTGATTACGCGGATGCCGTCTTTGGTATTTCACTTGATCAGAGTAAGGCGGGAAAACACGAAATGCCGGTAGTGCCGGCAGCTGTTTCAAAATGGCTAAAGGAATCGCTTGCGAAAGTGAAGCGCAACGCTCCCATGGATTTCAATTCCCCAAAGTTTTTTACCCAAGGAACGGCCAGGTTGATTGGATACATCAAAGGATATGATACACGCCTTGGGTTTACCACTGGTCTTGTTTACACCACCAATGATCTGACAAGGGAAGATTATCCAACAGTTGTTCAAATTCATCCTGATGGTCGTTTCGAAGCTGATTTGCCTTATGAGTTTCCCAAATGTTCGAGCTTGAATTTCAATAACGTAAACATCCCCTTTTATTTGGAGCCTGGTCAAACACTCTCTATGATTGTCGATTGGGAGGAATTTCTGATCGCTGACCGGATGCGCAACATTCGGTACCAATTCAAAAATGTCATTTACCAGGGACCGTTGGCAAAAGTAAACACCGACCTGGCTGGTTTTACTCCAGACCCGTTCGATTATAATTTGTTCCAGACAAAAATGGGAACAATGGCTCCCGAAGAATTCAAAATCGAACAATTGTTGTTGCTTAAAACCAATCAGCAAAAAGTAGAAGACTATATCAAGAGCAATAATTTAAGCCCTCAGGCAGCAAGCATTGCCCGAAACAAAACCTTGCTGGAAAGTGCAGACCATCTGTTTGATTTTGTGATGAACAGGAGATACAAGGCAAGCAAGGACACCGCCAACCAAGTACTCAAAATACCGGTAACATTGGCCTATTATGATTTTCTGAAGGACATACCGATGAATGACAATGGCCTATTGGTTTCAAGTGAATTTGGAACTTTCATAAACCGCTTTGAATATTGTGAACCTTTGAGTCGTGCAATTCCTAGAACCAATTTAAAAAATATAAAACCTAAAAAAGATTTTTTTACCTTCATTCTGGAATCAGGAGTGGAGATTTCAGCAGAAGACAAAGAGGTAGCCAGTTTGTTGAGTAAAGAAGATAAAACAGAAGATGAAAAACGAATATTAGAAACCAAAAAAGAACTAATTAAGAACTTCACAGAGAAACACAAAGACCAGGTGACTGCTTATGTTGAAAAGTACATTTCCCCTTTATCAAAATTAGCAATGGCAAAAAATACGGAAGACAGTTGGCACTTAAAAGATTCGGTATTGCGCAGTGACCTTGGATTGGAACCCAGCCTGGTCTATGAAATCACCAAAGTCAGATCACTTAATTTTGTCTTCGAAACATTCTCAAGTGAAACAGCCAATGAATTTTGGAGCCATCTGAAAACGGGAATAACAAATCCTTATCTGATTGAAACAGGTAACCTTCTGTATAAGAAATCATTCCCTGAAGACAAAACTACGGCCTATACTCTTCCCAAAGGTCCTGCAACTGATATTTTCAAAAAGATAATTGATCCCTACAAGGGGAAGATCCTGTTCATCGACTTTTGGGCCACTACCTGTGGACCCTGCGTTAGTGGCATTCAAAGCATGAAGTCCAACCGGGAGAAATACGCGGACAACAAGGATTTTGATTTCATTTTTATTACCGATGAACGCAGTTCACCTTTGGCGGATTACACCAAATTCGTAAAAGAACAAGGGATGAAAAACATCTATCGGCTATCGGTCGATGATTACAATCATTTGCGCCAGCTGTTCAAATTCAATGGAATTCCGCACTATACAGTCATTGATCAGCAAGGAAATGTGTTGAGTAATAATTTTCAAATGCACAATTTCAGATATGAACTACCGCATTACCTGCCCAAATATAGTCCTAACTATAATCTGCAAAAATGAGCCCCACAGCCTCCAAATACCGCACCCTGATAGCCGACGATGAGCAGCCAGCGCGTGACCGCCTGAAGAAACTACTGGGGGAACATGCCGACAAGGTAGAACTGATTGGTGAAGCCCAGAACGGACTGGAGTGCCTTGAAATGATCGATAGGTTGAAACCTGATCTCGTGTTCCTGGACATCCAGATGCCTGGACTCAATGGGTTTGAAGTGCTGCAGCAAACCAGCCATTCACCGGTGGTGGTTTTTTGCACCGCCTATGATGAGTTTGCCCTCCAGGCTTTTGAGACCAACAGCATCGACTACATCGTCAAACCTGTGAAGGCTGAACGTATTCAGAAGTCCATTGACAAGCTCGACACCCTGAAGCACAATTCCGACAAGCAGGAATTGCTGCGCATCATTAAAAACTACATCGGCCAGACTCCGAAGAAGGAAATCACCAGCATCCCTGTCAAACTGGGCGACCGGATGCTGTTTGTACGCATTGAAGATGTCTGCTACTTCTCAGCCGAAGAAAAATATGTCAACATCTTCACCAAGGACGGAAAGACCTATCTCTGCGATTTTCCCCTTAAAAGCCTGGAAGAAAAGCTGGGCGAATCTTTCCTTCGCATCCACCGTTCGCTGTTGGTAAATGTCTCACGTATCCGTGAAATCAACAAGCATTTCAGCAGCCGTTATGTAGTGAAGATGGACGATAGCAATCAAAGCAAACTGCTTTCTGGGAGAGGATATTGTGAGCAGGTAAGGGGGTTGATGGAGATATAGGGCTGGGGCATGGAGCTTGAAGCAGGAAAAAATAGTAGCATTCCGAAACCTTTGTGTCTTAATAAATATAAACAAAGCTGTTTATTTTTATTACCTTTGTATGAAATAGAAAATCTAATGGAAAATAATCTTGCTTTCATAAAAGGAATTCATCCTGGATTAATTCTTGATCGGGAATTTAAAAAGCAGAAATTGTCAAAAGTCAAATTTGCTATGGCGATCAATGAATTTCCTCAAACACTGGGGGCCATCCTGAAAGGGAAACGAAGGATGAATCCTGCCTTGTCACTTAAAATAGAAAAAGCGCTGGGCTGGGAAGAAGGCTACCTAATGATTCTACAGGTTTATTTTGACATTGAACAGGAAAAGAAAAAACAAGTTGGAAATAACCACCCGGATTTATCAAAAATACGTCCCATCATCTTCTGGGATACAGATATGGCAACTATTGACTGGCTTAAAAACAAGGTGTCTATTATCACACGGATTTTTGAACGAGGCAATGAACAGGAAATCCAGGAAATTATTCAGTTTTATGGTAAAGAAGTCGTATTATCGTCTTTGGAGAATACGCAAAGATTATTACCATCAGCAATTGAAAACAAACGAAGGTTTATAATGGCCAGTTAATGAAGCAAATGATAGAAAAACTTTATTACAATACCGTTTCTCCATTTCTTCATGAAACACTAATAAAATTAATGGAAACAGATGAACTAAAATTGTTCAGACTGGTAGGTGGTACTTCCCTAAGTCTTCAGTTAGGACATCGAAAATCCATAGACATAGACTTGTTCTCGGATACGGAATATGGAACCATTGATTTTCCACGCATTGATTTGTACTTAAGAAAAAACTTCAAATATGTAGATACACTGGATATCGAACCAATCGGCTTTGGTAAATCATATTTTATTGGTGAATCAGCATTACAATGTGTTAAACTTGATTTATTTTATACCGATCAATTTATCCGTCCCATATTATTAATTGATTCAATTCGATTGGCTACTCTTGAAGAAATTGCTGCAATGAAGATCGATGTAATATCAAGAGGTGGGCGTAAAAAGGATTTTTGGGATATCCATGAACTTATGGAGAAATACAAAATCAGCCAAATGATAGGACTTCACAAAGAGCGCTATCCTTATTCACACGATTCTAATGAAATACTTAAAAACTTCACCCAGTTTGAAGGTGCAGATGTAGATTTTGATCCCCTGTGTCTGAAAAATAAATACTGGGAGTTAATCAAACTTGACATTGTTGAGAAGCTACATGAAATTTAAGCCAAATAAAATGAAAACCAAGAAAATAGAATTATGAAAGTATTCGCTTTGCTTTACGCTTAATTCGAACTCTCGTTATTAAAAAAAAACTATTATGGGTTGATATTTAAAACCCTCATCACACATCCCCACATTCAGATTGAAAGGTTAAAAAAAGTGAATGGCATACTATTCGGATATTCGTTAACGTATAAATAGTAACTCTTAAAGAGTAAATTATTAACGAATTATTTGATTGATCAATGAAAAAGCACAAACACTTTATCTTACAATTACCTGAATACTACCTAATTATACTTTCAATACTTGCTGCCTATTCCCTACCGATTTCCCTCAAACCGATTGCTATTGTACCAATGGTCATTTTATCACTTCAGATTATTTTTAAAAACAGAACCCTTGGACATATCATCGCGAGTTTATTTCTGATAGGCAATCTTTTTGCACTTTATGCATTTACATCCGGCTTGAATGAAATTCCAAGGTTCAATACCAATGCCCAAGAATTGATTTTTGGAGGATTCATTCTTTTTGGATTCAATTTATTGGTCTCCTGGTTAATGTTATTCAAATATCCTATCAAAAGCGAGACCCCCAGACTTCAAACAGAATCATAATTCAGTCAATTCTTCCAGTGATCAAAACTTGGAAGAAGTATCTTCCCATTGATGAAAGCCTAAATAGGAGTCGATCTGATCAATTTACTTTTTAAAGAATAACTATCTCATGCAGAAGGGTCAATAATTAAAATTTTGGTTATTTTTACAGTATCATAACTTAAACCAACTTACTGACATGAAAAAAATCTTCTTAATGATGGTGCTGGTCTTTGCTTCAGGCCTGTATTTTTCAACCATGGCTCAGAGCGATGCTTCAAAGGCGCACAAAGCCAAATCCATGAAAGTCAACAAGGCTGAGAAAACATTCATTGCGCAGGCTGACAAGGCCTTAGCGGTGATGGAAGAAACTGCCCATAAGTTAAAGATCAATGGAACGGCTGTAGTAGCCTTTGTTCCTGGAGAAAAAACCGAAGGCTGGATTTCGAAGATGAAAGTAATCGGCTTCTTTACCAACAAAGATTCAAATACCCTTGGAGTGGCCTATACCAAGGCTGCTGAAATGGCCGATACATTCAAAGACAGCGGAAGCGGAGTGCGTAAACCCTTAACTGGTGAATTTGGCTGGCAAGGCGGAGCCATCAAAAAAGTAGAGGGCGGATATCTCCTGGCCACATTTTCGGGGGCCAGCGGAGAACAGGATTTTGCAGTCTCCACAGAAGGCTTAAATTATTTGTACCCCTATTTTTCAAGTAAAAAGTGACTAAAGTGAGCTAGAGTGTCTAAAGTGAACTAAAGTACTTAAAGTAAAAAAGTGCCAAAGAACGTAAGAATTTACGGCTTTGGCACTTTTTTACATTAGTTCACTTTAGTCACTTTTTCCCTTCAACTAATATTTTTAGTAATAAAACTATATAATATAGTTGCAAAACTAAATTATTTAGTTACATTTGTTCAAAGAATTAAATATATGAAACATCTTACCAACCGCGAAGAAGAAATCATGGAACTCTTTTGGGAAAAGGGCTCTGTGTTTGTCAAGGATATTATTGAGCTACTGGCTGATCCAAAACCTCATTACAACACCATTTCAACCATCGTGCGCGGGTTGGAGGAAAAAAGATTCTTGGATCATGAGCAGTTTGGAAATACGCACCGCTATTTTGCCATCATCTCAAGGGAGGAATTCAGCAAGAACACACTTAAAAAGATGGTGGGCAAGTATTTCAACAAATCCTATGCATCGGTAGTCTCGATGTTTGTGCAGGAAGAGAAAATTTCTTTGGAAGAGATCAAAGAATTGATACGGCAGGCAGAGTCCGCTAATTCCACAAACAATAAAGATTATAAAGATGAATGACCTGCTACCTTATATTTTAAAGTCTACGCTCTGCCTCAGCCTGCTCTATCTGGCTTTCAGGTCGATAATGCGCAAGGATGTTTTCTTTGCCCTTAACAGATTGATGTTATTGGTTATTGTGATCTGTTCAACCTTGATACCATTGGTTCACCTGCCCCAGGTCATTCAGTCTGACATGCAGGAGAAACTGATGCCTGCATTTCCTGTAAATGAAAATCAGCTTCCAGAATTTCCTGTTGTGGCAGATCCTCCACAGATTAATGGACCTGTAAATGTGATAGCAGAAAAGCCTGAAAGACCTTTTCCTGTTGTGCAATTGATCGGATACTTATATCTATCCGGGATGCTGATCTCACTGCTTATTTTGATCCATGGACTTATAACGTTGTTGCTTCTTTTCCGCAAAGCAAAAGTTCAGCAAATAGAAGGCTTTAAGCTGTTGATCATTGAAAAAGACATTCCTGCTTTTTCCTTTTGCAATATAATCTTTATTTCCCGGGTAGATTACAATGTGCATGGCACCACAATCCTGGCCCATGAGCAGCAGCATATCCGGCTAGGGCATTTTTACGACCTTATGTTGCTTGAAATGGCAAAAATGATCCATTGGTTCAATCCAATCATATACTGGCTGATTCAGGATTTAAAGGCCATCCATGAATACCAGGCCGATCAGCATACTTTAACCAAAGGCATCGATGCAACCAAATATCAACTTTTAATCATTGAAAAAGGTGTGGGCCATCAAAAGTTCGCACTGGCAAACAGTTTTAACCATTGTCAAATTAAAAATCGTATTACTATGATGAACAAACAAAAAACCAGTAAAGCCTGGACTTGGAAGGTGGCGACCTTTCTTCCCCTGCTTGCTCTGTTGCTGATGGCTTTCGGCAGAACGGGTGAAAATGTACCTCCAGAGAGTCAATCCAATAAGACCTTTCTGGAACAGGGAAAAACGGCTTCAAAGGACACAACGACTCAACAAAAAGAGAAAGTTTACAACATTGTTGAAGTATTGCCAGAATTCTCTGGTGGAGAAAAGGCGCTAAGAAAGTACCTTAGAGATTCCATTCATTACCCAAAAGAAGCTACGGCAAAAGGCATTCAGGGCAAAGTGTTTGTAAATTTCATTGTCGATAAGGAAGGAAGAATCCTGAATGCCAAGGTTGTAAAAAGTGTAGATCCTACTTTGGATGCAGAAGCATTAAGAGTGATACGGCTAATGCCTAATTGGATTCCAGGGAAAGAAAAGGGAGTGCCAGTAAGTGTCTCTTATACTGTGCCGATTAATTTCGTACTTTATCCTAACCCTTCTGATAAAGCAGAGAAGATTATTGCACCTTCACCCCCACCTCCCAATAAAGATAGGCATATTATTAAAATAAACAATAATGGTTCAATCACCTATAATTCTTTTCCTATTTCTATTAATGAATTGGGGGATAAGGAAAATTCAGAATTGAAAAAGAATCCAAAACTACAGTATGATATTTGGATTGAAGAAGGAAAAATAGATGAACGTGTCAATAAAATTAAGGATATATTAAAATCAAATGGGAATCCAAAAGTTAATTACTCCTCCTTTCATGAAGAAAAAGGAACCAACAGTGAAGGAAAATTATGGTCTAGGATTAGGTTAACACCTATGGATATTAAATAATAATCATTCTGATTTAATAAATAAAAATAAGCTGTCGGCTTTGGTGCGTCTCCATTGCCGGCAGCTATCATTGTCAAATGAATTGCATTGCTGCAACGCATCAAAAATAAGAAATTAATCTTCATGACAGGAAGTCAATTGCAAAATACAGTGCTGTACTTTAGTGAAACATTCTTAACTTTGATCGATGGATAAAAAGCAAAATAAGGACACCATGACCTTGGAGGAATTTAAAGATAAAAACTACGGTAAACCCGGAACAAAAAAACGAGATGAATTGGAGGCTGGATATGAGAACTTCAAGATGGGAGTTTTAATTCAACAGGCCAGGCTTGAAAAAGGAATGACACAAGAAGAATTGGCAATAAAAGTAGGAACTACAAAATCCTATATTTCAAAAATAGAAAACAACATCAAGGAAGTTCGGATTTCGACCCTTCAAAAAATTGTAGAAATTGGCCTTGGGGGGCATTTAGAACTTTCAATTAAACTTTGAGTAAAAATCACAAAACAAAAGAAGGCGATCATCCTTAGACGATCGCCTTCTTTAATAAAATACGCAGACCTGTAAGCCGGGTTCTGTGACCCCCGAAAGGGTCCCCTATCATTTATCTACCCGGGTTATCACTAACCCGATCTAGCAGCCTACCCCTCACGACTTCCAAAGAATCAAAACGGGCCGTTCTGTATTCCGGCGTACCGGAAAATCATGATATATTTGGCTTTGCAACCCATCAGAAGTACGGCTGATTGTGTTGCCACAACCACCGGTGAGCTTTTACCTCGCCTTTTCACCCGTTCCCAATTGTGACAAGTCATAATCAGGTGGTCATTTTCTGTTACCTTACTGCAAGCTTTCGCCCGCCTTCCTGTTAAGAAGCATGGTGCCCTGCGTTGCCCGGACTTTCCTTCTCCCAGTTACCCGAGAGGCGATAGAGCGTTCTGCGTTGCAAAGATGGGAAAAAGTATAGTTTAAAGTTTCATGTTTAAAGTTTAAAGTTCAGCTTCTGCCGATCGGGGGCGTAACTTTAAACTTTAAACCTTAAACTTTAAACTGTTTTTAAGCGTTTCGCAAAATCACCATCGTGGCTCCGTATCCGTATTCCTTGAAACTGGCATCCTGAAAATAATATTTCTTGTATTTGGTGGTCAGTTCCTGGCGCAGTTCCTGTTTGAGGGTTCCGTTGCCTACACCGTGGATAAAGACGATGCGACGGGTTCCGTTGGCGATGGCCGATTCCAGTTCATTGCGGAAGCGTCCCATCTGAACTTCCAGCATCTCGTGGTGACTTAAGCCCCGTGTATCCTCCAACAATTCATGAATGTGCAGGTCAATCTCCACCAGATCAGGGGAGACTGTCCTTTTCACCACTACCTTGGGTTCTTCCTTTGCGATGACGATCTGTGATAAGTCAGTGACAGTCATTTTGGCTACTTCGGCTTCCATATCGGCCCCGGTTAAAGGAAATAGAATGGCGTTCTGGGTAAAAAAGCGTGTCTTGGCATAGCTGTTCATTCTGAAAAACTTCACCGGGTTGACCGTCAGAGATTTCACAACAGGCGTTTCAAGTTTTACAGATTCTTCCCTGAAAAACACCAATTGAAACTGAAATTCAGGCAGTTCATTGAGATCAAATCGGCTGAAACTTTCAAGATACCGCTTGCTGTTGGGATTCATCTTCCCTGATTCAACGCTTTTGTATTTTTTATCCTTCAGGTGGCTATAATTGTAGAGCACAAAATTATTGCTGTCGTTGACCATGTAAACTTTCATTTCGCCTTCCACCGGATTGTTCGAATCCTGGGGCACAAAAGCCATGTAACAGTCAGGCGTATCTTTTCCTGCCACATATTTTGGCTCTGTTTTGGGCAATTCCTTTTTGACTGGTGCAGCCTCCATCTTTTCATTGGCACGGATCTTGGCCTGGCGCTTTTCAGCATTCATCGAGTTGGCATCATCCACCACCACAACTTCGCTGATCAGTGTAGGAACTTCAAATCCATCGTAATCTTCCACATTGACCATGGTTTTGTTGATCACCGACTTCACGACACCGCCGCCCACAGCGTTTAAAAACTTTACCTTGTCTCCAGCTTTTATCATTTTGAATAATTTTATACAAAAATACGATAAAAGATGCAGGGATGAAAGACAAAAAGATATTAGATTGAAGGCCACAAAGTACATGGGAATCGCATCATTACATAGATAACCCGATGTCCTGATTGCATGTCAGCAATCGATGGACGCATCGTCATGCAAAGTTTACATGAGTCCTGATCCAAACCGTCTTTTGCTCAAATCTCACAACACACACTTTCCGAATAATACCTCAGATCAAGGGATTGAAAAAACAGGTACACATGGCTGGCAGGCTCTGCCAGTGGGGGCAGCTCAAATGTACCAGCCAGGTCTGCCCGGGTTAAGCCGGTAGGCTTCATCTCCGAGAACTTGCCACCAGCCGAACTGATGACCATCAGCTGATCCCTGGCAGGCAAGCCCCCAAGGCTGGGATCCTTATCCCATTGCACCGCGATGCTTGTACTACCTTGCGAAGTCCTGTGGGCCTTCATCCCTTGGGGCAGGGGAAGTTTTCCCATTGACAGGCGGATTTTCATCGGATCTGAAAGGATCCCGTCCATGTCAAAGGCCGGGCTGTTGGATTTCATGAACAGGTGGTAGCCGCTCGAGGTAGTGGCCAGGCTGTTCCAGATCTGAGGGATTACTACGTCCTTAAACGGGCTGCAAAAGGCGCCTATGGCCTTGAACCTTTCCTGGTTACGCACTTGGTTGGGACTCTGCGGACCGGTTCTTTTGCCAGGGAGGCTGCGCATGATGGTTTTGCCCCTTGCGATGAAAAACGAAACAGGGCCAGCTTTACCGACCACCTTCTTTCCAAAAATGTCTTGTACTTCAGCCATGGTGTTTGAGTTTTAAATGAGGTTCCAAATACTTAGATTATTCGAAGGTTATTCGAAGATTATTCGAAGGCTTTTCGATGATCTTTCTATCTTGTACGAATAATCTTCGATTAGGTTTCAAATAGTCTTCAAATAATCTTCGAATAATTTAGGTATCCGGCATCCATCCTGTAAATCCATCCTCTCTCGATCGGAGTGGTATTTTCAGAAAATGAGGAAAGTATAACAAATCTGAATGAATCCTCCTGGCTCCTTTAAATGCTGGCCCAACACTTGTTTCATTGGGGCATTTTATTGTTTTAAATGGGTAGATATTTTGAGAGAAGCCATGGAAACTGTAATTTTGCCCCCTCTATATATGGAAAACAGAAATAAACTACTCGATCAGGTACATGCCATTTCCACCAGCGAATATGCATACAGACTGCCTGATGATAAAATAGCCAAGTATCCGCTGGAAGAACGCGACCAGTCAAAACTGCTGGTCTGGAAGAACGGACACATTGTGGATGAACAGTTTCAGCAATTGCCTAAGTACTTACCCCCCAATAGCCTTCTGGTTTTCAACAATACAAAAGTTATCCGCGCACGTCTTCATTTCCTGAAAGAGACAGGAGCAAGGATTGAAATTTTCTGTCTGGATCCTTATGAACCTGCTGATTACCAGATATCCTTCCAGACTACCCAATCCTGCACCTGGAAATGCATGATCGGTAACCAGAAAAAATGGAAAGGCGAACTTTTACGAAAGACCATTCACATTGAGGATGTTGAAATTGAACTCTCAGCCGAGCAAATCGATGTGGAGAATAACAAAAGCCTGATCCGATTTAGCTGGAACAATGCTGATTATGAGTTTTCGCGCATCATAGAGAACGCCGGGTCCTTGCCCATTCCACCTTACCTGAACCGTGAAACCGAACAAAGCGACCTGGAACGGTACCAAACGGTCTATTCAAAAATAAAAGGTTCGGTGGCAGCTCCAACGGCCGGCTTGCATTTTACGGAAAAGGTATTCGGTCATTTGAAAGAGGCTGGCCACCAACTGGCTGAACTGACGCTGCATGTAGGGGCTGGAACTTTTCAGCCCGTGAAAAGTGAAACGATCGATGGCCATGAAATGCATTCCGAGCATTTTTACATCCGTCGTGATTTCCTGAATCAACTGCTGCGGTTTCATCAATCGGGCAAAATAATTGCAGTAGGAACAACTTCGGTACGTACACTGGAAAGCCTTTACTGGCTAGGGATTCAGGCCATCAGAAATCCTGAATTAAAGGTGGCTGACCTGAAAGTGTCGCAATGGGAAGCTTATGAAGAACCTGGAAATCAGCTTCCTGCAACCGAAGCATTCAAAGCCCTGATTGGATTGCTGGATCGAAATCAGACTGATTTTCTTGCGGCCTCTACCCGGATTATCATTGCCCCCGGCTATCAGTTCAGGGTCACCGATGGATTGATTACCAATTTTCACCAGCCGCAAAGCACGCTGCTGTTGCTGATTTCAGCATACCTGGGCAACGATTGGAAAACCATTTACAGCCATGCCCTGGCCAATAACTACCGCTTCCTGAGTTACGGTGACAGCAACTTGTACCTGAAAGAATAAACACGCAACCAAAAGTTTAAAGTTTAAAGTTTAAAGTTGCGTTCCGATCTACGGCAACCCGTCCTTCAACTTTGAACTTGGAATTTGTATTCAAATCGGCACGCAATTTTAAACTTTGAACTTTAAACTTTAAACTCGTCCTTAAAAAAAAAATGCATGTCGGGTATGAGCCCAACATGCATTTTTATATTTTGAAACAATGTAGAATCAGATTCCCAACGCAGTGATGGCTAAATAAACCAATGCGGCAATTGCCATACTGACAGGGATAGTCAGAACCCATGCTACCAATAAATTGGAAGCAACACCCCAGCGAACAGCCGAGAGTCGTTTGGTCATTCCAACGCCCATGATAGCTCCAGAAATGGTATGGGTGGTACTGACCGGAATACCCAATCCCTGGGATACGGCAAATAATGTAATGGCACCGGCCGTTTCAGCGGCAACGCCTTCTACAGGGGTCACTTTGGTAATTTTTGATCCCATGGTTTTTACGATCCTCCAGCCGCCCATCATCGTACCTGCTGATATGGCTGAATAACAGGTAATTGGAATCCAGGCTGGAACATGCAGATGCTTTTTACCCAAGGCGTCCATGGTTTCCGACACATGCACCCAATCAGGAATAGCCAATCCCTTTGTATTCAAATGAGCAATGTAAACCATCATAGCGGCACTGATAATACCGACCACTTTCTGCGAGTCACTTCCCCCATGCCCCAAACTAAAGGCTCCGGAAGAGATTAGCTGAAGTCGTTTGAACCATTTATCAGCATAGTGTGGATTGACTCTGCGGCAGGTCCACAGATTGATCAGGGTTATCAGATATGCAATGACCATCCCGATAATTGGAGCCAGGAAAATGAAACCAATTGTTTTAAGGATTACAGCTTGATTAATTACAGCAAAACTTCCTGTATGTGCAACAGCAGCACCTGCAAAACCTCCGATCAAAGTATGAGAGGAGGAGGATGGGATTCCGAAATACCAGGTCAATAAGTTCCAGATAATTGCAGCAACAATACCGGCTAAAATAACCTGAAGGCTAATTACGCTGCCATCAACGGTTTTGGCAACTGTATTTGCAACCTTGAGATCGAATATCCAGTATGCAAGGAAATTAAAGAAGGCTGCCCAAAGCACAGCTGGCAAAGGGGCCAATACTTTAGTGGAAACAACAGTCGCAATAGAATTGGCCGCATCATGAAATCCGTTGATCAGATCGAACACAATGGCCAATACAATAATAACAATCAATAAAGTAAGCATAGCCTGAAATAAAGAGTTTAGAAATTAAAAGCTGACCCTGAATCAGGCGTATTTTACCAGGATTGTTTTTACAACATCAGAAACATCTTCTATTTTATTGGCAATTTTCTCGATATTCTGAATGATTTCCTTTTGTTTGATCAGTTCTATTGGATCTTTTTCATTTTCAAATAAGCTTGAAATGGCCATGTGATAATATTCATCAATTCGGCTCTCCAATTTATTCAGTTCCTTACATGATTTTAACACCTTGTGTGAATTCTTAAAATCGTCGAGTCCGCCAACGGCCACTTTAATCTGCAGGCAACCTTGATGAATCAGGGCGACCATTTCCTTCATGAAGGAGCTGAACTGGGTACAGCGGTAAATTTCAACTTTTCCCGATACACTGTAAATTAAATCGACCACATCGTCAATGGTTGAGGTCAGTTCATTGATGTCTTCCCGATCAAATGGGGTAATGAACGACTGATTCAATACCTCAAAAATCTGGTTGGTAAATTCATCACCCTTTTTCTCAATGGCCTTGATGGCCAAGCCAATGGTCCTGCGTTCTTCCAAAGAGGGGGAATTGAAAAGTTTTTCCAAAGCAGCTGATGCTTCAATGGTATTCTCAGCGGCCTGATTAAACATGGCATAAAACTTCTTTTCTTTGGGAATAAAATACTTTAGTAAGCCTGCAAAATTCATATCATCTGTTTTTAAAAAATTTGATCTCCAAATCGGGTACAAATATGGGAATAAGAATTCTTGCAAAGAAGCTGATTTTAATTAAAATGTAACTAAACAATTATTTAAAATCAAATGAATTAATTGTTTTGTAATAATTTTGTAATGATTTTGCAACATTCCTCCAGTCCAAGGTTCAAACCGATAATGAATGAGCTTGTTCCATGAATTAGAAGGCAATCTGTGGCAACTGATATATATCAATGCAATCTATCTTCAGACTTTAATTCTAAATCACTACATTTGCCAGTCAACAAAATGAGAGCAATTTCGTTTTGATTATCTAGCTATTACAATTGGATTATTTACCTAAATAAAACAGACTGTGTTTTTTCTCGGACTATTATCCACACCGCTGCCCTATTTGCTGCTAGCCGTTTTTTATTTCTTCGGCTTTGCTACAGGTATGTTCAAAGGTAATGCCGAATTCGAAACCAATATACCTGTACAGGTAAAAAATATTCAGCTTGAACCCCAGAGTGACCGGGTAGAAAAATCAGTCAACACGTATCAATTCCACGAATACAATTTCGATTTTCAGAAAAAAGTCACTTATTGTGCGATTGCTTCCAAAGAGTCTCCGCCAATGGGTAGAAATGAGAAACTCATCTATTTCGTTCAGGAACTAAAAATTCATCATTCTTCCACTTCCGAATACTATTTCTGCAGGCCCCCCCCCAGCACTTAGCTAATACCCAGAGGCAAGCACTTTTCCATTCGAATAACAGATTATTCATAAACATAAACTGATCTAATCTGTTGAATGGTGTGCGATTTATGATTTCACCCTAGCTATGTTGATAAAGAATAAACTATGATTGGTCTGATAGGAATTAGCTATAAAACCGCACCACTGGAAGTGCGAGAGAAATTTTCATTTTCGAAAGAAGAAATCGTTCCTTTTTCTGAAATGCTGCAACAGGAAACTGAAATCTCGGATTTGGTACTGATTTCAACCTGTAACAGGACGGAAATTTACTTTTCTCAAGATATTCATGACAACCAAACTGCCTTTGAGTTGGTGTATGAAGTGATTAAAAAATTCAAACAAGTCAGTGATCATTGCTGGCATTATTTCTACCACCGTTCGAACGCTGGCGCAGTCAGGCATTTGTTTGAAGTGAGTTCAGGACTCGACTCATTGATCATTGGTGAAGATCAGATCATTGGACAGGTAAAGGAAGCCTACATCCGGTGTACCGAAGCCGCCCTAACCGATGCTGTGCTGATGCGACTGTTCCAGAAATCGTTTGAGGCAGGCAAAAGGGTTCGTAGCGAAACAGGTATTAAACTGGGAATTACCTCTGTCAGTAGTGCTGCCGTTGAAATGTGTGCCTGTTTCCTGAACGGGGTGAGCGATAAAAGTGTATTGCTGATCGGAGCTGGTGAGACGGGTAACCTGGCCTTACAGAACATGGTAAAAAAAGGAGTTCAGAAGGTGACCGTTAGCAACCGTACAGCTGAAAAGGCTGAGAAGACAGCTACCAAATACAATGGGGGAACTGTGGCATTCGAAAATTTTGAAGATCATCTGTATGAAAGTGATATCGTGATGATCGCTACATCAGCTGCCAAACCATTGATTACAAAGGAAATGGTGATGCTTTCCTTGAAACTGAGGAACAACCACCCCCAGGTATATATCGATTTGTCGGTACCTCGAAACATTGAAAAAGAAGTGGCCGAACTGGAGAATATCAACGTCCTGGGTGTGGACGACCTTCAGGAAATTATCAGGCAGACCACCGAAAAGAAGAAGGAAAGTGCCGCCAAGGCTGAAATTATTATCGATGAAGTGGTGGCCGATTATTCGGAATGGCTGGCAAGCCGTTCATTGCGCCCTGCTATCAACACCATTACGACCAATCTTCAGGCCATCAACCTGGAAGAATTATCCACTTACCGCAAATTAAGTACCCCTGAAATGCAGGAGATCGTCGACGATTATGCCAAACATCTTACACAGCGGTATACCCGATTGCTGATCAAAAACCTGAAGGATTTAACGGACAATGGAAAAAACATCGATTCGTTAAAAACCATCAATGATTTATTTAAATTCGTCTAAATTATTTTGACCTCAAACCCATGTGGTTTGCAATTGAAGGAACCCGATGAAAGAAAACATAAAAATTGGCACTCGTGGCAGCCAACTTGCACTCTATCAAGCAAAAAAGGTAAAAGCTACACTTGAAATTTTATTTCCACAACTCACAGTTGAGTTGGAAATCATCAAAACAAAAGGTGACAAAATACTGGATGTTGCGCTCTCAAAAATCGGCGACAAGGGTTTATTCACCAAAGAAATTGAAAATGCACTCATTGATGGGTCAGTTGACATCGCTGTTCACAGCTTGAAAGATCTTCCGACCACCTTGCCCGAAGGGTTAAAATTGGGGGCTGTACTTGAACGTGGCGAATTCAGGGATGCATTGGTGAGTAAAAATGGTAAAAAGCTATCAGAACTAGGTGCCGGCGATATTGTAGCCACCTCTAGTTTGCGCCGACAGGCCGGGCTGATGAAAATGAACCCCCAGATTATTATCAAAGATATACGCGGGAACGTGAATTCGCGCCTGCAAAAGATGGAAGATGGTTATTGCGATGCCATGATCATGGCCGCAGCCGGACTTCAACGCCTGGGGCTTGAAAAATACATCACCGAAATCATTGATCCTGAAATTATTGTACCGGCTGTAAGCCAGGGTGCAATCGCCATTGAAATCCGGATGAATGATCCTGAAGTTGAGCTACTGATGGCAAAAATCAATCATTCAGAAACCTGGAATGCCATCGTTGCGGAGAGAGCTTTTCTGGCCCATTTGCAAGGGGGATGTCAGGTGCCACTCGGCTGCTTTTCGAAAGTTGAAAACGGTCTTTTAACGATGAACGGATTCGTTGCATCCATTGACGGGAAGCAGTTTATCAATGAAACCATCTCGGGACCAATCAGCAAAGGTGCCGAACTGGGAATTCAAATGGCAGAAAGGATGCTCGAAAAAGGAGCACTCGAAATTTTGAACCAAATCAATCCAACCAAATTTACGAATTGAACCCCATGGGCAAACTATTGGAAAATAAGGTATTTATTTCGACCCGGCCGGATGGTCAGTCCGCTGAACTTGAGAGTCTTTTATCAGAAGAATCGGCTACGCTGATTTCGATGCCAACCATTGAAATACGTCCCCTTCCGCTCGATGAATTTTCGTGGTTGCAACTTAAAAATCTCGATTCTTTCAATTGGATCGTATTTACAAGCCCCAATGGGCTTAAGTTTTTCTTTGCCCGTTTATTTGATCTTCAGAATAACTATGGGCTTCCTGATCATTTAAAAATTGCAGTGGTTGGAAAGAAAACAGCCGCTCATTTGGAATGTTACGGCACTTCGGCTGAATTCATCAATTTGGGCAATACTGCTGAGGATTTTTCAACCGACTTTTTCCATCGTGTCAACCTGGGCGAACGGGTACTTTTCCCCATTGGGAACTTGGCACGTTCGGTAATCGAAGATAAAATATCAAAAAAAGCCATTTGTACCCGGGTGCTTTTTTACGAAACGATCATGCCTTCTGAAATTAACAATGAAGCTCTTCCGCTGATCCTATCGAACCAGTATGATATGATCATTCTGACGAGTCCCTCCGGATGTATCAATCTGCTTCAACTGGTTTCAGACAAAATGGACATCACCACCTTGCGATTGGTGTGCATCGGGCAAACGACCTCGGCCGAAGTAATCAGAAGCGGCATTGAACCCCTCATTACGGCAGGCATGGCAAATTCGCAGGGAATTTCATCGGCCATTATCAATTATTTTCAGAAGAAACAACTTATAAATAACTAAATATGTCTTTTCCAATTACACGACTCAGGAGATTAAGACAAACCCCTGTTTTACGAAATTTAGTACGCGAAACGATACTTACACGCGATGATTTGATTATGCCACTTTTTGTTTGCCCTGGAACAGGGGTAGTCAACCCTATTTCATCCATGCCCGGCAATTCCCAACTTTCGGTTGATATGCTGGTTGAAGAGTGTCGCCGATTGTACGGAATTGGTATTCAGGCCATCCTCTTGTTTGGTATTCCTGAACACAAAGACGAACACGGGCTGGTAGCCTGTGAACACAATGGAATTGTCCAGCAAGCCGTGCGTGCCATAAAAAATGCATTGCCCGATTTATACATCATTGCTGATGTATGCAACTGCGAATACACCACCCATGGTCATTGCGGAACCATTGTAAATGGGGATGTACACAATGATCTTACCATAGAAACCCTGGCCAAACAATCGGTTTCTCTGGCCCAGGAAGGTGTTGACATGGTAGCACCAAGTGATATGATGGACGGGCGCGTAGGTGCCATCCGCAAAGCATTGGACGAATACGGGTTTTACAATCTGCCTATCATGGCTTATTCGGCCAAATATGCCTCCAGCTTTTATGGACCTTTCCGCGAAGCTGCCGAGAGTGCACCCAAATTTGGAAACCGTTCGACCTATCAGATGGATCCAGCCAATGCTAACGAGGCATTGCGCGAAGTGGCGCTCGACATCGAAGAAGGTGCCGATATCGTCATGGTAAAACCTGCTTTGAGTTATCTGGATATCATTCAACGCGTAAAAACCACCTTCAATATTCCAATTGCTGCCTACAATGTGAGCGGTGAATATTCGATGGTCAAAGCAGCTGCAGCCAATGGTTGGATCGATGAAAAACGGATGGTTCGTGAAATCCTGACCTCGATCAAACGTGCCGGTTCTGACATCATTATTTCATACCATTCACAGGATATCGTGAAAGATTTATAAAATGAAACAATACATCCAAAGCATTGCGGCTTTTAAGGAAGCCCAAAAACATATTCCGGGGGGAGTCAATTCACCGGTTCGTTCTTTTAAAAGTGTTGACGGCGATCCATTGTTTATCGCCAGTGCCAAAGGAGCCAAAGTTTTTGACATCGATGGTCATGAGTACATTGACTATGTTGGTTCGTGGGGCCCCATGATTTTGGGCCACGCACATCCGGACGTTATCATGGCTATTCAAAAAACTGCTGCCAAAGGGACTAGTTTTGGCGCCCCTACCCTGCTTGAAACCGAGATGGCCCTCCAGATTAAAAAGATGGTTCCTTCGGTCGATAGTATCCGTATGGTCAACTCTGGCACGGAAGCTACGATGAGTGCATTGCGACTGGCCCGTGGCTATACCGGCCGCGAACTGGTTATTAAATTCGAAGGCTGTTACCATGGTCACAGCGACAGCTTTTTAATCAAAGCCGGATCGGGTGCACTCACATTTGGAACGCCTAATTCTCCGGGAGTCACTTCGGGAACGGCAAAAGATACGCTCACTGCGCGGTTCAATGATCTGGATTCAGTCAATGAATTGTTTACTCAATATCCTGAGCAAATTGCTGCCATTATCATTGAACCAGTAACTGGAAACATGGGAGTAGTCATTCCTGAGCCCAAGTTCATGCAGGGAATTAGAAATCTGTGTACCCAATATGGAACTGTTTTGATTTTCGATGAAGTAATGACCGGATTCCGTTTATCCAAGGGGGGTGCACAACAAATTCTGGGCATTACACCTGATCTTACTTGTTTTGGAAAAATCATTGGAGGTGGATTACCTGTTGGCGCTTATGGCGGCAAACAGGAAATCATGGATAAACTAGCCCCAAAAGGTCCGGTTTACCAGGCAGGGACACTATCGGGAAATCCCTTGGCCATGTCAGCCGGACTTACCACCCTGAGGATTCTGGACGAAACAGATGGCTTCTACGATGCGCTGGAAGAAAAATCAGCACGTCTGGGCGATGGAATCAAAAAATGCCTCGAAGACCTGAGTTTTCCAGGCGTTATAAACCGTGTAGGCTCGATGTTCACCCTTTTCTTTACTGAAGAAGCCAAAGTAAATTCTTTTGCCGATGCCTGCCGCTGTAATACGGTAAGCTATGCCAAATACTTTAAAATGGCCCTGGAGAATGGGATATACCTGGCACCCTCTCAATTTGAAGCAGGATTTATGTCAGCGGCACACACAACAAAAAAGATTGACAAAACGATTGAAGCTACCTACGAGGCCTTAAAGGTTTTGAAGGGATAAGAAGTTGGTTGACGAACCCATCAGAGAGGAGTCGCCAGTTGATTGCCAGGAAGGTTTTGGCAAATGACTCAAAACACCTTCAAAGTTACGAACTTATAGAGAGAGCCGAATCTGTTTTTGTATCTAATTGATTTTCAACATTCATTAAAATCACAATAACTTTGGCAGATTTTTTGAAGTAGCAATTGTGCTGATATGAATTTCAGCGAAAACAAGAAACAATTAATACTTACGATCATGAAAACAAAAATTGGAATCTTAGTTTTGGCTTTAAGCACTAGCTTCATTAATGTTCAGGCTCAACGCACGGTTACTACAACCCGGGCATCAAGCTACGACATTAGCGATAACCTGGATTTGGATGCCGTGGCCTCCATATTTGGCGATTCAGAAGATCTGGAAGATTTTGAACATAGACTCAACGATCCGGATAACCGGATCTCGAACCTTGACTTGAATGAAGATGGCTATATTGACTATTTAAGGGTACTGGAAAATTCATCGGACCGAAATTCACTGGTCGTTATTCAGGCAGTTCTGGATGAAGATGTTTTTCAGGATGTTGCCACCATTGAAATTGAAAAAACACATAATGGTAATCCACGAATCCAAATTGTGGGTGACGCTTATATTTATGGTTCAGACTATATTGTTGAACCAGTATTTGTAAGTACACCATTGATTTTCTCTTTCTTCTGGGGACCCAGGTACGCTTCCTACCATTCGCCCTACTATTGGAACTATTACCCTAGTTGGTACAGTTACTACAGGCC
>DASXUZ010000228.1:0-42278 GCA_036504555.1 Prolixibacteraceae bacterium | reverse complement strand
GCCAGATTATGCTTGCCCGTCCCATTGTAGCCTTGAGTAACCGTGACCTTGGATTTCTGCCCGGCGATGCCCAGGAAAAGATCAGCCCCTACATGCAACCGCTATTTGATAACCTGTCGGTCATCAAGCATGGTTACAATTCACGAAGTTTGGAATACCAGAAAATTGAAGAGCTTCTGAAGGACGAGAAGTTGATTATCACTCCCCTGGCCTATATCCGCGGGAGAAGTTTATCAAATTCGTATTTTATCATTGATGAAGCCCAAAATCTCACCCCGCATGAAATCAAAACCATCATTACCCGTGCCGGGGAAGGAACCAAGCTGATTTTTACCGGTGACTTGCAGCAGATCGACTCCCCATACCTGGATATGAAATCCAATGGCTTGGCTTATATGACCGAGAAAATGAGAAACCATGAGATTTTTGCCCATGTCAACCTGATCAAAGGAGAACGCAGCTACCTGGCCGAACTGGCAAGCGACTTATTGTAATAATCTGGATTAGATCCTATGGTATCTCAAGGGTGTCTGAAAAGTAAAAAACTGAACGCTAAGACGCTAAGACACAAAGAAAAATAATTTGAATGGTATCGCTTTGCGTTTTTGCCTCAACGCATTTAATCTGTTTTTTTTGACTTTTAAGACAGCCACAGCTTTTAATCATTGGCAAGGACCAGGCATAAAAGTAGGTTTGCTGACAGATATTTTTCGTACTTTTGCCCGCCATCCAGTAGATGAATAAAAGATTTTTTAATGGACTATTTTGGCAAAAAAGCAGCATTTTACACCCTGGGGTGCAAACTCAATTTCTCCGAGACATCAAGTATAGCCAGACGTTTTGAGGATGTGGGGTTTGAGCGGATCGATTTTTCTGAGCCAGCCGATGTGGTGGTTATTAACTCCTGTTCGGTGACAGCTGAAGGGGACAAAAAGACGCGCAACATCATCAGGCAGGCAGTGCGCCGAAATCCTGGTTCCCTGATCATCGTGACAGGTTGTTATGCCCAGCTGCAGCCTGAGGTCATTGAAAAGATTGATGGGGTTGACCTCATTGTTGGCTCTGCCGAAAAACAGAATATCACTGAGTATTTGGGCAATCTGTTGAAAAAGGAACAGACTGAAATCCATATTCAGCAGTCCAGGCAAATCCAGAGCTATTTCCATGCTTATTCCTTTGGCGACCGCACCCGCAGTTTTCTGAAAGTGCAGGATGGATGCGATTATTATTGCACCTACTGTACCATCCCATTTGCCAGGGGCAAAAGTCGCAACGACAGCATCAGCAATACCTTGGCAGAGGCCCGTGAAATCGTTGCAAAAGGTACCTTGGAAATCATATTGACAGGCGTGAATATTGGCGACTTCGGAAAATCGACAGGGGAGGAATTCATCGAACTGCTGAAAGGCCTCGATACCATTGAAAACCTTCAACGAATCCGTATATCTTCGGTTGAACCCAATCTGCTGACGGATGAAATCATTGAATTTGTTGCGCAGTCAAAACATATCATGCCCCATTTTCATTTACCCCTTCAATCGGGATCGAACGAGGTGCTGGCATTGATGAAACGTAAATACAAACGGGAGGTATTTGAAAGCCGGGTCGCAAAAATCAAGCAAGAGATCCCTTCCGCATTTATCGGAGTGGATGTGATCGCAGGAACCAATGGCGAGACCGACGAATATTTCCGTGAAGCCTATCGTTTCATCGCCGATCTGGATGTTTCGCAATTGCACGCATTTCCATATTCCGAGCGCCCGGGGACCAAAGCACTGGAAATAACACCGGTAGTGCCAGTTGAGGAACGCAAGCAAAGAACACAGCGCTTGATTGCACTTTCAGACCGGAAAACAGCGTACTTTTACCAACAAAATCTAGGAACGGTTCACCAGGTACTCTTTGAAGAGCAAAAGGACAAAAGTATCCTGACAGGTTTTACAGACAATTATGTGAAGGTTGAAATTGAATATCGTGAAGGCCTTGAAAATCACATTGTCGCTGTAAGGCTTGAGGATATATTGCCCAATGGGAATGTTAGGGGAACGGTCGTGTAAGCAGAGCGATGAGGAGAAAATGAGAAAGTGAGAATGTGAGAAAATGGGAAAATGAGAAAATGAGAAGGTGAGAAAGTGAGAAAGTAAGAAAGTGAGAAAGTGAGAAAAGGAGATTGTGAAAAATAAGAAATAAGAAAATTGACTCATCAAATGATCAGCTCTATCCTAAAACTTTAAATACTTTAAATACTATAAATACTCTAAGTACTCTAAATACTCTAAGTACTCTAAGTACTCTAAATACTTTAAATATTTTAAACTGAATATATGAATCTTGAAGTACTTTGCACACAAGTTCAATGGCTGGCCAGGGAGGTTGGACGGTTTATTTACGATGAACGATTGAAATTTACAGCCAAAGATATCATCCTGAAGGGGAAATCGGACATGGTGACCTATGTCGATAAAACTGCTGAACAGCGCATCGTGGAAACCCTGCGCGAGTTACTGCCTGGCTCAGGATTTATTGCAGAAGAGGGAACCGCCACATCCAACGGGGAAAAGTACCGCTGGGTGATCGATCCCCTTGATGGTACGACCAATTATATTCACGGGATTTCGCCCTTCGCGGTGAGCATTGCCTTGATGGACGAGCAGGAAATTGTCATGGGAGTGATTTATGAAATTAGCCTCGATGAGATGTTTTACGCATGGAAAGGCAGCGCGGCTTATATGAACGGACATGAGATCCACGTTTCAGAAGCTGCCACCACTTCTGATGCACTCATTGCCACGGGGTTCCCTTACTATGATTTTTCAAAGCTGGATCAATACATGGTTACGATGAACTATTTCATGCGTAATTCGCATGGGCTGCGTCGTTTGGGTTCTGCGGCCACTGACATGGCCTATGTGGCTGCCGGAAGATTCGAGGCATTTTACGAACATGCCCTCCATTCATGGGATGTGGCTGCCGGAATCATCATTTTGAAACAGGCAGGCGGTCAGGTGAGTGATTTCAATGGCGGGGACAATTGTCTGTTCGGGGGCGAAATGATTGCCTGCAACGCCAATTTCTATGACGAGTTTTATGGAATCGTACACCAACACCTGGCATAGAAGTCAAGTTTAAAGTTTAAAGTTCAAGGTTTAAAGTTCAAGGATTCAAGTTAAACGTTGCGCCCCTGATCAGCATGCAACTTTAAACTTTGAACTTTGAAGTTTAAACTTTAAACTATAATTCTTCTGAAGATTATTGTTTGAGCCAATATTCTCTGTAAATTGCATCCAACTAAGAACTCATAAAATGATCGAGAACGAAATTGCCCTCATCGCCCGGCAGCTTGAAAACCTGACAGCAAAGACCTTTGATCTGGAAGCATGGAAAAGCCATACGATCATCTTCCTGGAACGAATCTTCGGCAAGGAAAGCAGCAAGGTACGGATGATCAAGGAGTTGAAATATGATTATTCGAGTTGGAGTTTGCGCGATGCAGCAGGAACGGGTAAAGATGCCGATCCTGTTATCATGAAGGCACGGGAAATACTGGAAGCTACCAAGCTGGAATTGGAACATTTGGGGATTCCAAAGCAGGAAGAGGAGAACCAGAAAATATGGTCCTTACTCGAAGAAGAAATGACAGGCAAACAAATCAGGGAGATCAAAGAAATTTTGCAATCGACCGATCCAGAGAAAATGGAAAAGATCGCCAATATATTGTATAATCTTGAAAAGGAAAATATGGCCGTTGTATTGGCTAAACTTCTGGTTCCGTAAATGCCCATGAGCCCTACCAAAATAGCCATTGTTATCCTGAATTGGAATGGAGCCAAGTTATTGCAACAGTTTCTTCCGTCAGTGATCGAATTCAGCCAGGATGAGAGTACCCAAATCATTGTTGCTGACAATGGCTCTACGGACGATTCTCTTTCAATACTAAGAAATAAATTCCCGGAGGTGAGTATCCTTGATCTGGAGCAGAACTTCGGGTTTGCCAGGGGGTACAATGAAGCCCTGAAACGCATAGAAGCCGATTATTTCGTGATTCTCAATTCGGATGTTGAAGTGACCGCCCATTGGCTGATGTCGCCCATTCGTTTGATGGAATCGGATAAAACCATTGCTGCCGTTCAACCCAAGATACTCAGTTATCTGAACAGGACTCAATTTGAATATGCAGGGGCAGCCGGGGGATTTATCGACCAGTATGGATATCCTTTCTGCCGGGGACGCATCTTTGACGAAGTGGAAGAAGACAAAGGTCAATACGATACGATAACAGATGTTTTTTGGGCAACCGGTGCTTGTATTTTTGTCCGCAGGGACCTATTCCATGAAATTGGAGGTTTCGATGCTGACTTTTGGGCCCACATGGAGGAGATCGATCTTTGCTGGCGTCTTAAAAACAAGGGCTATCGCATCGTTTATACACCCGAAAGTACGATCTATCATCTGGGGGGTGGTAGCCTTGCCTACGACAATCCACGGAAACTTTATCTGAACTTCAGAAATAACCTTTGGCTGCTGTATAAAAACTTACCGACCAGTCAATTGTTGTCCATTCTTTTAGCAAGGATGATTCTGGATTTTGTGGCAGCTGTCAAACTGCTGGGGGAATTCAATTTCAATGGCATTAAAAGTGTTCTGAAGGCTCATTTGCATTTCTATCGGTCATTGCCTGCATTAAAGCGCAAACGAAAGCTGGTTGAACGAGATAAACAATTTATAAAACCAGAAGGAATGCTCTGTAAGAGTATTGTATTTCAGTATTATATCAAAAATAAGAAGCGTTTTAGCGAGATTGAATTCTAAACTTAGGATGGGTCGTCATTGGTAGGAACGAAGCAATCCATTGTTCGTAAACTATTTACAGATTGCTTCGTTCCTCGCAATGACGACCCGATCAAGGTTTCGTAAGATCAATAAGGCAATAAATTAAACATATATTCATTGTTATGGGAATGTTCGATGATCTATTTGAGTCAGGGTATGGCGAAAAGCAATTGGAAGGGGTTGATTTTACCATGAACCGCGATGGATACAGGGTAATGACAGAATTCTACCTCATAAAACGAGGATATTGCTGTTCAAACGGGTGCCAGAATTGTCCCTATTCGCCAAAAGCGCAAAAAGGAAACCGCAGACTCAGGGCAGACGTAGAAAATAAATACAAACTTTAATTTGACATGATGCATCCGAAAGAAATCCGAATTGTATTTATGGGAACTCCCGACTTTGCAGTCGAGAGTTTGAAGGCCTTGGTCGAAAATGGCTATCGGGTTGTAGGAGTGATTACTGCACCAGACAAACCGGCTGGCCGTGGCCGTCAATTGAACGAATCGGCTGTAAAAAAATATGCTGTTGAAAATGGACTGAATGTTCTTCAGCCAGAGAAACTGAAGAATCCTGAATTCCTGGCTGAATTGGAAAGCCTGAAAGCCGATCTTCAGATTGTAGTGGCCTTCCGCATGTTGCCAGAGGTGGTTTGGAACAAGCCGCCATTGGGAACTTTCAATCTGCATGCTTCGCTTCTGCCGCAGTACAGGGGAGCGGCGCCGCTCAACTGGGCCATTATCAATGGAGAAAAGGAAACCGGTGTAACTACTTTTCTGCTGGACCAGGAAATCGATACGGGAAGAATTATCTTCCAGGAGAAAATTGCCATTGGCGAAAACGATTCTGTGGGTGACTTGCACGACCGCATGATGATAATTGGTGCGGGACTGGTTCTAAAAACAGTGGATGCATTGGCTGAAGGTAGGGTAGAAGCCGTTGAACAAAATGCATTTACGCAAGCATCAGAGAACATCAAACATGCCCCAAAGATATTTAAGGATGATTGCCGGATTGATTGGACCAGAGATATCGAGTCTGTGCGCAACCTGATCCGTGGAATGTCGCCATACCCGGCCGCATGGACCGAATTCATTCATACGGGTACAT
Source organism: Prolixibacteraceae bacterium (assembly GCA_036504555.1). Lineage (GTDB taxonomy): Bacteria > Bacteroidota > Bacteroidia > Bacteroidales > Prolixibacteraceae > Aquipluma. The sequence continues at coordinate 36,338 of DASXUZ010000228.1, read as the reverse complement.
CTGAAATTCTGACTGCTAAAATCTACTCTGCCAGTCGTGATAGCAACAATATGCCAGGGGCACCGGGAACACTACAGAGCGACGGCAAAACCTTTCTGAAAATTGCCTGCATTGACGGATGGCTATCGGTTACCGATCTTCAGCTTTCAGGGAAGAAGCGAATGAAAACAGACGAGCTGTTGCGTGGATTCCACCACATGGAGGAATGGAGAATAAAAGTTTAAAGTTCAAAGTTTAAAGTTCAAAGTTACGTGCCGATCGGCGAGTAACCTGGAACTCTTTTCGGCACGTAACTTTGAACTTTAAACTTTAAACTTTATGCTATTTTCTTTTCGAGAAGTTGACAATCAGGAAGTAAATGATAAAACCCATTGAGATGGACACCAATTCGATGCCGAAAGGCAACATGCTGCGGTTCGTGAAGTTGTGATAACTCTCTTCATTGTTAAGACTTGGGCTCATTTGATTGATGATGATGAATCCTATTCCTGCGAAAAAGGCCACCAATCCCCATTTCAAGGAAGGATATTTGTTGGCTTCCTGGTTTTCCGCCGCTGCTGAAGCAACCTTCTGATCCAGAATACCTGCATTTTCGAAATGCCCGGCTTTGATGATCTTACGTTTGAGTAGAAAATCAGTAAAATTCTTCAACACCTGATAAATGGCAAAAAATATTACTGATGCCATTAACACTTCATTCATTTCCATATTTTTCAGTTTTAATTGTTTGTAAGATGTGACAGCAGGAGTTTGCAAAATGTTGCAGATAGGATTGGTTTTTTTTCTGAGAAATTTGTTCTTACTTACTGCAACATTTCAACTTCATTGGGTGTCAAACTGTCAATATGGAGGATGCTGAATTAATCAATCAGATTTTAAAGGGAAATATGAACGCATTTACGTTTCTGGTCAACCGATACCAGAAGCTGGTTGTTCATATTACAGGCCGTTTGATTCAGCGACCCGATGAGTTGGAAGATGTTTGCCAGGATGTGTTTCTGAAAGTGTACCAAAATTTGGGGAAGTATCGAAACGAATGTAAGCTGTCGACCTGGATTGCCACCATCGCCTACAATACGAGCATCAATTACCTACGGAAATTTAAGAAAGGCATGGAGGTAGATTCGGATGATTCGGCTGAATGGCGAAACTGGTCGGACTATAAATCAGATGATTACGAACGCACTGACTTTCACCAGTTCATTCACGAGCAAATTGAATTGTTGCCTGTTCACTATCGGACAGTTTTAACCTTGTATCACCTGGAAGAGTTTTCATACCAGGAAATAGAACAGATTACCGGGATGCCCGAAGGAACCATTAAAAGTTATTTGTTTAGAGCCAAAGCACTTTTGAAGGAAAAACTAAAAAGTGTGGTTGATGAAAACAGTTTAAATTTAGTGAAGGAGATTAGCCATGAAAAATGAAGAACTTGATACAATTATAGAAAAGTCGATCAGAATGGAGCCTGAGTTCCATTTGAAGGTTGATTTTGCCCAGAAAGTCACCCATTTGATCGTCAGACAGGAACAGTGGAAAAATGACCTTGGAGAATATATTTCACTGACCGCTTTTTTATTGGCCTTACTTATGGTGGTCGGCGGATTATACTATTACCTGGATAAAGAGCTGATTATGGAGGTTTTCTCCTTTGTCACAGCAAATGTTATCCAGGTAGTTTTTGCAGTGTTTTTACTGAATTTTATCCTGTTTGCGGACAAGGTGCTCTTGCGGCTTCTTTTTAGCCGATGGAGCAAACTTTGATCAACGGGTTATGCTGATTAAATTTTTTTCGTTAATTAATTATTGAATATGAATCACTTTAATCAGCGGTCATCCTTTTCTTGGTCTTTTGTTGCGTAGATAAACAATTTGTCCTTCAGCGGGTTGGTCTCCGTTCTTCATCCTGTTTCTTTTAAGCAGCGGTTTTAGCCTCAGGCCATATCTCTGTGCGATGTAGTGCATCTCTTCGCCTTTCTCCACAAGGTGTTGTTTGTGGGCCCGGTTGGCTTTTTTGTATTTTGCTTCGATGTACAGAATCTCGTTGACCAGGGGCTGTTTGCCTTTTTCCAGATCGTTGTAAGTGGATAATTCCCAATCCTTCATTTTTAATTCTTTGGTAAGGCTTTGGTAGTTATCGCCATCTGCCACCACAATGGAGCGTAATCCGTTCCGATGTTCAATTTTGTGGGAGGAGTTGTTTTTGGGTTGGGCCTTATGACTCTGTAATTTGACAGGTTTTGGTTTTGTTTCCTTGGCAACGGAAGCTATTGGGCTATTATCCCCATAAGAGTCGTAAACGTAGAGTTTAAACTCCTCGATGATCTTAATCAGGCGTTGGGGATAGATTGGGTCGGTCGCATAACCTGCTTTTTTCAAACCGTAGGCCCAGGCAGTATAATCCTTTCGATCGAGCTGAAAAAGAAAGCTATAGCGAGTTCCGCTCATCAGGAAATTTGAATGGTCAATATACGAGGCTTCGGCATGTTCATATTTTCTGAAGCATTCCTGCCTGGCGTCATCGTCGTGATAAATTTTCTTTCCTTTCCACTCGCTTTTGCATTTTATTCCGAAGTGATTGTTTCCCTCGGTTGCAAGTATACTGTTCCCATTTTGCGATTCCCAGCATCCTTGTGCGAGGGTAATGCTGGCAGGAATTCCACTTCGCTGCATTTCAGAAATGGCTAGCTGATAGAATTTCTTAATGTATTCTTCGCGTGTAAATTGCTTTGGCAAAGCAATTACCTGAACAACAAAAAACAGCGAAATGAAAAGCAGGGTATATTTTATCATGAGCATTTAAACGAGTATTTCACAAAAATAAGAAAATGTTGGTACCAAAGTTCATTGGCAAATAAGAACTATTACCGTACATTTGGGCCAAACTGTATATCAATGAAAACGAGGGAAATCAAAATTATAGTACACGAATTTGAAAATAGGGGTGAATTACCCGAAGATGATCAAAAACTATTAACTGAAGCCAGAGAAATTACGGCCCTGGCTTATGCCCCATACTCTGGATTTCATGTTGGGGCAGCCGTTTTGCTCAGTAATGGAATGATTATCAAGGGGAATAATCAGGAAAACGCTGCATACCCCTCGGGTTTATGTGCTGAGCGGGTTGCCTTGTTTTATGCCAATGCCAATTATCCAGATTCAGCCGTCAAAGCCATTGCGATTTCAGCAGCAAAAAATGGCGTTTTGGTCAGCCAGGCGGTCAAGCCATGTGGTTCATGCCGTCAGGCTTTGGCTGAAACGGAAGTGAGATTTGATGCTCCTATCCGAATTATTCTGGATGGACAAGATTCGATCATTGTCCTGCAGGGTATGGAGAGTTTATTGCCTTTGAGCTTTTCGAAAAAGGCACTCTGAAAATAAAAGGGGATTGTACCCAAAGGCACAATCCCCCCAATCCTCAAAAAATCACAACCAATCAACGCTTATTGAATTTCGATCTGTCTACTTGAGCTGTCTTTTTGCTCTACCTTTTTCGGAAGATCGATGAGTAATATGCCATTTTTGTGAGTAGCGTTGATGGCAGAAACATCGATATCTTTTGGCAATGCAAAGGACCGCTGGAAAGAGGAATACCTGAATTCGGTACGAACTACTTTTCCTTTTTCTTTTTCTTCCCTACGGTCTTTCTTTTCAGAATAAACCATTAAATAGTCATCTTTCAGGTCAATTTTGAAGTCTTCCTTCTCAAGACCTGGAGCTGCGATTTCGATTTCGAACTTTTCATTTGTTTCGTAAATGTTGACAGCCGGAGTCGATTTCCAAGCTCCTTCTTCGATGTAATTCGGAAGAAGATTTTCACTGAAAAATTCTTCAAATAATCCCGGTAATGATCTGCTTTTAAATACTGGTAACATAGTTAAGTCCTCCATTTTTTAAGTGATACGAATTGTTTTTCTGGTTTTCGGATAGCAATATTTCAAACCCAATGCCAAATGTTATAGTCTTGACCCTTAGTGACATTAAGTCATTTTTGCTGTCAAATTATCTGACTATGATAGTTTGAAATGACAAGTTTTCTGAATCAAGGTCAATTGTAGATCAATTCAATCCAATATTTAGCCTGGAGGAAAGAATCTTTCTAATTTTCTTTGGGAAAAGTTTGTTTCGTAGTCTGTAAAATCTATTTTTGCGACATCAATTTACGCAATGGGGTGCCTTCTCCGATTTTCATCGGGGGTAATTACAGGCTGAGATCACACCCACCGAACCTGATACGGGTAATGCCGGCGAAGGGATGGCGAAAGGGAATAACTTGCCTCATTGGTTATTTATTAACCATTTTAAACGAGAACAATGAAACGGATTTATTTGACATTGCTACTGCAATGTGTCGTATTTTGGGGATTTGCCCAATATACGCTTAAAGGAACTGTAAAAAATGATACGGGAGAACGGCTCATTGGAGCCAACCTGTTGATTTCAAATAGTTTTAATGGAACAACGACCGATGTAAACGGTGCTTTCGTTTTTAAAAATCTGAAGGGAGGAAACTATCATTTGATCATCTCTTATGTAGGTTACGAAAAACAAACACGCGAAGTGAAATTGACAGCAGATCAAACGCTTGATATCTTGATGAAGCAGGACCCTATTATGGGGGAAGAAGTGCTTGTATCGGCTACAAGGGTAAAGGAAAAGTCGCCGGTCGCTTTTGTTACCGTTGACAAAGCAAGCATTGAAAGTCAAAATATGGGACAGGATATCCCGTATCTGCTGACACTGACCCCCTCATTTGTGGCAACTTCGGATGCAGGGACCGGGGTTGGGTATACCAATTTCAGGATCCGTGGAACTGATTTGAATCGTATCAATGTAACGGTCAATGGTATTCCGATGAATGATGCAGAATCACATGGCACCTGGTGGGTGGATATTCCCGACCTGGCTTCTTCGACTGATAATATCCAGGTACAACGTGGTGTAGGGACTTCAACCAATGGAGCTGCTGCATTCGGGGCTACCATTAATTTGCAAACTACCACCATTAACAAAGATGCCTTTGCTCAATACAGTTCAACGGCAGGTTCTTTCGGAACCATGAAGAATTCTGTAGGCGTAGGCACTGGCCTTCTCAAGGGAAAATTTACCTTCGATGCCCGCCTTTCGAAAGTCAGCTCAGATGGTTTTATCGACCGTTCGGCTTCTGATCTGAAATCATTTTTCGTTTCCGGAGGCTATTTTACATCCAATACAATCCTGAAAGTCAATGTGTTTTCAGGACTTGAAAATACCTACCAGGCATGGAACGGGGTACCTTCAGTTCGGCTTAACAATGATGCAGAAGGAATGAAACGTTATCTTGATCATTGGCTTTGGTCATCGAGTTCTGAGCGCGAAAACCAGATCAGATATGATCAAATGATCAACTCTGACAGCAGGACTTATAACCTTTACTCCTACGAAAATGAGGTGGATCATTACCAGCAGGATCACTACCAGGTTTTATTTTCTCACACAATAAATTCAGCCTTGAATGTGAATGCTAGCTTGTTTTACACCAAAGGGAAAGGCTATTACGAAAATTACGACTATGACGAAAAGCCAGAAGACTATCAGATCATGGTCACAGACCCGGATGCGGTAACCGATTTAATTAAACGGAAATGGCTTGATAACGATTTCTATGGGATGACTTTTTCGGTGAATCATAAAAATGACAACAGTGACTTCGTCTTTGGTGGCGGTTACAATATCTATGATGGCAATCATTTTGGCAAGGTGATTTGGGCACGGAATGCCGGGAATTCAGAAATCAACCACGAATGGTATCGTGGAACAGGCCTGAAAAAAGACTTGAACGTGTATGCCAAATACAATTATGAACTGGCTGAAAACCTGAACCTTTTTGCTGATTTTCAATACCGCAAAATTTATTATGCCATAGACGGCACAGACGATGATTTGCATGATCTTAAACAATCGCATAATTTTGAGTTTTTTAATCCGAAAGTGGGTATTTATTACCAATTGGATGGGCGACAAAATTTATATGTCAACTTTGCAAGGGCCAACAGGGAGCCCAACCGTGACAATTATGTGGATGCCATCAATAAAGTGAAGAAGCCTACCTCAGAAACGCTTAACGACTTCGAATTGGGATATAAGTTCAACTCAAAACGATTGGCTCTGGGAGTCAATGCATACTATATGCTGTATCAGGATCAGTTAGTTTTGACCGGCGAACTCAACGATGTGGGAGCTGCTATCATGACCAATGTGGACGATAGTTACCGTGCCGGTCTGGAGCTGATGGCAGGAATGAAGATTACCGAAAAGCTGAAATGGGATGTCAATGTAACCATCAGTAAAAATAAGATTAAGGACTTTTCGGAGATGGTTGATGATTGGGACAATGGTGGGCAGATTGAAAATAAATTGGGTACAACTGATTTGGCTTTCTCTCCTGCTGTCATTGCCAACAGTCAGTTGAGTTGGATGGCTACCAAAGGATTGAATGTCAGTTTCCAATCTTATTCCGTAAGCAAACAGTACATTGACAATTCGTCGAGTGAAGACCGCAAACTAAATGGGTACCTGCTCAATAATTTGAAGCTGACTTATCGGGTTGAGCAAAAACTGGCCAAAGAAATGAATTTGCACCTGATGGTAAATAACCTGTTTGATACCCAATATGAAAACAATGCCTGGGTTTATTCTTATATTTACGGAGGTGAGCGTTTTGCAATGGATGGCTATTTTCCACAGGCGGGAATCAATTTTTTAGCAGGAATTGATATTAAATTCTAAAGACAATAGTTGACCTTCGTGAAGAAGGTTTGCAATTAAATTTACAGGTTGGTCTGCTTCGGTGGACCAGCCTGTTTTTTTTATTCAATTCATTGGGTTATTCCAATGAATGATTGTGCAAATCAATGCGTATCTCTGCGTATTTCACCATATGTGATGTTATTTTCCCAAGATTTACGATATTCGTAATCGATTATCAACATCAACTAACTGCCTTCTATTATGAAACTTGTATTTTCTCTTTTCCTTATCCTTCTGATGGCTGATTTGGCTTCAGGACAATCAATCCCAAAGGTGAATGGATTTATAGCCCCGGTCTACCAGGAAATGCCTCTTGGCTCCATCCAGCCTGAAGGTTGGATCAAACATCAGTTGCAAATTATGCGAGATGGAACCTCGGGACATCTTGATGAAGTTCATAACAAGATTAAAAACAGTAACGGGTGGCTGGGTGGTACCGGAGATGCGTGGGAAGAAACTCCCTATTGGCTTGATGGAGCTGTCCCATTGGCATGGTTGCTTGATGATAAGATACTTCAGGAAAAGGTGAGGAAATATATCGATTGGACCATTGAGCACCAACGTCCATCGGGATATTTTGGAGGAATTACATCGTATGAACGTGAAAATAATTCCCAGGTCACGGTAGAGAATCTATCAAAGGCAGGAGATGACTGGTGGCCTAAAATGGTCATGCTGAAAGTAATGCAACAGTATTACCAGGCAACAGGTGACCAGCGCGTAATAGAATTTATGACCAGGTATTTTCAGTTTCAACTGAAAGCACTCACAACCGTTCCGTTGGGGAAATGGACGGAATGGGCCACTTCACGGGGAACGGATAATGTGCTGATGGTGCAATGGCTGTACCAGATTACAAAAGATAAATCGCTGCTCGAGCTGGCCGCAATGATTGAATCGCAGTCGTTTCAATGGAGCGAATGGATGGGAAACCGCGATTGGGTCATTTGGGCGGCCACATACCAGAATGAGGATCGCTGGATGCACCGCCATGGCGTTAACGTGGGAATGGCCATTAAATCGCCTGCAGTGAATTATCAGCGAACGGGTGATAAAAAGTACCTGGAGGATTTGAAGACCGGATTTACGGACCTGATGACCTTACATGGACTTCCCATGGGTATCTATTCGGCAGACGAAGATTTACACGGCAATGACCCAACCCAGGGTGTTGAGCTTTGTGCCATTGTTGAATCGATGTATTCGCTGGAACAAATTGTTGGCATTACCGGTGATCCTTTTTACATGGATGCACTTGAGCGTATGACTTTCAATGCCCTTCCCCCGCAAACCACGGATGATTACAACAACAAACAATATTTCCAGATTGCCAATCAGGTACAGATTTCGCGAGGGGTGTTCAACTTCTCGCTGCCCTTTGACCGGGAAATGAACAATGTGCTTGGCATGAGAAGCGGATATACTTGTTGCCTGGCCAATATGCACCAGGGCTGGACTAAATTTGCCAGTCACCTTTGGTATCGAAATTCCCGCAATGGGATCGCAGCCCTGGCCTTTAGTCCAAATACATTGAAGACAAAGGTTGGAGCCAGCCATACTGAAATTGAGGTGCGTGAAAACACGAATTACCCTTTCGATGAAAAGATACAGTTTGAGTTCCGTATCGCTACTCCCGTTGAGTTCCCATTTGAATTGAGAATCCCTTCCTGGTGCAAGGAAGCCCACATCATGATCAACGGTAAAAACCAGAAGGCTGAAAAGGGTGGACAAATAATCACCATTAACCGTAAGTGGTCGAATCAGGATCTGCTGGAAGTTGAATTCCCCATGGAAATGACAACCAGCAACTGGGGTAAAAACTCACGGGCAATTGAACGCGGTCCATTGGTTTATGCACTCAAAGTGAAAGAACGCTGGGAAAAAGGTCATCAGGAAACAGAAGGTGATTACTTCTCGGTATTTCCTGAATCAGCATGGAATTACGGAATCCTTCAGGAGGTTGTTAATCATCCAATGGAGATGTTAAAAGTTAAGTCGGTGAAACCTGTTGACAGTGACTTCATTTGGAACCTGGAACATGCTCCCCTTGAAATTACAGTTCCAGGGAAACAAATACCGGGATGGAAAGCAATTGATGGAATAGCTTATCAGCCTGTGACTACCCGTGAGGGCGTATACAAAGGCATGGTAGTTGACAAAATTGAACAGCTGACACTGGTCCCCATTGGATGCACCAAAGTAAGGATTGTGGCATTTCCGGTGGTGAGATGAGGGAATTTTCTGTATAATTTAATTTATGCACAAAATCCATGATATAACTCCAATTGTAAGGGTTAAAAAGTTGATTATATTTGCCAGCATTGCATAGCTTTAGAACTAACAAACCTTTTATTAATTTAAAAAAATCAGAATATGTTTAAACAACACCCAAAGGGATTACTCGCGGCGGCTCTGGCAAATATGGGAGAGCGCTTTGGTTTTTACACAATGATGGCAATACTCGTGCTGTTTTTACAGGCTAAATTTGGTTTATCAGGTGTAAATGCGGGAATTATTTATTCCATTTTTTACTTTTCAATCTACATTTTAGCATTTGTGGGGGGGCTGATTGCCGACAAAACCAGGAACTACAAGGGAACCATTCTTATGGGTCTTATTTTGATGGCTGTTGGCTATTTTTTGATTGCAATTCCTTCTCCAACGCCTACTCCAAACAAAACCTTATTTCTAACCTTAACCTGTATCGGCTTGTTTGTCATCGCTTTTGGAAATGGATTATTCAAAGGAAATTTGCAAGCATTGGTTGGACAAATGTATGATAGCCCTGAATATGGGAAAATGAGAGACTCCGGTTTTTCCCTGTTCTACATGTTTATCAATGTTGGCGCTATTTTTGCACCCATTGCCGCGATTGGTGTTCGGAATTGGTGGTTAGGAAAAAATGGGTTCCAATACAATGCAGACCTTCCTGCCTTGTGTCATGCATATCTGGATGGAACCATAAACCCTGTAGCTTCTGAATCCCTTACACAAATGGCAACCAAAGTGAGTGCCGTTCCCGTAACTGATATGACGGCCTTTGCCAAAGATTACCTCAATGTATTTACTACCGGATTCCATTATGCTTTTGGCGTTGCCATTTTTGCCATGGCCATTTCATTGGTGGTCTATTTGGTGAATAAGAAATACTTTCCCAATGCGAAGAAAGTGGTGGTTGGTGCAGCCATTGACCCCGATGCAATTCATATGGAAGTTAAAGAAGTAAAGCAACGTTTATCTGCCCTGTTTGCAGTATTTGGCGTGGCTATTTTCTTTTGGCTTTCCTTTCATCAAAATGGATTAACCCTTACCTACTTTGCAAAGGAATATACGAATTTAGACTTGATGAAAATTTCTATTGGGAGCTTAACCTTGCAAGGCGCTGAAATATTTCAATCTATCAATCCTTTGTGTGTTGTATTTCTTACCCCGCTCGTTTTAGCTTTTTTTGGCCGTTTGAGAAGGCATGGTAAAGAGCCATCTACACCCAGGAAAATTGCCATTGGTATGGGTATCGCCGCATTGGGCTTCCTGATAATGTCAATTGGGTCTTATTACAGTAATCTGCCTTTACATTCGGCCATCAACCCGGAAGAAGGGGGCGTTCCACTGGCGGACAACCTAAAGGTAACTCCATTTCTATTAATTCTTACCTATTTTGTATTGACTGTTGCTGAGTTATTAATTAGCCCTCTGGGAATTTCGTTTGTTTCGAAAGTTGCACCCCCACAATATCAAGGGGTCATGCAAGGTGGATGGCTTGGAGCTACTGCAATCGGAAATTCATTGTTATTTGTAGGGGCAATTCTTTATTCGACTATCCCGATTTGGATGACCTGGATCCTATTTGTGGTTGCCTGTACCATTTCAATGTTTACCATGATCTTTATGCTCAAATGGCTTGAAAGAGTGGCAAAATAAAAGGGAAGCCTGTTTAATTTAAAAACAACCTATTCGTAAAAGATAATATAAAAAAGGAGTGCAATTTGCACTCCTTTTTTATATAGTAATGACTTGTGACACCTCATAAGACATCTGAAGGAATAAAGGCATGGGGCCGGCAGACAGACAATCTACTTCCTTGATCCTATCCTTTTGTCATTATCATCTGTAACCCATGTGTAACTCATCTGTAACCTTTCTGTAACCTCACCATACAGAAAGGTTACAGATGAGTATCAGAAAAGTATCAGATACTCCCCTTCAATACTATCAATATTTTATCTTCTAACTTGCACCAGTGCGCCGTTAATAATTTTATCTACAATTTCTTCATCCAGCAAGGTGGTTATATCATCCAGGTTGGAGGCATCACCTTCTGCTACTTTACGCAATATGCGACGCATTATTTTACCTGATCGTGTCTTGGGTAATCCCGGTACCAATTGTATGAGGTCAGGTCGGGCAAAAGGCCCAATCATATTGGTAACGGCCATCTTGATACTTTTGCGGATGCCTTCCTCGCCTCCTGTTGAAAGTTCGCCGCAGACCACGAAAGCATAAATTCCTTGTCCCTTGATCGGGTGAGGATATCCCACCACGGCTGATTCATTCACCAATGGATGTGAATTGATGGCATTCTCAATTTCTGCAGTTCCAAGCCGATGTCCCGACACATTGATCACATCGTCCACACGGCCAAGGATACGGTAGTAGCCGTCTTCATCGCGTTGGGCGCCATCTCCTGTGAAATAAAGGTTTTTGAATTTTGCAAAGTAGGTTTTTTTAAACCGGTGGTGGTCGCCCCAAATGGTTCTGGCGATACCCGGCCATGGGAATTTAATGCAAAGATTGCCTTTGACGCTGTTGCCATAAAGTTCTTTTCCATCCCCATCAACAATAATGGGTTGAACGCCCGGCAGGGGTAGGGTAGCGAAAGATGGTTTGGTGGGAATAATTCCAGGCAGTGGACTGATCATTACGCCTCCCGTTTCGGTTTGCCACCAGGTATCCACAATGGGGCAGCGGTTGCGGCCAATGTGGTCATGATACCAGTGCCAGGCTTCTTCATTGATCGGCTCGCCGACAGTTCCCAATACCTTAAGCGAAGACAAATCCTTGTCGATGATATGTTCCATCCCCATCGCGAGCAACGATCGGATGGCTGTTGGGGCAGTATAAAACTGGTTGACTTTGTGTTTATCGACAATGGCCCAGAAGCGTCCTGCATCAGGCCAGGTGGGGATACCTTCAAACATCAGCGTCTGCGCTCCGTTCAATAGAGGACCGTAAACGATGTATGAATGTCCTGTCACCCAGCCAATGTCGGCTGTGCAGAAATACAAATCACCGGCAGTATATTGAAATACATTGGTAAACGTGTAGGCTGAATAGACCATAAAACCTGCAGTGGTATGCACGATTCCTTTGGGTTTGCCAGTCGAACCGGAGGTGTATAGTATGAACAAGACATCTTCGGCATCCATTTCTTCTGCCCTGCATTCTTCTGATTGCCCTTCGATGGCCGTATGCCACCAGATATCGCGCCCTTCAGTCATTTGAACCTCCGAATTGGTCCTTTTGTATACGACCACCGTTTCAACGCAGGTGCAGCTTTCCAGGGCTTCATCCACAATGTTTTTAAGTGGGGTAATTTTCTCGCCCCTGAAACCTCCATCGGCTGTCAATACAACTTTCGCTTCCGCATCATTGATCCTATCAGAAAGCGAGGCGGCTGAGAAGCCTGCAAACACCACCGAATGAATGGCGCCGATGCGCGCACAGGCCAGCATGGCAATGGTCAGTTCAGGAATCATGGGCATGTAAATAGCTACCCGGTCTCCTTTTTTAACCTTTAGTTTTTTAAGTGTATTGGCAAATTTGTTGACTTCTTTCCACAGTTCGGAGTATGTTAAAACCCTTCCCGGTTCATCGGGATTGTTTGGCTCCCAGATAATGGCTGGTTGGTGGCCTAAGGTATAATTGTTCCGCTCGAAGATATTTTCAGTAATGTTGAGTTTTCCACCTACAAACCAATTGATGGTGGGGGTTTCAAAGTTCCATTCCAAAACTTTATCATAGCGTTTGCGCCAATAAAAGCTTTCGGCTATCTCGGCCCAAAAGGACTCCGGATTGGCAATGCTTTTCTGATACTCGTGGATGTAACCTCCCAAACTGTGAATTCTTGCGGTCATAGTAGCGATTGTTGTTAGGATGTTTGAATAGATGTTAATGGCTTATCAAAACAGTTAACAAGTAAAATGTAATTTAGTTGAGAATGACTGCCGCAAGGAGAGGAGTTTTTTTAACAAGTGGGAGTTCGAAAGATGCTGGGGGTGCGGAGCACCTAAATATTTGTAGACGAAGTTCAAAATGAGGAACCGTATAGGTGCAGGGCACCGAAATAGGTTAACGGATCATCTAAACGGATCAAAGATCTGCGGTTATGAGGTGCAGAGTTCAAATCTGAAACAGCAGCTTTGAATTATATTAACTCATATCCGGAGGAGCTAGGGTATTATATGAATTTCGGCATCTGACAATATATTTTTCCTTGAAGTAATTTACCAGTAGCTTTTTTGTTTTTTCCTCCCCATTGTTTGAAAAAGAAAGGAATATTACTTTGTTCACATTGTTCTTTTATATCAATAACCCATTCCTCTTTTATTGGACGTGACTTTGGACCACTTTCACCTCCTACTATTACCCAATCAATATTCAACAAATTCATATTTGGCATTGCTGACAATAAAGGTTCAATTGATAAAAACTTTACTATGGATGGAACATTACGTAGGGCCTCTATTCTTTTTGTATGACTATTACTTTCCACAGTTAAACCCATCCATATATTAGAAGTCCATTCTAGTTGGTTGAAATATTTTTCTAATATATCTGCTCTTTTTGTTAACACTTGAAAGGTATGTTGAGGACAATCATTCATTACCTTGAAGACCGCTTTAATAAAATCAATTGGCATATTTTCATGAAATAGATCACTCATCGAATCCACAAATACAATACGTGGCTTTTTCCATTTATAAGGTGTCTTTAATTCCTCATAATGACATGATAAATTAAAGCCATCCTTATATTTTATCATGCCCATAGATTGTAAACGACGTGACATAACTTCTGCATAACAATTTATACAACCTGTTGAAATCTTTGTACAACCTGTTGAGGGATTCCAGGTTGACTCAGTCCATTCTATTTTTGAAGGTTTCATTACTTCTTTAAAATTTCAATATTATATTTTTTGCAATCATGTATATTTACAGATGGATAATGCAAATCGCCAGTTCTCTTAATAAGTTCCTTTTTTTCCAATTCTTTTACCACTTCAGTAAATATTACTGGTTGGCAAAGTTCGGATAAAGTATATTTAAAACCAGTAATATTGTCAGTAATTTCTCCAGATAATAATTTAGCTTTTATTTTAGCTTTTATCTCTTCTTTTTTATTTGAAGTCTGTGGATTATGAAATAATGATCCTTCCAAAAAATCATTATGACTATTATCATTTGACTCTCCTGAAAGTTTATCTTTTCTCCAACATACTTTTAAGAATTTCTCCATACCAAGAGTATGACCTGTGCCAAAAATTAAACCATAGTGGTTATTATTCTTTTTAATTGTAAAGTGATGGAGATAATATTCTTTTTTTCCAATAAGGCTTTTAAAATAATCTGCAATAATCTTATGCCTTTCTTTGGGCTTACAATCCTCGAAATTTATCTTTGAAGTATCGATATGTTTTTTTGTATTGGGATGCTCTTTAAAACGAGTAATAAATGAAGAGGCAATAAAAAAAATAAAATCAGTTTTTGGTGAATCTACTAATTCTTTAAATATGTTCTCATCTACTTGGCTAAAGCCATATTGATCTAGGAGAATGAATTTTGCATATTTCTTATTTGCAAGTTTATTTTTAAAATTTACACCATTGAAAGCATCTTTAAATTCCATTTTCCCAACATGCCTCATATATTGGCAATCATTACCATTGCAATTTTCTTTTATACATTTATCAATATGACTTTTTATTGAATCAGTTAACTCTTTATTCTTATCATCAAGCAATTCATTAAAGGCAAAAATAATCTGTTTTCCATTTACAGAATTACAAACTTTACAATTATCTCCTTTAGCTTCATTTAAAAGTATTAATGGACTGCCAAAGTTTCCTTCACTATCTGTTCCACTCCCTGCAAAAAAATCATAGACAAAGATTTTATCAATTGATGGATTATGAATAAATACTGGAAGCCATTCACGAAAACATTCACCGAAAATTTCAAGTTTCAGTTTTGTTGCCTCATCAAAAGGTTTCTTATTTATATCTTTTGCCATCTTAAATGATGTTTTATAGGTTAATTTTTTTCAACTCAGAGAATTAAAAAATTTTTTCATTAATTTTTTTGTTTTGGAATTTAGTCGATAGGAACGGTTAACATACCCCGGATGATAAAAGCAATTATTCTGAAACTTTGTATCATAAATAGGAGTATTCGACAAGTTGTATTTCGAAAATATATCTGTAGCAATTAGGTTTATATTACCATATTTTCCAGCACCTCCCCAACCAAAATAAACTGGTTTATCTAAAAAGAATTGAAATTCGTTGAAATTATATGTAGATATTTCATTAAAATTTTTTATTGCTTCGTTCAAATCTTTATTCTTAAAATAGAAACAGTTAAATAATTGGATAACACCGTTTAATTCCTTCTTTTCACCAATATACCAGCCATTAAATATTTTTTCAAGTTGATCCATCGTAGGATCTTTCGAAAAAGTTTTCCAATTATCTATATCAATTTTCGATGTAGGATGATTTATACTATAAAACGATTTTATAAATTCTGTGTCAGGTTCACCTATAGGTTTGGCACTTCCTGGATTAATCAAAACAGCGCTACCTATTAATTCTGTACTATTACCAAAATGCAATAAGGTCTTTTTGCGATACTCTTTACCACCGGATTCTTTAAAATATTCGGCATAAACTCTCATAATTTTCTTTTTAGAAATAATAAATTTTGTAATGAAGCAAATGGATGATGACAATTTTAAGCAAGTGTTTCACTTGCGAAAACTGCTGTCCTTGTGTTAATTGGTGTAACAATTATAGGCCACCAAAACTCTGCATCTCTCCAACCATTTGCTGATCTTCCCAACTGTTTCAATAAAATTAAACATGGCGTTTCTTGTGCAATGGTTCTTGCAATTGTCAAATCAGTTCGGCTGTTGTCAGGTGAATTTGTAAATGCAGTATTGTTGTTTTTCATTCTACTCATATCACGACCAGTTTGAGCAAAGCAATAGAGTTGTCTAGTTAATAGTGGGTTTGTCACACTATCAACAAGCCTTCTAAGAATTGCTTTATGTGTTTTAACGTCCCATTCATAACCCAAATTGTTATAACGAGCTTCATAATCATATGTCGAACTGATTAAGTCAAGTATTTGAAGAGCAGAATCCAAGTTAAGTAAAAAAGGTTGAGTATAGTTGCCTCCGCACCCATTTTCTATTATTTGATCAATTTGATGAACAGTACTTTGAATATGAGTGCGAGCCTTTGTCTGAAAACCTATAGGTAAAAAACGTGTTAGTGGTCTAATGGTTTCCGTTGCTGTAATTAAAATTTTGTTCGGTGCACAAGGTCTAATACCACCAGTGTTGTCTCGCTCAATAAAAATTACACTGTCATCTCCTTCGTGAATGCCTCTCTCAAATGCTTCTCTAAGAGCACTATCAAATTGATGCATTGTCAACATTGCACGATATATTCTATTTGATGTATATAGTCTTGTAACCGCCATATCCTTAATTGACCTTGCTCCGTACATTCTTGAATGTTGTAAAACAGTGTCTTGTTGAAATGTATTCGGATTTCTTCCATAAAAAAATCCAATTAAGTTTTCTACCGTGATTCCTCTATCAAGAATTTGTCCTCCAATAAAAATATTGAATGGATTATCAAGTCGTAATTGACCATTACGGTCAAGTAGTGATGTAATTTGATTTTCTGAATTAATTTTGATAATACCAACAAATCCATCTCTCAATGCTTCTTTGACTTTATTCAAAACAATATCAAACGGTGGTGGATTGTCTCCATTCTTTTGTATTGATACGCTAATATTATTATAGGAGATTTCGATAAGTTGACTCAATTCAAGAGAGTTGTTAATTGCAAGTTCAGTTAATCCATCTATTAGTGCATCTGTCAAATCAATTTGCCATTGATGGTTGTCTCTACTTGTAGCGGTGTGTATTATGAAACTTGATTTATAATTTTTCCCTTGAAGATGTGAATCAATGATTCTGATAGAACCACCTACCAAATAATTTAGGATTGAAAGACGGAATCGTAAAAGATTAGGCGTTGATAGAATATTGTTTATGTAACGTTGATCTCTATGAGTAAGAACCTTTAATTCTGCATCAGGAACTGAAACATGAATATCAGAATAAACACTTTCAGCATCTTGAGACTCCTCAAAATATTGTAAGCCACCAATATATGCGTCGTGAATGGGGACTAGAGTAGTGAATGCTGGTCTTATTGGTTGAAAGGTGAAATTGTTCAATTCAAATTCACCTCTAGGTTGAAGATAAAGTGAATAGGGTGTAGCAGTTACTTGAAGAAAGTTATAATGATCTTCAAAATTTGCCCTTATGTCATTGATTTTAGAAGCTAATACATTTATTGTTACTCCAGCTTGAGCAGCTCTGTCTCTTCGGAAACCAACGCTTCCAAAATCTGCTTCATCATCTACAAGCAAAGTTCGTTTCGCAACAAGGTCAGGATACGAATTGTAGAATTCAACTAAACGGTCAAGATTGTTTGTTTCTTTTTTTACAACGAGAATTAGTTTTTGTCGTCTTATATAAGGAGTCAATTGGGGAGGCAGGTTCATAATGTTGTATACTTTCACTTCGTCATTCTCAATGAACTCATGGAATTCATTTTCAAGTCTTTGATAGGTTTGTTCAGCTAATGCTTTTGTCCCTTTTGTGAAAACTATACAAATATCGTAACCTCTATCAAACGAAAGTGAAACAATACCAATAAAAGTTCTTGTTTTGCCGCTTTGGATCTTTCCTAAAAGCATTCCAGGATTATTTACATTCGTCTGTCTATTGAGCAAGTAGTCTACTGTTGTCTCAATACAGTCTTGCATTTCAAGTGAATAGCCTTTTGTCTCAATGAAATTAGGATAGATTGCCATTTTGGTTTTTTTGTTTTAGTTTTTCATTAATATTGTTTAATTACTGAATGTTAATTAATTCACCAATGCCTTAGCATTGCAGGCAACTAGTAAATACAGGAAAGTTCATAGAACTATTTCAAATATTATAATCTTTCCAAATCTACTTATTCCTATTTTCAATTATCCATTTAATTCCAATTATTTTCCAATTTCCCATAAAGAAACAATATAATCACTTGATTTGAGCTAATTTTGATGATTACATAAGAATAGTTTACATTAAATCTAAATCTTGTTTCTGCTTTATGAGTGAGAATGTTGAGGACTTGATGATTGATCTCAGAAATGAAAGTTTTCTTACGAGATCAACAATTGCTTGTTATCGACATAAGAGTTGGATATACTTTGGTTTCTAGACCTTATATAAACATGACCGGCAATGCTAGTTTCGTATAGTAGTACATAAAAAATGTTTCCCTACTTCGTCTAATTTTTCAATTTCCAGGGAGGGAAACTTGCATCCTTTTATAAAATGTCCTTGATCAAAAGAGTGTGTGTGGGAAGCTATACAACCGGTTTGCTGACTGGTTCACTCCAATTGCGTGAAAGATCAAAATTCATACCGCCTACACGAAATACCTATTCAACGCCCCGGGACAATCCATTTACATTTTATATATAGGCGCTTCGAAGTTCCTAACCAGTCCGTCTCTGATGAAGGCCAATCATCGGCTCAGTTGAGTTTCCATCCGTTAATACCAGTAAACCGTCAAACCGCCAAACCGTCTTTATCTCTTAATAACTTTAAGAAAATGAAAAATAAACACATAGACACATAGGGCACATAGAAAAATTATTCACTACAGATTGACTCAGATAAAAAAGATTAATTGGACTAGATCTGGGTAATCTGTGGTGAGTAATTTTTCTATGCGCCCTATGTACCTATGTGTTTAAATAAAATAAACTGATGAAATTCTAAGTTAATGCCATTAATGCCAAAAATGCCAAACCTCTTTTTGAGTGTTGCAACTACTGAAAAGGGGTTTGGCATTTTTGGCATCAATGACATTTTTGGCATTAACAGCAGATTGTCTTCGTTGAAATTTACTCTGCGGATGTATTTATTTTGCTCCAATTCGATACAGTATCATTGATTCAGTCTTTTGCTGGTTAAATGGTTAGCTCATTGATTTTGGATAAAGATAGTTCAAAGTTTAAAGTTCCAGGTTCAAAGTTTAAAGTTGCGTTCCGATCAAGTGCGAAGCAACTGAACACTGAGACCTTCTCCCTTCTCCCTTTCGCCATTCTCAAATTCTCATGTCTCTTCTTCACATTTTCTCACTTTCTTACTTTCTTCCCGGCGCCCCATACCCAGCATCCTTGTTGTCCAAAACCAACACCCAATCATTTCCCCGGCCCTCATTTTCAGGCTTAAACTGTTGAATTCCTTTATTGGGAAATTCTTTCAATCTGGTGGCTTGCCCTGTGCGTGGATTGAACCACCAGGCCATAGATTGCGCCCATCCCAGCTTTTCCAGGTTGATACTGGCTTCCATGCCTGTTGGGATATAGACGAATGCATAATTCTTTCCTTTGGTGGCCACGATATAATCGGTTTCAGGCATGTAGTCGTTGCGAACTAATTCAGGGGCAGGAACTCTTTCAGTCATGGGCCGGCTTTCCATCAAGCGACGCACGTTGATCATGTCGGCTGCACCGGGCAAATCTAAATCCGCCTGCCAGGAATGGCGGGCATATCCAACAGGTTCGCGGCCGGGAGCAAGCATCTGCCAGATGGCATGGCACCCGTAGGTATGGCCAAATCCTCCTGTAAATAAGTTCCAGTAAGCCGCCTGTCGCACATCTGCCTCATCAAACCAACCAAGAATTTCAGGCATCCAGTTATGGGGATGATCTTCATAACGTGGTTCTCCATCGAAGGTGGGCTTGATAGGTTTGAGCTGGTAATCATGGACCATCAGTTTTTTATATACCGCATAAGAACGCTCGCTGTGGCCGGTTTGCATCATGTTGAAGTCCAGCCATTTTTGCTCTTGGAACCATTGCGATGAACTTGAATAGCCCGAAGGATGAAAGGTCATTAAATGGTTTTTGTCCACTGATTTGATCCCGTTGGCAAGTGCATTCCAAATGACAAAATTGTCGCCTCCACCCGGCCGGTCGCCCCCGTTGATCCAGATGATGTTGGGGTAATCCTTGTAACGGTTACCAATCCATTTCCCATAAACTGAAGCATTTTCCGGATTGAAAATCACTGGCCCAACGCCCCATTTCTTGTCAATTTTATCGCCCCAGGTGGGCAGTAATCCTATAACGATTCCTTTCTCACCGGCTTTTTTGATCACCCAATCAACATGGGCAAAGTATTTTTCATTGGGCTTTGTCGGGTCATTGTTAATCAATGGCTTTTCTCCTTCCATGTTGGGTGTATTTAAGCCGTCCAATTCAGCCAGTGCAACTGCCTGAATGACAGTAAACCCCTTCTCCCGACGGTTCTCCAGGTACATCTCTGCATCTGCTTTTGTCAAACGATGGAATAACTCCCACCCTGTATCAGCCAGGTAAAAGAATGGAGTTCCGTTCTCAAATTCGAGAAACCGTTGGTTGGCCGACACTTTCAACTTGCCATTTTTAAAATCAACCGATGGCCCTTGCCATTTATTCTCCTGGCCCTGCAGTGAACAAATACCAAAGAATAAAAGAATCAGTATTGTTATTTTCATGTTGAATATTGATTTTAAGTGATGAAATTGATATATTGTCATTTTTATTTGCCTTCAACAGTTTAATTATCTGTGATTTGACAAATAGTAATTAGTAAATTATTTAAATTGTAAATACTTTAATTAATCAATCTGACGAACGTATCCTGTTAGTTTCAGTGGCCCCATTAATCCCGAAGGTTTTAAAGGCATATCCTTGTTCAGAATCGTGCTGATGGGTGAAGTGGTCCACAGGCTTTTTACAGTTCCAAACGTTCTCAGATCCCCAAGAAACCGGTTGCGGCAGACCGTTGCGACCGTTATTTCCAGTTTGTTTTCTGCTTTCAATAGCCCTGTCACAACCAGTGAGGCATTGGGCATCCAGGTATAGGCCAGCAGCTTGCCATTCAAAAGTACTTCTGCTGTTGCATCCATCTGCCCAAGATTTAGCACCATTGAATCACTTGCAACAATAAATTGGTCATCAACATGAAAGCCAATGGTATATTTGGCCTTTCCTGCAAAGTATTGAATGGCCGGATTGTCAAATTCAGTCAATGATTTCAATTCCGAGATCTCTACAGGCTGTATCATTTCATTGGAGATGGGGAAAAACTCAATCCTTGCTTTAAAGTTCCTGATATCCATGATTATAGGCTGAACCAAATGAGCCTTTACAATTTTATTTTCATTGGTTGTATAGGAATAATCCCCTGTCAGAGAACTTGTAAATCCAAATTTCCCTTTTCTGAATACTGCCTGAGGAAGCACTAGGTTCGTATCTGTTAATTGTTGCTGAGGAAAGATCTGCTTTCCGGCCATCGAAACATTTTGAATGAAAGGAGTGGATACTCCCTTTTTAAATACAATCATTTTGGATTCATGGGGATTAAAACTTAGCGGTATACGGATTTGATTTTTCTCCACCGAATAAACGGCAGGCTTTAAAACTGAACCAATTTCAGGATTCCATATTTCCGGCCTCTGATCTTTCACCCTGAACAGGATCTCACGATTGATGGCTCTGTCTTGCTGGTTAAATACATAATAGACTTCCCCATCCTTCATTGTCTTGTGGATGAACATGATTTCCAATGGATTGGCAGTATTGGTAGTCAGATCAGGCAGTACACCAAGTTGCTTTAACACCTCAGCGATTGGTTTCCCTGAAATCACTTTCCCTTTTCCGTATTTACTCTCACCTGAAGGACTCCATAGCTGATCGGCCAATTGGTGAAAGGCTGCTCCACTGGTTTTGATTTCACTGACCGACATCATTTCCGTGGGTTTTGGCCCATAAACCACCGCCCCATCATTGACCAATTGGGCAATGCGCTGTAAGGTGGCAAATTCCATCACCTGGCTCTTTGGCAATGCCAGTAGGGGGAAGCTTTGTTTCCCTCCAAAAGAGATCTTTCCATCAATGACTTTGGCCTCATCTTTCAGCATATCGAAATTGCAGACACTGGCCTGAATGCCGTAAGGCAAATCATTGAGGATACTTTTGCTAAAATATTGTGGCAGCTGATCTCCAATGTAAAATATCACATCCACCACCGGTTCTCCTTTTTGGAGTACATATTGAATTCGGGCCTGGTAAGTCATCCAATCCTGTGCATATTCCCACCAGGGATTGTTGCGGTTAAAATGGGCGGCGAACTGCCCCAGCGTGATGCCTGGCTTCTGATCAGTTGGCTGATGGACGTAGCTATGCAGGATCATCTGATTGATTCCCGAACAGTAGGCAGCGTCGCCAAAAGGTTTTAAATCGCTTGGTGATTCACTGTAATGGGCATACCCTGTATATGCTTCCGAGCCAATCACTGGCTTGTTACAGGCAAGGGATGCATAAGTCGGGAATCCTGCCGTTGGCCGTTGTGCAGGATCATACTGAGGAAACTGATCCTTATTTGGATTGGCCCAGAATTCTGTCATGGGCAGATCCAGGTACCTGTTCGATTTCAAGGCATCGAAAGGCGGGTAGGGTCCCGAATTGGCATATATTACCTCTGCATGCATCTCCAGTTGGTTCTGATGGCACAATTCACTAAAATGCCTGTAGTAGTTTTGATCAATCAAATCGGAAATCGTCTTGCGGAAATCGTGCAGGAATGCTTCTGAAAGCTGTGTGGTCTCTATAGTTTGGTCGCACAAAACAGGAATCCAGTGGGTCATGCTGTAGCCTCTGCGCTGTTTGAACTCTTCAGGGAAAGCCTTGGTCCAGGTCTGGTATTGACATTCCCAGCTGTCGATCAGTAAGAACTTGAAGGTATTGCCTTTATAAGCACCGGCCGATTGTATGAGCTTGGCGGCAAAACTGTTGAAATGAAAATTCAAGGCGGCAGTATCCATTTTATCGGCTTCCAATCCTGTTCCTTCAGGAGTGGCAGGTCCGTTTTTTACCCCTGTGGTGGTATATCCAAAGCGGATGATCTGCCAATGTCCTTTGGGCGCTTTCCATTTCAGCATCCCTTCGGATGACATTTGCCCTGAAAGGTCAATGATCGAATTTTCGGCAATGCCTCTTGAATTGTTTTTAGCGGTAGATTCAAATGCACGTTCATTCAAAGCATTCACCGAGGCTGCCTTTTCGAGCAGGTAACTCACCTGGGGCGAATATGCCGGGAGTTCATCGTCTTTCAACATCTCCAGTTCGGCTATCGGGTAATGGCCATCGATGCACTCGATCTGAAAATATTTGGCCTTTGTGGAAGGAAAGATTGCGGCAATTGATTGGTTGACTCCCTTAAATTCGAGGCTGGCTATTTTGCTATATACTTTTCCATCGTTGGAGGATGAAATGGTGAATTGGCTTTTTATTTTGGACATATCATCCCAGGAGAAGATCACATGCGGAAACAGCACTAATTTATTGGCTGTAAAATCAGAAGCAAGTCTGATTGTAACGACATCGCCCTTCTTGATGTTGATTTCACTTTTCGGGTTGCCATCTGCCAGAATGGTTCCTACCGAAGCTTTGTTGATTTGAATGATTGGCTGTGCCTGCTGAAATGAATTTGTCTTTTCTTCCATCGGATAGGCCAGCAGGGCCACATCACGGTAAAAATTGTTGAGCCCAATGGGTTCCGAAATCTTTGTGTTGATTTCCTGGCCTCCTTCAAGGCTTGTTTTACTCCATACAAATTGTTTCATCGACAACTCAGGGGTGATCCAGGGACCACCGCTTGTACTCCAGCCATCACAATTGTGAATGCCAATTTTGATATCCAGACGGCTGGCCTCTTTCAGGGCCCATTGAAACATTTCAAACCATTGGGGTGAATTGAATTTAATGGAAGGCACCTCCGCGTTGAGTGAATTTAATCCACCCACATTGAGGATCGTTGCCTGTACGATGCCTTGTTGTTTCATCGACTCCAAATCCTTGGTAATCCCGTCTTTGGTGATATTTCCACTGATCCAGTGCCACCAGGTGTTTACCTTGGTCGATTGCGGGGGCGATTGAAAATCAGCCTTGCTGATGCTGGTTTGGGCTTCAAGTACCGATGAAAAAACAAGAAAGAGAAGGCCAGTTAACAACGTTTTCATAATTATTTTAGTTATATTTAGGTTTTGTAAGATAGGTATAATTATCAGCAGTTCCTAATAATTAAGGGCTGAATTTTTAGCTGTATTCTTGTCAGGATAAGGAGGATCCAAGTCCATTTTAGACCAGTACTATGAGTTTTACAGGGGCCTTTCAAATTGGGTAGGCTTGTTTAGATTAAAACTGGAATTCACCTCTATGGTCGCTCCTTTGGGATGAGAACTATTTTAAAATGCATTTATCTCATTTGCTGGCACTAATCGATTGTTTTTTCAGTATCTTTCGGAAGAAGTACTACAGCGAATATTTTGGGAGGGGCATGTGGTGAACATGACTTTTTTTTATGTGCTTCCTGGTGATTGGTCTAATGAACAATCTTGCATGTTAAAGGTTATGTTATTGTTGTGGAAGACGATTTTTTAATGGCAGCAGAAACCTTAAAAAAACTTCAGATGAAACGAATAGCAAATGTGATTGGTGGAAGTGGTTTGGTGGGGCGACAATTGGTCTTCCAATTGCTTGAAATGCCAGAGTATGAAAAAGTACGCTCCTTTGTTCGCCGTCCTTCAGGGATAGCCCATCCCAAGCTGGAAGAAATTATCATTGATTTTAATAAGCCTCATTCATGGACCCATTTGGTGCAGGGTGATGTGCTTTTTTCCACCCTTGGAACCACCATCAAGGCTGCCAAAACAAAAGAGAATCAATACAAAGTTGATTTTAGCTACCAATTTGAATTCGCCTGGGCTGCCTTTGAAAATCGAATACCTGATTATGTGCTTGTCTCCTCCATAGGAGCGGATCCAAATTCGTCTTTTTTTTATTCGCGCATCAAAGGTGAACTGGAGGCAGCTGTTTCTGTCTTGTCGTTTCGGAAGTTAATTATTTTCCGCCCTTCCATCCTGGATGGAAACCGCATTGAAAAACGACCGGGTGAGAAAGTTGGATTGGCCATCAGCCGTTTAATCACCCGATTGATGCTCAAAAAATACCAGCCTACCCCGGTCAATTTATTGGCCGAAAGAATGGCCCGTGTCGTCCTTGATCCATCCATGGGTGTTCAGGTCATTGAAGGAAGTGAAATCCTTGCCATGTAATCCAATTTTGCTGGAACATAAATAGCTTTCAACCGTTATGCTTCGAAACAATTAAAATTCAAAAATATGTATTCCGGATTTCTACAAGTACACGATATTCTTCGTTGGTTGCTCTTATTCGTTTTGGTCATTACCCTGGTTAAATATATTGCTGGGTGGATGGGAAAGCATCCCTGGAAAAAAGTGGACAACTTTTTGGGCATTGCCTTTACCTCCCTGATGGATTTGCAACTTTTAATCGGCCTGGGACTCTATTTTTTCCTGAGCCCCCTCACTGAAATTGCCCGTGCAGATATGGGAGCGGCCATGAAAAATGCTGATTTACGCTTTTATGCAGTCGAACATTTCGCCATCATGCTGGCTGCCGTGGTGGTGGTACACATTGGAAGGGCCAAATCGAAAAAAGCGGAATACAGTGCCGGAAAATTCAAGATCGCATCAATTTATTTTCTCATTGCCCTGGCATTGATCCTGGGCGGAATCCCCTGGAGCCGGATGTAAAATAAGTGTGGAAAGGTTCCCAAAGGAGCTGCTTGAGGTAAAATTAAATTCAAGAACCGGGAGATGGATTGTGAAAACAATTTTATTTTCCGGTTTTTTTTAGAAATCAACTGAACCTTTCATTTTTCAAGTGTACAGCAACTAAAAAGAATGATTTTTCAGAAAAACAAATACATGATTTTGATACTGATCATCAGTTTACTAATTTTGGGATTCATACTGATGAGCGGAGGAGGTTCATCCGACCCCAACGTTTTCAACAATGAAGTATTCAGTTTCCGTCGGATCACCCTTGCACCCCTGATCATTGTGGGTTCATACCTTAGTTTAATCTGGCTTATTCTTAAAAAACCATCGAATTGATCTTTCGTAGAAAAAATAAGACTTGGACTGATCGTGAGCTGATGCAGCAAATCGTTGCGGGCGATCAGGCATCCTTCGGCGAATTGTATCATCGGTACAAGGATCGTATGTATTATTATTTCTACCGCATGCTGGGCAATTCGTCCGAACAGGCCAATGACTTTGTACAGGAACTCTTTATGAAAATTGTCGAAAAGCCTGATAGTTTCAACCCGGCTTATGCTTTTCATACCTGGCTGTATTCGGTGGCTAACAACATGTGTAAAAATGAATACCGGCGCCGTGACATCAGGCAGGAGTATCACCAGCATGAGGCTTCTGAAGAGCGCATCGATTTTCTGAATGAAACAACCATCGAACCCGAACAGCTGATTGAAAAGATTTTTCAGACCCTTGACCAGTTGGGCGAGGAACATCGTTCGGTCTTTTTGCTCAAGTACCGTGAGGACTTTTCAATCCATGAAGTGGCCGAAATATTGGGCCTTCCAGAGGGAACCGTTAAGTCCAGACTGTTTAATGCCAGAAAAATACTGGCTGAAAAACTGAATTATTTAAAAGACGAAATTGAATTTTAATACCCAAGACATGAAGAAGACAAATCCAGATCAATTGTTTAGCCAGCTTCTCCAGGCCGATCAGGTTGGAAAGCCCGATCGTAGCATTGAAGACCGGTTGATGTACACCTATATGCTGAAATCAGGACATTCAAAGCTCAGGCAAAACTCCTTTTCCAGTTTCTTCGGATGGATACTTTCAGCCCAGAGCCTTGGATTGAAGGCCGGGCTGGTATCCCTTGTCCTCTTCTTTTCGGTCATCAACAACCACCTTTCGCTTGATCCGGGAACAATTACCGGCTGCGACACTTTAACTTCTCAACGGGTGCTGGTGGCCGATACCACCAATTTCATCCAAAACCTTGATTCCATCCGCACCGACAGCCTGAATTAAGGCAAGCAAGCATTTGAAAACTTTCAGCTCCTTCATCAAGAAAATAGTTTTCCCTGCCTGAAGAAATTTTCTATTCTCAGGCAGGGATTTTTTTTATCCCTCAGTCCTTATTTTTCCCATGCCCATTTCTTTCAACAACCAACAATCCGAAACTGGAAATCCAGCTAAATTGATTTTACAGGTCCTGTCAGATTAATTCCTCTTTTCTGTCATCCAGGTTCTGTTGAATTTGCAATTTATCTTACAATGGCTTCCCTTTTGGGTCATGTTTCATAGCTGTTTGATACCTGCTTTTTACAAGCTTCGTGCATAGTTCGTGCATGGTTCGTGTATGTTGAGAAGTATAAACTTAGCCTGAACTTACCATGAGCGAAGTTATAAGCTCATATCGAACAGGTACTGTATATCGACCAAAGGTGGTCAGGGAGACAAGGTATCTATCTGAAAAAAAATGGTAAAGGGAAACGGGGTTAATTGGAAATATTTAAAAATGAAACTGAATGTTAAAACCCAAAACAGGGATCAAAAGAAATTTAGCTGAAAGGGCTTGGCAACTTTTTAAATCGAATTTGCTGGGAAGTCTACCGGGACCAGGAATATTGCCAGAATGGATATAAATGTTAACAATTTATGCCCTTATATTCATAAAAAATTATTACTTTTAAATGGTTTTTGAGGGCATCTAAGAGCTTAAAGTCCAAAGAACTATCCATAAAGCGACTGTGCTGCATTTTGTATGATACCAACATCGTTTGATTACCAGTCATTAATTGACATCCTAGATCGACAAACTCCTTGTGTGCTGGCAACGGTCATCCAAACCCAGGGTTCAACTCCGCAAAAGGCGGGAAGCTGGGCATTGATTGGCTTCAATCAATTGTTGGCTGGTACGGTGGGGGGAGGGATTACTGAACTAAAGGTCATCGGACAATCACAGCTACTGTTGGAGTCAAAAAAGTCGGCCTTGATATCGTTTAACCTGGGAGGTGATCTGAATAAGGGAAGTGAATCAATTTGCGGAGGGAGTATGACCATCCTGCTGGATGCAGCTCCTGAAATGCATGTGCCGGTTTTCAGGCAGCTAAGAAATAGCCTTGAAGCGGGTTCTACAGGCGTATTAATGACCCAGGTGGATGCGTCAATTCCAGAAAATATACAAATCAACCGGCGCTGGGTCTTGAAAAACGGTCAACAGCCATTGACCGATGATATTGGAAGCAGGATTGCACCGGTGATGGATCAAATGCTCCAAAACACCATGGCAGGTTCCTGCCACCTGGTTTCTGCCAGGGAATCGGAACCCGGTACAGCTCGGTTTACATTCCTTGAAAGTGTCATCCCCAGGCCTTCACTTTTCATTGCGGGAGCCGGGCACATTGGACAGTCCTTGGCTCAGCTGGGACGATTCCTTGGGTTCAAGGTGACCGTGTGGGACGAACGTCCTGAATTTGCAGACCGGGTAAAGTTTCCAGAGGCAGATATCGTGTTGACGGGTACTGTTGATTCAGGCCTGGAACACATCCAAATTCAGGATAATACTTACCTGGTCATTGTGACTCATGGACATAAAAGTGATTCCGAAGTTTTGCGAAAACTGATCGGATCAGGTGCAGCCTATATTGGGATGATTGGCAGCAAGGCCAAGGTGAGCCAATTGAAATCCTCTTTTATAGAAAATGGATGGGCTACAGCCCGGCAATGGGAACGGGTTTTTACCCCCATCGGGCTGGAGATAGGGGCACAGTCGGTGGAGGAAATTGCACTGAGCATTGCCGCTCAGCTGGTTCAAGTCAGAAATCAAAAAAATAGAAACGATGAATGATATATGGGCCATCGTATTGTCGGCAGGTTTGTCAACCCGGATGGGGACTCAAAAACTGCTGTTGCCTTATAAAGGGAAGACCATCATTGAAAAGGTGGTGGAGAATATCCTGGGTTCAGGAATTGAACGCATTAAAGTGGTCCTGGGCTCTGATGGGATGGACGTCGCGGAAGCCTTGAAAGCGATGCCGGTAAATTTTGTACTGAATGATCATTATGAGGAAGGCATGCATACCTCGGTCATTGCAGGGGTAAAAGCATTGCCGGCAAGTGCATTGGCAGTGCTGATTTTTCTGGGTGATCAGCCATTTATTCCATCCAGTGTATCAGAACAAGTGGTAGAGGGCTGGAGAAATTCAAAAAAAGGAATTGTGATTCCTCTTTTTGATGGCAAACGGGGCCATCCGCCACTGTATGACCTGAAATACAGGCATGAATTGACAATACTGAACCCGGCGCTGGGCTTACGGTCTGTTGCGAAGAAGTTCCCGGACGATATTTATGAAGTGGAAACTTCTTGTGCTGAAATTGTCCGGGACATCGATACGAAAAACGACTATCTGTTTGAAATCAATAAAACCAACACACATGGCAGAAAAGATTCAATTTGAACTCAACGGCAAGAAAGTGGAAATGCCACTCGAAAAGGGTCAGGCATTGCTTTGGGCCCTTAGGACCAATTTTAAACTGACAGGCACCAAATATGGTTGCGGTGAAGGTTATTGTGGCGCCTGTACAGTGATCATGGATGGAGAGGCTGTCCGGTCCTGCGGAATTTCAATGGAAGATGTGGCGGGTAAAAAGATCACCACCATCGAAGGCTTGGCCGAAGGCGGAAAGCTGCATGCGGTTCAGCAGGCATTTGTCGATCACGATGCCCTGCAATGCGGATTCTGTACCCCGGGAATGATCATGAATGCCTATGGACTTTTACTTAAGAATCCCCATCCAACCAGGGAGCAGATTATGGAAGGGATGGAAGATAATTTTTGCCGCTGTGGGGCCCACAAGCGGATTGTTGAAGCCATTGAATCGGTTTCAGCGACTTCGTCAGTTTAAACAAAGCGTCGGCTTCAAAAAGCAAATAGGTATGAAAGAGTTCAAAGTTCAAGGTTCAAAGTTTAAAGTTACGTGCCGATCTGGATGCAACTTCACCCCGAGTCTTCGGGGAAAGTTAAAGGATGGGTTGCTTTGGATCGGCACGCAACTTTAAACTTTAAACTTTGAACCTTAAACTTTAAACCTCAAAATTGATTCACTCACATCTCAAATTATCCAATTATGGGAAACAATAAATATTACCGCGACGAAGTACCCGAAAACAATCCGGTGTTCGAACTGGAGCGTCGGGATTTTGTAAAACTACTGGGTGGAGGTCTATTCATATATTTTCAGCTGGGCTCCTTTCTAACGGGCCTTGCTTCGGGAACCGAACAGCCAAGGACACTTCCGACGGATTTCAATTCGTTTTTACACATCGGCGAAGATGGCAAGGTAACGGCCATGGTCGGCAAGATTGAAATGGGACAAGGAATCATCACTTCATTCCCTCAAATGATTGCCGATGAACTGGATGTACCGCTGGAAAGTATCAACATGGTGATGGGTGACACTGAACTTTGCCCCTATGATCAGGGAACCTGGGGATCGATGTCAACCAGGATACTGGGGCCATCGCTGCTGGCTGCAGTTGCCAAGGCACGGTCCGTTTTGTTGAACATGGGGGCTGAATTCCTGGCCGCCAAGCCAGAGGAACTGGTGATTGAAAATGGAGTGATAGCGGTCAAAAATGATAAAAGCAAGAAAGTTAGTTACGGGCAACTCACCCATGGGCAACGGATTGAGAAATTCATGGACCTTCAGCCAAAGACAAAAGATTTCAGCGAATATAAACTCAGGGGCAAATCGTTCAGGCGTGCTGACGGAGTGGCCAAGGTGACAGGGGCAGCCCTGTATTCGGGCGACTTCCGTATGCCGGGAATGGTGTATGCGAAGATTCTCAGACCCCCTTCCCACGGGGCAACACTGGTTTCAGCCGATACTTCGGAAGCTGAAAAACTGGAGGGTGTCCAGGTTGTCAGGGATAAAGAATTGGTAGCGATCTTGCACCGGGATCCTGAAAAGGCGGAAGCGGCCCTTTCAAAAGTAAAAGCGGAATACAAGTTTGACGAAATGAAGGTGGACGATGTCTCTATTTTCAAACATTTGCTTGAATTCCCTTCCCAGGCAAGGGTGGTTAAAAGTTCAGGGGATCTTGAAACGGGTAAAAAGAATTCGGAACAGATTCTGGAAAGTGAATATCACAACAGCTATGTGGCCCATTCGCCGATGGAACCGCATACCGCACTGGCATACCCTGAGGGCGACAAGATGGTGGTCAGGGCATCGACCCAAACGCCATTTGGCACCCAGGACGGGGTTGCCCGAGAACTGGGAATTGGACTTGACAAGGTCAGGGTGATTGCCCCTTTCCTGGGTGGCGGTTTTGGCGGAAAGGGATCATTCCCCCAGGCCATTGAAGCGGCCCGCCTGGCTCGACTTTCAGGCAAACCGGTGATGGTTCAGTGGACACGCAAGGAAGAATTTTTCTACGATAATTTCCGCCCGGCTGCTGTTGTTAAAATCACCTCAGGAGTCAACAAATCGGGAAGGATTTCGATGTGGGATTACCATGAATATTTTGCCGGGGCTAGAGGATCAGATACCGTTTATGATGTCCCAGATTCAAAAACTACCAGCTATTCGGCCAGGGATGTTCATCCATTTGGGACCGGGGCCTGGAGGGCGCCGGGGAACAATACCAATACCTTTGCCCGCGAATCGCAGATCGATCGGATGGCGGCTAAAATTGGCGCCGATCCCATGGATTTCAGGTTAAAAAACCTGAAAGATGAACGCATGCTCGGGGTACTGAAAGCTGTGGGCGATTTGTTTGGCTATGAGCCAGCCAAAGGGCCAAGTGGTCGTGGTTATGGAATCGCCTGTGGTTTTGATGCAGGAAGTTATGTGGCCCATATTGCAGAAGTCAAAGTGGATCAGCAGACCGGCAAGGTAAAGGTTGTCCGAGTAGCTTGTGCACAGGATATGGGATATTGCATCAACCCGGAAGGTTCAATCATTCAGATGGAGGGTTGCATTACCATGGGGATGGGATATGCCTTGACTGAAGAAGTGAAGTTTACCGGCGGCGACATTCATACGGCTAATTATGGAAGCTACCAGATTCCCCAGTTTTCATGGATTCCGAAGATAGAAACAAAAATACTGGATAAGAAGGAAGCGCCCCAGGGAGGTGGTGAACCGGGCATTATTTGCATGGGTGCAGTGATTGCCAATGCCATTTTTGATGCCACCGGCGCAAGGCTTTATCAGCTTCCCATGACTCCAGAGCGAGTACTAGAGGCCATGACAAAGGGGAAGAAAAGTGACTAAAGTATTTAAAGTGACTAAAGTATTTAAAGTGACTAAAGTGTCTAAAGTACTTGGAGTGCGGATTTAACTTTAGGCACTCTAGGCACTTTAGACACTTTAAATACTTTAAACACTTTAAATACTTTAGTCACTTTTTATTTGTTATCCCAGTTTTTCGGCATAGGCCATCAGCTTGGACTTCATGCGGATGATTTCTGGCTCGGAGAATGTCCCTTCGGCCTGCTTGATCAGCTCGCTGTATAAGGCAAGCTGGTAGCCGGCTTCGGTCTGGATGGATGCTTTCTGTTGGGATGAAAAGGAGGTATAATAGCCCAGCCATTCCTCAATCGAAGAGGCCAAGTCCCTTATATGGGTCTCTCCGGCTTGCTTGTGGCCGTTCTTTGTATAAAGGCCTGCCATGAGAACACTCTGATAATCAGCGGGCCAAAGTTTTAGACTGATCGTTTGGTTGGCTTTATTTAAAACCTGCATCGCTTTCTCCGGTTGATGTTCATCGGTCAGTTGTTTGGCCAGCCGGTAAAAGGCATTGCGGATTTGCATCGAGGCAAACATCCGGCGGTGATGCCAGTCAAAATAGACATTCGCTTTGGAAAGATTGTCCCAGTTGCATTTTTGCATCAGGTTGGTGTACAGGTTTTCAGATTCAATCTTTCCCATGTCCAATACCGAGTTGCTGTCGGTTTTCTGATCGGTCAAACGGAAAACGAGCCCATCGAAAATCAGGTTGTCTTTTAAGCCATGGTCCTCGGGATCGACCCATGAGGTAAAGCAAATGGGGCGCTTTCCTTTGTTGGTAGCGATAATATCCCAGAAGGCCACATCGCCCTTGTTGATTCCCCTTTGGGGCAATTCAAGGTGGATGGATTCCTTGCCCAAAGTTTCCAGTCTTATTTTATTGACTGGGATATAGCTGATTTGCTCCCGTTCACCCACCATCAGCTTGGTGTTGGATGAATCACTGGCCACGAATCCAAGTACATCGGTAAAGGTTTGTTCGGTTTCAATTTTCGGGACGATGTACACATAGTTAAGTTGTGCAGATTGGTATTTTTCAAGTGGGATGGTCATCATTAAGGCTTCATTCTGATAGATTTTTCGCTGAAGTTGCTCAATATACCATTCCGCCTGCAGGTAAGGCATCACCACCACGCGCACATCCTTTCTGATTCCTTCCACTTCCTGGCAATACCATAGAGGATAGGTATCATTGTCGGCATGGGTAAACAAGATGGCATCCTGTTGGCAGGATTCAAGGTAATTGCGAGCCAGATCACGTGCTGAATACCTTCCAGAGCGGTCGTGATCGTCGAAATTTTGTGCCAACAGCAAGAGAGGCGACGCTGCCATGCACACTGACAGGGTAACGATGCCAGCCATTCGTTCTTTCATGAATTTCTGAAATCCGCTGAAGATGGACAGAACGCCTAGGCCTATCCAGATGCAGAAAACGTAGAAGGAACCCACGTAGACGTAATCGCGCTCGCGCGGCGTATTGGGGACTTCGTTGAGATAAACCACCAGGGCAAAACTCATCAGGAAAAACAGTAGACCGATGCTTAAAAAGTTCTGCCGGTCATTCCGGTATTGATAGAATATGCCCAATATACCAATCAACAGCGGAAGGAAATAGTATGAGTTGCGGCCCTTGTTCTCTTTGACAAATGCCGGGAGGTTCTTCTGAGGGCCTGCAATGTGTTGATCGATCCATGCAAATCCTGATTGCCAGTTGCCATTCAGGAGGTTGCCGGTTCCCTGAACATCGTTTTGTCTTCCAACAAAATTCCACATAAAGTATCTAAGATACATAAATCCAAACTGGTATTTTATAAGGAACGATAAATTTTCCTCCAAAGTCGGAATAGTGGTAGTAGCTTGCTTCCCTTCCTCATCATGGATTGGAACTTTCCGGCCTTTGAAGTTAACCCAGCTTTTATAGGATTCCATATGCTCCGGGTCTTTGCTGTGCATCCGGGGAAGAAATCCGATGGTGTTTTGGTCGTATTCGATATCGGGATTCAAATCGCTCTTGATGTATTTCCCATTGACTGCAATCCAGGTGTTGCGCTCTTTGGTTCCCGAGATGATGGACCCGAAATTGGCGCCATACAGGATGGGACGGGTGCCATATTGTTCGCGGTTCAGGTAATTTAACAGGCTGAAGGTAGTTTCGGGGTCTCCCTGGTTGATCGGAACGCCCGCTGTTGCCCTGACTATAGTGGCCACATAGGAAGTATACCCGATTAACAGGAAGGTGAGACACAGCAAAGCCAGGTTGAGATTCGGCAATTGCCTTCGGTGGCTGTATATGATTCCCCCGGTGATGCTGGCAATGAGCAAAACGACATAGCTCACCAATCCAGAATGAACCGGCAGGTGAAGATCGTTGACAAAATACAATTCAAGGTTTTTGGATAAGTCCAGAATGCCGGGAATGAAGACCTGGAGCAGGGCAATGATCCCAATCCCGCTGATTAAGATGGCAGCAGCCAATCCTTTGAATGAGTATTTGAATTTCCTGAAATAAATAATCAATCCCACGGATGGGATTACCAGCAGGTTCAATAAATGTGCACCGATGGACAGGCCGATCAGGAAAAATATCAGTACAATCCAGCGCGCTGAGCCTATCGAATCGGCTTCACGGTCCCAACGGGTGGCGGCCCACAAAATGACTGCGCTAAAGAGAGAGGAAAGGGCATAGACTTCGGCTTCCTCTGCCGAGAACCAGAATGAATCGGTAAAGGCGAATGACAAGGCGCCAATGGCAGAGGCTGCCAACTTGAGGTATAGGGGGAATTGTTTGGCTTGTGTCTTTTCTATTTTGGAAATCAGCCAAGCAATTGTCCAGAATAGAAACAGAATTGTGGCCGCACTCGAAACGGCTGATACCAGATTGATAAAATAGGCGGCCTTGAGCGGATTGCCAAAGCTGAGTAAGGAAAACACACGCCCCAATAACATAAACAGAGGAGCTCCGGGCGAATGGTTAATCTCCAGTTTGTAGGATGATACGAGGAATTCACCACAATCCCACAGGCTAAGGGTTGGCTCAAGGGTTAAAACATATACCAGAAGAGCGATGGCGAAAACGACCCATCCGGTCAGATTGTTGATGCGTTGTAGGTTCATGTGGGTACTTTTTTTAGTCTGTACACACAAAAAGGAAAAGGTTCAGTAGAGAAAGTGGGAAGATGGGAAGTGAGAAAATGAGAAAATGAGAAAATGAGAAGATGAGAAAGTGAGAAAGTGAGAAAGTGAGACGATTCGTATAATTGAAAATTCGAGCTTTTTTTTGCATACAATGGTCCAGGGAAGTTGACTTATGTCCTGATACCTTCTATTTAGAGTGCAAATAAATTTCCGCGATTAAATTATCACGGAAAAATATTTGCCTCTTGTATGTTGTTTTATCTCAGGAATTCTGCCGGTAATCCTTTGATCTTTTGAATCTCTATTTTGCGGATAAAGAACTCGCCGCCTTCCGATTGTATCTGAATTTTTCCCTTGGTAAGGGGTATTTTCAATCCATTTTCAAGTTTACAGCATTTGGTATTGACCATCACCGTTTGTCCATTGACCACATGAATCGAAGTTTGCCCGAAGCAATACAAGTCGATGGTATTCCATTCTCCCAGCGGTTTTTCAGCATCATAAGCCTTTTTTATTGAACGGCCATTGTCAGTTTCGCTGAAGGATATGGGCTGACCAACAGGATCGTACATATAATCTTTTCCGTCGCCCGTCTTAATTACTTTTGTTTCACAATAAGTATTGGCCATCAGGTAAGTATCGCCCAGGCTTCCGTGCATCATCTGATGTTCGATTGTGGCCATCCAAGTTCCAAAGGCTGTGCCAAAAGGACCAAAACTGTGGTACAATAATCCACTGTTGCGTTGGCCAAATACTTTTTCTCCCCATTTAAATTCAAGGTGAAGGTGGTAATTTTCATATTCGG
>DASXUZ010000227.1:0-9907 GCA_036504555.1 Prolixibacteraceae bacterium | reverse complement strand
TCCACCTCTTCCCATTCCGAACAGAGAAGTTAAGACCGCCAGCGCCGATGGTACTGCACAACAGTTGTGGGAGAGTAGGTCGTCGCCATTCTTTTGAAACTCCATTCCTTTATTGGGATGGAGTTTTTTTTTGATATATACTAGCTGATTTTTAACCGAATAGTCTTGGTCAATGGGTTAAATTTTAATGCTAAATTGCAGCCCCATCTTGCTGCAAAAGCGAAATAATCGATCTTTTGTAGAGATCGCATCCTTCGTTTAATGCTTGTAGATAAATTGTTAACGATTTACAGGATAAATTCCATGTAATATTGTACCTTTGGAGAAGTATAAAAAACTGCAGTTATTTCGTTCTGGGAACAAGAAAATGAACGATGTCAGGTATAGCTTTTGGCAGTCATGATATGCATACTTGGAAGATTATTGTTATAGGGTTTTTAATATTAATTTAATAAAAAAAATAATTCATGGGTAGATCGCAGGAAACATTCAACAAAAAGGAAGTAAAGAACAAAAAAGAGAAAAAGAGAAAAGATAAAGAGAAGAAGCGCTTAGACAGGAAGGACAATGTGTCAACAGGGAATCTGGAAGATATGATCGCTTATGTGGATGAAAATGGAATGATCACTTCTACACCTCCTGATCCCAATAAAAAAAGGATTATTAAAACAGAAGATATTTCAATTAGTATCCCTAAACAGGAAAATGTAGAACTTGATCCTATCAGAAAAGGAACTGTAACCTTCTTTAATGACTCAAAAGGTTATGGATTTATAAGGGACTCAGAAACCCAGGAAAGTGTCTTTGTACATGTCAATAATTTGCTGGAAGCCATCAAAGAGGGTAATCTGGTGAGTTTTGAAGTGGAAATGGGACAAAAGGGACCAACTGCGGTACAAGTAAAACTCTTCAAAGATAAAGTAGTTTAGCCAGCTTTCCGTAGGTTTACCAATTCGTGGATGTTCAGGTCTGAACCAGGGATTGCTTTGCTGTAAAGTAATTCATCTGCCCTGACAGTAGGAAAGTTTATATACAGTTCATAGATAGCCTTGGGCTTAACGGAAAACAATCCAATTGCTTCGACAATCAATTGATTGCTTTCCGCCTTATGTGCAACATCAGTGCGGATGTAATTTCATTCACTCTTTCAACTTCAATTCACAAATCACCATCGGGAGGTAGTGGCAGGTATTGGTTTGATATGATTCAGCCGTGAGGCATACCAACCTGTATCCTGGTGAAGAGTAATTACAGCCTCATTTCTATATTCCCCAGCAATCTTCATTCAAAGGGCAAGGATTTTCTGTCAGCAAGGGGTGCGTTGAATGCATTTCATGCCTGTTCACATACGCCAGTTCCAGATATTCAGTTATTTTTGTAAGCGTTTAATTTGACACCGCTCAATTTGGAGAATGGAAGTGCTCAAATTGCATTTAAGTTATTGTTTAAAAACGTCTGCATATCTTAAAATCTATCAGAATGATTTGTAAAGTATTGGCCCTGGCCGGAATATTAATGTTCTCTCAACAGGTTTTCAGCCAGGAGAATTATAAAGTGATCTCTAAAGTTGATTCCACTAAAATATTTGTGGGTGGGCTCAAATATGAAGTAAAGACATTCACCCAGGATTTTAAATCAAAGAAACCAAAAAATGTGATTCTGATGATTGGTGATGGTATGGGCGTGGCTCAAGTCTTCGCCGGATTAACGGCCAATGGCGGTCACCTGTTTCTTGACAATTTTAAGCACCTTGGCTTCTCCAAAACACAATCATCCGACAATTATATCACCGACTCCGCAGCCGGAGGTACAGCCCTTTCTACAGGCCAAAAGACGTACAATGGTGCAATCGGAGTCAATCCCGAAAAGGCAGCCATCAAAACCATTCTTGAAATGGCTGAAGACAAACAAATGGCCACTGGCCTTGTTTCTACCTCAGCCATTACCCATGCCACACCAGCTTCATTCATTGCCCACCAAGGTAGTCGTGGCAGTTATGAAGACATTGCCGCTGATTTTCTCAAAACCGACATTGATGTGTTCATCGGGGGCGGATACAAGCATTTTGCCCAGCGGGCAGACAAACGTGATCTAACCCTCGAACTGAAACAAAAGGGATACCAGGTATTGCGTAACATGGCTGAAATTGCTCAGGTAAAATCAGGTAAGCTGGCAGGACTTACTGCCGATGAGCACAACGAGGTTTTCCCTAAGCGAAAAATGGATCTGCCACTTTCAACTACAACCGCACTGAACATTCTTAATCAGAATAAAAAGGGATTCTTTATCATGATCGAGGGTTCGCAAATTGATTGGGGTGGACACGCCAACAATACCATTTACGTGGTAAATGAAATGCTGGACTTTGATCGTGCTATTGGAAAGGCACTTGAATTTGCTGCCGCAGATGGTGAAACGCTCATCATTGTGACTGCCGACCATGAAACCGGTGGAATGGCCTTGGTGGGTGGAGACATGAAAACAGGAATGGTAAAAGCCGCATTCCCTACGGGTGATCATACCGCCATCATGGTCCCTGTGTTTGCATACGGACCCGGTGCTGAAGATTTTACAGGCATCATCGACAATACCGACATCGCTAAAAACATCATGAAATTACTGGGTCTATAAGCCATCGCTGAAGTTTGACTTTTGAATTTGGGAATTCCCAAGAGTGGACTGTCTTTTTCACCTCTCCTAAAAACTCCTGATTTTTATATTTTAGTGCCTAAACCAGAAAATTGAAGGGGGTCTTCCCTTGTTCAGCATTTGAATAATAAGCTTTAAATCTGCAAGAAGCTGCAAGGTTTCTATGGATAACAATTTGAAGGAAAGATATATTTTAGCCAAAAAGTATCTGTTGAAAATCCTTACACTAAATTTTTATTATATCGATGCAAATTCAATGGTTTTCAGCCTCTAATCTTCAATAATCGATTATATTTGCGATCCTTTTAGGATGGGAAGCAAATGACAGTTCTAAATCTATAGATGTGCAATATTTACAGCTTAAACAAGTTTAATAATTTGGTTTAATAATTGCATCTTCTAAATCGATTAATTTATTGTAGAAATAATGGAAATTGCTTTATATAATAAATCAGGGCATCCGGTTGTCTATCTGTCGGCTGATGATGAGAACTCTATATACACCTGGGATGGGCATGCTGTTGCATACATTGCCGATGATTTGATTTATGGATGGAGGGGAAAACACCTGGGTTGGTACATCAATGGTATCTTATATGATGTATTTGGATACAAAGTGGGTTCAATAAAGCAAAAATGTTGCTCCCCGACTTCTGATGAAAGTTCGAAGGAAGCGAAATATCCACAGTATGCCAGGTATACAAAATATGCCATTCAAGGAAAGCCAATACTCAGAAGATCCTATTCTACAGAGGAACTGATTGATTTTATTACTCAAAATAAAGTTTAACGTTGTTTTCAACAGTCGCATGACTGAAGATTGGTTATTTGAATTGAACGGAGGGGAAATTGCTTCCCGACCATTTTATTACCTCCCCGAAGATAAAAATGAAATATAATTGGAGTATTATTGTAATATAGACAATTGATTTTGTACGTTTGTCATTAACTAAAACCAAGGTTGAAAGTCAACCAATAAAACAACAAATTCATGAAAACATTCACTGCTTTTCTACTCTTACTTTTAATGGTAACCCAATCGTTTGGCCAAATGCGGTATGAAAAAGGATATTTCATTAACAACGATAACAAGAGGATCGAATGCCTGATTAAAAATAGGGAATGGCAAAATAATCCTACTGAATTTAGTTATAAGATTGGAAACTCGGGTAAATCTGAAGTGGGAGATGTGAATTCAGTGAAAGAATTTGGCATTGATAAGTACTTTAAGTTTGTAGGAGCCGATGTGAAAATTGATCGTTCGGTCAATCCTAAAACCAGTATATCAACAGAAAAGGACCCTATCTGGAAACAGGAAAAATTATTCTTGAAAGTTCTTGAGGAAGGCAAAGCGAATCTATATGTCTATGAAGGTACCAATTTAGAGCGGTTTTTTTATTCTGTTGATGGTGGTAAAACCATTAACCAGTTGGTTTACAAAGAATACCGGGTAGATATGACCCTGGTGAAAAATACCACTTTCAGACAACAGCTTTGGCAGGATCTCAAGTATGCTGATGCAAACATGGAGGTGATGAAATATATGAATTACACGGCCAAAGACCTTGTACCATATTTTAAATCCTACAACCGGAGTTTTGGAGAGTCCAAGCCAGAAATCATTCCTCAGGAAAGAATCAGTTATTTAAACCTGAAACTGACCCCGGGCCTTAATTTATCCTCAGGGTCGATGTCCATTCCAGGGGGCGCTGGGAAGGCATTAATACCGGTAAACTTTAAGTCCAATCAATCCTTACGGGTAGGATTGGAAGCTGAATGGGTATTTGCCTATAATAAATACAAATGGGCGCTTGTTTTTGAACCTACCTTTCAATCCTATAAACCGGAGGTCGGAGCGCAAGGGGCGGAGATCAACTATTCAGCCATTGAATTTCCTATTGGACTCAGATATTATTACCACTTAAGTGATCAAACCAGGCTCTATTTGAATGGATTTTATGTGCCAGGTTTTGCCATGAATTTTAATTCGCAAATCAAGTATACCCCGGATACCAATGTTCCCAAATCCCTGGATGTGAAGTCCTCTGGCAATCTGGCTATTGGTGGAGGCGTTGATTATAAGAAATTCAGTATGGAAGCCCGGTATTATACCAACAGAAGGCTATCGGATGAACCTTACCTGGATCCTGTTTATAGCCGATTCTCCCTTATTTTTGGATATAAAATATTTTCTACCAGGCAGTAGGGACTTCTCTTAACTGATGTGACTATTCAGTCTTCAGGAATCATAATCAGAGCGTCATCCCGGGTATTCGGTATCTGGATGACGCTCTGAATTAGCTTTTTGCGGAACCCTGAAGCGTTCTGTTACCTGTTACACAACAATCGTTTATTTTCTCTCCCATCGACTTATTTTCTTCCTCTTAACTTGGTTGCAGGACTGAAGTGTCCTGTGATGGTCCTATTATTGATCCTACCTGATTGCCATAACACCATTTATTTATCTGGATGAAGCAGGTAGTAGTCAAGTACCGGGTATTATAATTATTCGTGGATTATTCGATAATTATTCGAAGCTTATTCGAAGGTTGTTCGAATGTGTTCGAATAATCTTCGAATAACCTTCGAATAATCTTCGAATAAACTCCCTGTCGGGTAACTTAAAATTCACCGTGAGGAGACTGATTGGATTGGTTTGTTGGCTTATTATTAAGCTTGTGTCAGGTTTATAGCTTAAAATTTCGTATCTTGTTATCTGATTTGGCTATAGGTAGATTTGGCAAGAAAACTTCGCCCAATTGGATCCTTTTCCAGACACAAAAATTAACTACCTCTGCTGGATTAAAATCCAACAAGGATTTCTTATTTTTGAAGCTATAATAATTGAACGATATGCAAAAAAATGTCAACTGGACCTCTGTGTTTCCAATGGTTACCTTGCTCCTGCTTTTATCGACAGCTGGCACTTTTGCAAAAGATCCCTACAAAGGTAAAATCCAGCAAATTCCTGGCAGGATTCAATGTGAATTGTACGACCAGGGTGGCGAAGGTATCGCTTATCACGACACGGATGCCATCAACAACGGAAGTGGAAAGTTGAACCCGGCCAACGGGACCTTCCTCAATGAATTCCGACTGAAAGAAGGCGTTGATATATCCTATACCAAAACCGGAGATATCGACAACAATCCTTACAATGTGGTCGAACCGTTGATGGGTGAGCTTTATACCGGTTGGACCGAGCCGGGTGAATGGATCAACTATACGGTAAAAGTGAACAAAACGGGCACTTATCAGCTTGGCCTGATGTACACCGCCAGTGGCGATGGAGGTATTTCATTGGACATGGATGGAAAGGAGCTAACAAAAGAATTGGTGGTTCCCTCTACCAGGAATGATAAGGAACCCGTCGCCTGGAGGCAATGGCACCACTGGAACCGCATCGATTCATTGGCCACGGTTAAACTCACCAAGGGAGTTCATGTGCTTACCCTGAAAACTGTTTCACATGGAAATATGAATTACGATTATCTTGAATTCAAAATCATCAAATAAGATCCCAAATCAATGAAAACTCAAATTTTAACCCTGATTGCAAAGTTCTTCAAGCTGTTGAAAAATCCAATCACTTCAAAGATTTCAATCATCATGCTGGGAATTACTTCCACCGCATGGTTCCTGGTTCGTGTGATTCCAAAACCCCAGCGTGCGACCTATCCCTGTATGCGTGCAGCCGCACCCCTGATGTCTGGTTTTGTAATCTGGATCATGGCCTTGTTGGGAACTACATTTGCTTATCAAAAGGCCAGACAAAAATGGAGAGACAACAGGTATCTGACTGCCGTCTTGTTTTTGGCCCTTAGCATTGGTGGAGGAGTGGTACTCACTTCAAGGTCAACAGGCGAGGTGAAAGCCAGCACCACGGCCCTTGAAATATGGTACAAACCCAATGTGCCCCTTGGCCTTGCCCGTGGTATTTTCCCCGGAAGAGTGGCATGGATACACAATCCTAAAATTGCATCCTGGGATGGTAAAACCGGCTTCTGGTGGGAAGACCGTTTCAACAACCAGGCTGAAACAGATAAGCTTCTTTCACAATCCTTATTCAGCTTAACCAATATCAAAAATGAAAAGAAATCATGGGATGCCTTGTTTCGCTTCTTCAACAAAGCCAAACACAATACCGATGCAGGCTATCAGGCCGGACAAAAGATTGCCATCAAGGTGAACCTGAACAATACCTATTCACACGAAAGCAACAATGAAATCAATGCCAATCCCCAATTAATCCTCTCGCTATTAAAGAGCCTGGTCAATGAAGCCGGAGTTCCACAGCAAAATATTACCCTTACCGATCCCAGCAGGTTCATGACCAACAATGTATACGACAAATGCCATTCAGCCTTTCCCCAGGTACATTACATGGACCACAATGGCGGAGATGGCCGTGAGAAAGCCACCTTTGTTGCCAATGCCATTCCCTATTCGGTCGACAATGGAAAAGTGGCCACCGGGCTTGCAACTTGCGTGGTTGAATCTGACTATAATATCAGCCTGGCTTTGATGAAAGGACATGTTGGGCAGGGGAGTACATTAAGTGCCAAAAACTTCTTCGGATGTACCAGCATTGAAGACGACTGGCACAAGAATGCACACTCCAGCGGATTTAGTCAAAACAAGGACGGTTCACCCAAATACCTAATATTTGCAGATTACCTGGGTCACAAAGACCTGGGAGAAAAGACCATGTTATTTTTAATCGATGGCATATACGGCAACAAGTTTGTCGATCAGGTTCCCGCATTTAAATGGA
Organism: Prolixibacteraceae bacterium; assembly: GCA_036504555.1. GTDB lineage: Bacteria > Bacteroidota > Bacteroidia > Bacteroidales > Prolixibacteraceae > Aquipluma. The sequence continues at coordinate 2,484 of DASXUZ010000227.1, read as the reverse complement.
AGCTTGCTCCTTTCAACAATCAATGGCCCAACAGTTTATTTGCATCGCAGGATGGAGTGGCCGTGGATGCCGTGGTGCTTGATTTCCTGTTGTCTGAATTCCCGGACGCTCCTGAGATGATGTACAGTGACTATTCATTGATTGAAAGTGCGATGGCCAACAATCCACCCTCTGGAACCAAATATGATCCTGAAAGGGATGGAACCCTGTTGAGAAGCCTGGGTACCATGGAGCATTGGAACAATTCACAGGACAAACAATACTCCCGTAACCTGAAAACAGGAAACGGCATTGAGTTGATTTATAACAAGATCAAATAAGAACATTCAAAACCAAACAGGTGGATGTCTTTTTATGATCTTACTTTTTTATTGGAATCTTAGGAACCTGAGGAATGACATACAGGACCTTCAGTTGATAGAAACTTGTTGCCCTTTTCTTTCGTAAGCCTAATATCCTAAACCGAACTGGTTCAATTAAAAAAGAACGATATGTTTAGATCACTTGGAGAACAATTAAGAAAACCATCCGGGGCTTTTGGACAATTAGTTTCCAAAATGATGGATGCCAGGAACAGGGAATTTTATGAAAATATCATCAGGGATTTGGACCTTCAAGCGGGGGACAAAATATTTGAAATAGGCTTCGGCACAGGATTGGGCATTGAATTAATAGCCAATCATCCCAGCGTCCTCGGGGTCGGATGCTCAATTGATGGAATTGATTTATCGGAATTGATGGTTCAGAATGCCACCAAAAGAAATCAGATGCTCATTGATCAGGGCTTGGTGCACCTGCAATGTGGCGATTTTTTCACCGCAGTCTTCGATGACGAATCATATGACAAGATATTTTGTGTGAACGTGATCTATTTCTGGAGTAATTTATACAAAATATTTAAAAAGATTCATTCTATGCTCAATCAGGACGGGCTGTTTTGTCTCTTTATGATCCCTGACAAAGAAATTGCACATCAAAGGTTTGCAGAAGAATTCTTCAAGCATCCCATTGGAAAAGTTGAATCAGAGTTAGAGAAAGCTGGATTTAAAAACATAGAGTACAGGCTGGATAAAGGATACTATATCAAGGCGAAGAAATAATGTCCTATTGCCTGTTACACGACAATTAAGGCTCAGGTGATCTGTTGACAGGATGATTGGAAGTTGAATCCAGGAAGAACGAAAGTTGAAGGATGAACAAATCATCCTACTTTTTCAGGAGCTTAAATTTCAGGTCGTTGGCTTTAACAATGTACAAACCGCTGGGAAATGCAGTCAAATCGATTGTCAAATCATCGCCTGAAAGCAAAAGGCTTCCGACCGAATTATAGACCTGCCACCTGTTTTTAAGAAACCCCAAAATGGTAAAGCGGCCTTGCGAAGGATTCGGATAAATTGTCAGCGGGGAACCTTCTTTTTTGATAGTTTCCGAGTAATTTGGAATACAGGCTGTCTTACCCGTATTTCCACCCACACAGCCATGGCATCCGTCCAGATAGGCCGTTCCGTTGATGTCACCCGCACAATCCCTTTTCGTGCCGGCATTCTGAGCCATGTATCCCATGAGCCATGCCAATTCAGCATTCCAGTAGATACCGGGTTCCAGGGTGGCGGCCGACTGAACGTTTAAGAACCGCTTCCAGGGATATTTGATGATAGGAATGGTTGTTTCATCATAGGCCATCAGATTGCCGCACAGATAGCCCGGAGGGGCATTGAAATTATCATCCCAGAAGAAACTATAGATATCCACTCCATGAATGGTATCCCCATACCCGGTTACAAAAATACTGCTGACCGGATTTCTACCCAGTATCCAATCGACTGAATTGGGAATGGCATTCTTATATTTGGCATTCCCGGTCCACTTGTAGACCTGGTCATATACATAGGCATGGGTGGCAATCAGGGCAGACGATCCCCAGAAAAGATGATTGGGTGCAGCCAGCGGGATATTGTAACCGGTAAATCCAATCCTTTCAATGGTCCAGTTGGCCTCGGTAATATAGGCCGACTTTAATTTACCAATGATGGTTTTATCGGCATCCGGCTGGGGCGATTGGATGTAATCCATGTATCCCAGGTTAATTTCTGATTGCTCCAGCCCGGCAATGATCCCGCCCCATGCCTGATTTTCATGGTAATCCCACAGTGGATCCTTAAAACGGGAAGTAAACCAGGCGTTGTAGCTTGGCTTTCCAGTGGCGTTGAACAAGGCGATAGCGGCAATGGCCCTCATGGCCTGATCGTGGCCAGCGTCTTTTGAATAACCGTATTCTTTCCCCGTTAAGGGTTCAATTGGACTCACATTGGCAGAATGAAGGAGTAGCCATTCCCATGATTTTTCAGCCTTTATTCTCAAGGTGTCGGCATAGTTGGAATAAAAGGGATGCTGCTTGAACAGGGGGGACGCTTTGGCAAAAAGAGCCGCCAAAACTGCCGCTGAGGAGGAACTTACATCACTCAGTGTAGGCGTTTTACGCCC
>DASXUZ010000226.1:0-22764 GCA_036504555.1 Prolixibacteraceae bacterium | reverse complement strand
TCAGAGGCTACGTACAACGCACCACTTGGCCCTACTTCCATGCGTTTGGCAGTTATAGGAGTCCCGGCAAGCAGCGTCCATGATTCGCCACCATCAAGGCTGCGGTATACGCCCTTGTTAGTTACCCCTGCATAGATGGTTTGACATTTGCCTCCAAGGGCAGTTTTCTTATCAAAAACGATGTTGCGAACTTGATTTGATTTATCTGTTAATGTTGTAATGGCAGTCACCTTCTGCCATGAAGCTGCTGCATCTGGACTCCTCCACAGTCCTTCCAATGCTGTTCCACAGTAAACCACTGAACTATTGACAGGATCAACAGCCAGGCATTCACCCATGGCCCTTTTGCCACCATTGGCTTCGAACTTTTTATTTAATCCTGTTTTAATCCATGATCTTCCTCTGTCGGTTGATTTTATTACATCACTGGAAGCCCAGGTGTAATTGCCTGCTGCCATATATACCACGTTGGTGTTCTGCGGGTCTATGGCAATACCATCAATGCCATAAAAACTCTGATCTTCAACTCCAAATCCATCACAGAGCTGAACCCAGCTCTTATTCTCCTTGTCCCACCTATAGGCTCCACCTACATCGGTCCGTAGGTACATCAGATCCTTTTCGAGCGGGTGCATCACGATCCCTGTTATAAAGCCATGACCACCCAGAGGAATATTATGCCATTCGTATGGAACAGTTGTTTGAGCAAAAATTAATTGTGTTTGTGCTATCAGAAAAATGACAATGAGTTGGTATATTAGTTTTCTCATAAATACTTTTGTTAGAAATAATAAAGTGCGTCATGGATCAGACCTCTTTGGAATAGAAACAGAATCTATATCCCAAGGTTTTTTATCTTATTTTAGATCATTCCCATAATCGCTGGCTTTTAAGTAAATATCAATATTGGTTTAAGTTATTGAAAAACATTGAAGTTTCAAAGAAATAGCTTGAATAATTTGTATGATTTTGAGTGATATAATTCTATTGAATCCAAACAAATAAATAAGGGCCCTGGTTAGAGGCCCTTATTCGTGCATTTAAATTAGTTGGTTATTTCTTTACGATCTTTTGGATGCTAATATTTTGATTATCAGCAGAGACTACGAAAATGTAGATACCTGCAGGTTGAGCTTCAAGAGAAACGTAATCAGTTGAATTGGCAACAATCACATTACGCAGCATGACACCTGCAGCATTGAATACCTGTACCCTGTTTCCTTTTGCAAGGCCCTGAACGATTACTTTTCCGTCAGTTGGATTGGGATACATTTTAATGGAGGAAGTGCCAGCAATTACTTTGCTTGAATTCAGATCTTTAACGGTATAAAGTGCAGTAGTTACTCCATCAGCAGCAGTAACAAGCAGTTTATCATCAATGGCAAGATTCGTAAGAGTGCTTTCAGTTCCGTTCTTGTTAATCACTTTCAATGTTGCTCCAAATGAAGCATACAATTTGTTCTTGAATTCAACAACTGAAGTGTTGATTGAAGGACCTGAAATGAGTCTTGAAATCTGTTCAATCTGGTAATCGTCAGAGATTACATAGGCGAAATAGGCGTTCACTTTATAGGTCAACATGGATAAATAATATGATTTAACCGTTTGGCCATCGGCTGAAGTTACAATCACCTTATCATCCCTGTATACATCACCTTCTGTACGCACGTATCCGGCTTTGTCAAAAATTACCATGGTAGCCCCTGGAGCTGCAATTACATTGCTAAGTAAACTTTGAACAGAAGTGCCATTGGGGACAAAATTGATTAAACAAGCAAATTGATCAACGCTAAACACATCAGAGGTTAAATAAGCATCACTGGGATTGGTGGTAGGTTTCAACTGGTAGGTAGTCCTGGTAATACCATCTTCAGCAACTACATCAAAGTAAACTTTGTCGGTAGCGATCACATTTACATAGGTTGTATCATAGTTTAGTTGGATCAGCGACATATAAGCATCTTTTTCATCGGTCATTGTCAGGGTGGCTCCCGATGGAATTACAACACCTTCAAACACTGTTTTAAGCAGGGTGTTTTTGTTAAATCCTGAGATGGTACCAGTTGATCCTGTAACATCAATGGTGAATTTGTCAGAACTGAGCAAGGTATTGTTACTTAATCCAATTGTAGTTACATTCAGCGTATAGGTTGAAGTATTCAAACTATCGCCAGACAGAACAATTAACTGATCACCTTTGCTGACCATATCAGCCTCAGTCAAAGGGGTGCCATTGGCTGCAGATTTTATTGTAAGCGTCTGTAGCGCATTGGCCTTCACGATGTTCTGATAGAAGCTGGCTACAGAAGTGCCTGTTGTTACTCCTTTAATGGTTTCAGCTTGCGAGAATCCAGGACTTACTTTATAAATTTTTGACGTAACAGTCGATCTTGAGATGGTGACTTCGTTCAAGTTGTGTGAACCAATTCCATCACAAACGCGCAGGATCTGATCTGGCCATGGATATTTTAATTTGACATAGTAGTTCTGGTCAGTAAAAAACCATTCACTGTTATCTGGGGTTGTACCGGCCGATTTATTGGTTACAGGATTTGGTTTATAGATACCTGGTTTCCTGAAGTTGCTCTGTATCATATTCTCAGGTAAGCCACCAATTTTTTGTTCGGTTTGACTGGCACCACTACCAAAAGATTCAATTAATTTAAAATCCTCGAAGTGGGTAGCTGGTTTTAAACCATTTTTAACCGAATCATTCAGGATTTTAAACAGAAACATAGACCCATTTTTCCAGTGGGCGATTGCGTTGTTGGCCGCTACAGTTCTACCCCAGGGATTTTTAGCGAAGTCGATGTCAATTTCCTTGCGGTATTCAGTATCGCCATTGCCATGGGTTTTGTCATTATTTACTTTTTGCCTGACATCAGCTATTACAAATACTTCACCCGGATAAACAATCGAGTTGGTTGCCAAATCAGGTTGTAATATACAAGGCTGAATCATCCAGTCTGCCTGAGACTGCCATTTTTTACCTGGAACATAACGGTAATAGGCATCATTCCAGTTATTAGCTCCCGTTCCTAATTTGAAAACATCAGTTGGGCCACCCCATCCACCAATAAGCATATAGTTACTAAGGTCAATGGGTTCAGTTCCAGGATTGACGATTTCAAGATAGTAGTTCATCCATTGTTCGAAAAATACATATTGGGAGAAAAATGGTTCTCCATTGAATGGTTGAATATTGGCTGGATCTTTTTCCTTTTCGAAGCGAACGGTATATACAGCAACTGTTGTATTGTCTTCTGCTGTAACCTTATAGGTGACTACGCGATCTTCTACATTTCCTTCCAATGTTTTGGCCCTAATAACCTCTACCCTTGAATCTGTTTGCTGTTTCTTAAAGGTTAATGCAGGAATTCCCTCGAATTCAAGAGGTATTTTCACCACATAATCCATTCTGCTAGGGGTAAAACCGGGGATCGTGTCTCCCGTCCATCCATAATAACCGGCAATGTCACCCTTATAATAGAGGGGGATATCGGGCCAGGTGATGGATGACAGATAGGCATTGGAACTTAAAATGATTTTTTGCAATTTCAGGAAGTAATCTTTATCCTTACCATTTTCAGAGGTGACACGTAAAATGTCACCATTTTTAAGGTCAGGTTGTTCAATTCCGCTTTTGTAAACAATTTTCCAGCTGGCTTTTGGTGCTTTTTCAATGTATTTAAACAAGGTATCAACCCGGGTAGCAAAATCAACATAGCTGATTGTATCCATTCCCTTTACTCCATCTGTTATACGAATACCTGAATAAGACGACAAGCCGCCATAAATCATTTTTGAATAGTTAAATCCATTTTTTTGAATCACAATGTTATCCGAAGCCGTTGGAGCATCAACAATGATGGAGAATTCTTTGATCGTCACTTCATTGCCACAAACAATAAGGGTTAGTTTATCACCTGTACGTGCAGAAACAAAAGCAGAATCTTCAGTTGTTTTTGCAACAGCATACTTCCAGGCAAGACCTGGTTTTTTGTAGAATTGGTACATGATTGAGTCGCCTCTTCTCACGCCCCAAGGCACCGTAATGGTGGCATTAGTCAGGTCAACCTTTACTTTTCCTGTCTTTGAGACAAGGGTATTGTCATCTAGTTTGGCATCAACCTGATTTCCAACAGTCCAGAAGACGGGTTCCCATCCGCCCCAGCTTTTGGGAATCGGAATCCATTCTGAATCCGCATAATCAATCCCTCTGCCGGAAGCAAAATCAAAGTTTCCGGTTTTAACAATACTTTTACGGACCAACACATTGTTGAGGGTGGCGTTTTTCACACCAGCCACATCGTACCCATTTAAGAGATTGGTTCCGGTTTCATCGTTGAAAACTCCACCTACCTGATCCACTACTACTGAATCTTTCAGACCCTCAGCATTGATGAAAAAATGCCTTAAGAAGAAACAACGTCCACCATCATAGCCATCCAGAACTTGCCATCCTGGTGTAATGCTGTCCTTTGCCGTAGACCTGTCTTCCGGATAGTGAAGCATCATATCGGCGATTTTGTAAAATTCAGGTTTGGTGATCCTTTCCTGATTATGAAGAGGATCCGTTACCCAGTTTTCCGGTTCAAAATCAGCAGCCGTTGCCATCACGAATGATTTTCCGGGAGCTAGCATCTTTTTGGGTAACATGAAATGTGAAGTTTGAGGCTGCCATGGCTTTGACCATTCTGCAATATTTCCAAGTTCAAACTCAGAAAGATCGACCGTCTCTGTACCCACATTGGTAATCTCTACGTAGTTGGATGGCTTCCAGCTCATCTGCGCCTCCGTAATGATTAAATTTCTGTATGGTTTGGTTTGTGCATTCAAGAATACACCACAACCATACATCAATAGAAATAAAAGGAAAATTTTTAATTTCATAATATTAGAATTTTAATTAGAGTTTTCATTTCAAAAGTATATCAACAATGTTAGTATTTCATTTCATGAGCAGTGAATTGAATACCTCAGACAGTCCAAACTATGATACAAAACAGCCATCAATGGGTCGTGATGAAGGGATATTCAGCCTTGGAACTGCCAATTTGAACTGAATTTTAGTCTGATGGCCATTTATGTTTTGAAAATATTGATTTTAATTAATTGGTTACGTGGTATTTGAGCACAGGGGAAGACTAAACAATTAACCAGATTGATCAAACGGTAGTTTCAGATGAAAAAAAATAATCATAGGAGTTTAAATCCTATTCATGTTTGTGTTGTCAATCCAATATTCTTTATGTATATTTCCATTCTGATTTGAAATTCCCATTTTTAAAATAGAAGTTTACAATATTTACAACCCATGATAGGATCATGCAGCCCGAAAAATAAATTGATGTTTGAATCGATCGCTTCGATGAAATATCCTTTAACTCTTTTCTTTTTAATGGTATGGTCTGTCCAACTTGGCTTAGCTGCTGATTTTAGGTATTTAAGAACCAACGAAGGTCTTTACATCGGTGAAATCAATTCTATCACACAGGACCATTCAGGGAAAATGTGGTTTGCAACCTGGGCGGGACTTGTAAATTACAATGGATATGATTTCCAGTTTTTTAAACCTGAACTTGAAAATCCTTTAAGTTTACCGGATAAAAAAATCAACAAAATATTTAATGATTCAAAGGATCATCTTTGGATTGCCTCCCTGGCTGGGGTTTCTTATTACAGTAAAGAAAATCTAACTTTTCATTCGATCCCGCTCGAAGGACTGTCAGCAAAAGATTACTATGTGGTTGATTTCTTTGAGTCCAAAGGGTATGTAATTGCTCTTACCACCAAGGGTTTATTTCTGATCGACGACCAACAATTTGACAAACCTGGATATCATGCCAAAAAGTTAAACTTATACTACAATTCGAATCCGGTAACTGATTATATACATGTTGCTGGTTCTTTTAATGACCAAATCATACTTTTAACAGGAAATGACAGCAGGATTCCAAAGAAAATATTTTTTCCTGAATTGGTGTTTAAAAATGAAATACCGACCCTTCAGATAAAAAAGGAATATACTCTCAAGGCGCAAGTCAACGCCATTGAATATGTGAAATCTGAAAATAAACTCTATATCGCCACGGATGATGGAATTCATGTTCTGCTGATGAACCAGGGTACATTTCAGGATTTAGTCTATTTTAAGGGAATCAATGTGTTGAACCTTTTGCATGCCAGTGACCACCACATGTATTGCTATTCCAATGAACCGGCTCTGATGTTTATCGATTTAGCTTCAGGACAAACTGGAAAGTATTTGCCCGATCCGATGAAATATGGCTCTTTACTCGACAACAGGGTCATGTGTCTGTTTGAAGATTTTTCAGGCAACCTTTGGGTAGGTAGCCAGGGACAGGGCATCAGCATACTTAACCTGAACCAGAAAGAGTTTCACTCCTTTAAACGGGAGGTTAACAATCCCGGCTCGTTGAGTGGGAATATGGTCATGTGTTTCAACGGAACAGATCAGGATATCTTTATAGGCCTCCGGGAAGGAGGCCTTAACAGGACCGCAAAAAAAATGGACCCAAATGGATCTGCCGAGTTTCAGGTGATCTGTTATCAGCAGAAAGACAAGCCAGATTCCCCCTTCGATCATATTTGGGACCTGGCCCGCGAATCGGATTCTGTATTCTGGGTCGCTTCTGATGGCGGATTGACAAGAATGGTCAAGATCAATAACCGGTGGCTTTACGGAGTTCGGGGTGAAAACCCGGTCTTTAAGGGAACTGTCAGAAAAGTGATGGTGGATGCGCATCGGAATGTATGGTGTGGAACTTTTTTTGAAGGCCTCCTGTTTTTACCCGCACTTCGAACCAATCCAACCCAAAAGATTTATCGCTTTCCCATTGATCAAACCAACAATGAAGCTATTTCTGACCGAACCGTAATTTCGATGCTCATCGATAGTAAGAACCGCTTTTGGGTAGGTACAGTCAATGGATTAAACCTATTAAAAACACCTTATAACCAACTGGACCTGTCGGGCAAAACCAAACCAGCCCTCAGGTTTAAACAATACTTTGCCAAAGGCTGGAAGAAAGATGTTCTGAACGCAAACGAAATTAACTGCATTTTCGAGCAGCAGGACGGTAATCTTTGGTTTGGTACACAAGGAGGCGGAATCAATATCATGGATATGGCCTCTGAAACCTTTTCGCATCTGACCACCGAAGATGGATTGCCAGGAAATGACATCCAGGGAATACTTCCTGACCAGGCAGGCCGAAAATGGATCAGTACCTACAATGGAATTGTATCTGTTGATCTGAATAATAAATCCAAACCTTTTACCTATTACAGTCATTCAGATGGAATCCAGGGCGAAACCTTTAAAGTAAATTCCTATTTTATTTCCAACGATGGAGAAATGTTTTTTGGGGGTGATAATGGATTTACCCGGTTCTACCCACACAACATTCGGTTAAATCCAATCCCACCCCAAATCGGTTTCACCAATCTGAGAATTTTGAACCGGATGGTGAATATCGGTGATACCATCAGCAAGGGAAACACCATGACCAAGTCACTCAATGAATCCGATCAGATTGCCTTGCCATTTGCGAAGAATTCATTTAGTATCGGCGTTGGGGTTCATCATTATCAGTATCCGGAAGGGAATACGATTTTGTACCAACTCGAAGGCTATAATGACCGGTGGATTAAAATCCCGGCCTCCAACCGGAATCTATATTTCTCCATGTTGCCCTCCGGAAAATATACTTTGCACGTCAGGGCTCAAAGTGCTGATAATGTTGATTCCATCAAGGAAAAGACCCTTCAGATCACCGTATGGCCACCTTGGTACAGAACCTGGTATATGACCACCATTTTCATCCTCCTGTTAATTATTACCATTGCTCAGGTCATTTACCAGTTTATTAACAGGCAGCGCAAGTCGTTTCAGAAAAAAATTGATGCCATCGAGATCGAGAACAATGAGAATAAAATGAAATTTCTCACCAATATTGCACACGAGTTGCGTACCCCGCTGAGCCTGGTGGTGGCCCCGATCGAGGATATGATGCAAAACGCGGCCAGTATGGAACCAAAATGGAAAAATCACATCAGTTTGATTTACCGCAATTCCAATTATCTGCTCACTTTAATCAACCAGATCATCGATTTCAGGAAGTTAAACGCTGGGAAGCTCCAGCTCAATCTTCAAACCACCGATATCGTTGCATTGGTCGTTGAGGTAGTTGCAAACTTTAAGGGATTGGAAAGCCGCCGCAAGACCAATTTGCAGGTTTCTGTTCCTGAGAGCTCTATCCTGGTGAAGATTGATCGCCAGAAAATAGAAGAGGTCCTCTATAATTTACTTTCAAATGCATTTAAACATACGGGTGAAAATCAATCGATTGTGGTTTCTCTTAAACTGATCCAAACACCAGTCAGTGAAAAGGGAGAGGAGTGCAAACAGGAAATTATCATCTCAGTGTTTAATGAAGGGAAGGACATTTCTGATCAGGATAAAGTTAAAATCTTTGAACATTTTTATAAGGTAAGCGAAAATATAGAGGGCGCAGGAATCGGTCTTTCGTTTTCAAAATCGCTTGTTGAAATGCACCGGGGGACTATTACCGTTGAGTCGGTCGATGAAATAGGGGTGGAATTTCATGTTTCAATCCCATTTGAGGACATCGAAATGAAGGACTTGCCTGTGAGTCAACCAAAACCAGATATTGAATGGTACGAGCAAATTCACCAGGTTGACCCGAAATACGGGGATGAAAACTTGGGCAAAGACCTGAGTATTGTGATCGTGGAAGACAATGATGATTTAAGGACCTTTTTAAATGAGTCCTTGTCCTTGACTTACAATTGTCATGAAGCCTGCAATGGGAGTGAAGGTTATGAGCTGATAGCCAGGGTGATTCCAGATATTGTGATCTCAGATGTTTTGATGCCTGAAATGGATGGCTATGAACTTTGTGAAAAAGTAAAGGAAAATATTAAAACCTGTCACATTCCAATCATTCTTTTAACGGCTAAAAATGCCTCCGAGCATATCATTGCCGGGTATGAAAAGGGAGCCGATGCTTATGTGACCAAGCCCTTTAACATGACCATTATTAAGGCCCAGATTTCACGCCTGATTAGAAACCGGGAATTAATTAGAAGAAAATATGTCACCCAGAATTTCATGGTGGAAGTTACCTCAACTCACCTGACCCGGGATGATGAATTTATTCTGCAATTACGGCAATTGCTCGAGGAGCATCTGGCCGATTTTGAGTATAGCGTACAGGAGCTTTCCCTGGGATTGAATATGAGTAAAACCAATTTATACCGGAAAGTAAAGTCACTTACCGGTCTCTCTCCTGTTGAATTCATGTTGCTTTTCAAGATGCAAAGGGCCTGTGAATTGTTATCCACCTCCGATTCAATCAAAACAATCGGCTATAGTTTGGGATTTAAAAACCTGTCCTATTTTATCAAATGCTTTAAAAAGCAATTTGGTGTCACCCCCTTGGTTTATCGGCAAAAGGGCTTGGAAGAGGTGCCCAGTAATTAAGTGACAAAGTACCAAAGTGACAAAGTACCTATGCGATTGTCGTGTCACAACTAAAAGGACGCTTCTTCCTTGGGACATTAACCTTCAGTGCATCATCCAGTTCAATAATAGCTTAAAAAAAACCTTACCTTTCTATTAAAACCTTAGTAACCTGACTATTACCCCGAGAACCCAACCTTATGAACCTTATGAAAAAAGAATTCAATCATCCATAAGGTAAATAAGGTTGGGTTCTCGGGGTAATAGTCAGGTTACTAAGGTTTTAATAGAAAAGGTAAGGTTCTTGAAAAAAACATCCTCGCATGAATATTTCAAGAACGATTCCCCCTTCAGAATTGAAGTGAAGGTCCATACGAGTGTTCAGGATTAACATTACAGATTGAACGAGGTTCCTTTAGTTTGAATCGTCACAATAGATGTTACACGACACTATTCACCTCATTTTGCTGCTTTGCTGCTTTGTTTCTTTGTCACTTTGTTACTCTGTTACTTGTTGACAAGCTACCTTGCACCCATTTAATCACCTTCTACCCATCCGTTTTTGTCCTGCCGGGTACTTGGATTATTCGAAACTTATTGGAAAACTATTCGAAAGTTAATCGAAGATTATTCAATTCTATTCGAATGATCTTCGAATAATCTTCGAATAATCTTCGAATAACCTTCGAATAATCTTCGAATAATCCAAGTACCGGGCAATGGTTAAAAAGTAGGATTGGCATTGCGGACCTGTCTTTGGAAAAGTTAAATTTCATTCCTATTTTTATGAAATGAAAAAGATCCTTATTTCAGGTGCCCTCCTGATGGCCTTGTGTGTTTTGTTGGGTGCATTTGGAGCCCATGCTTTAAAAACCCGTTTGTCTCCTGACATGTTGGAGGTTTACAAAACGGCTGTTGACTACCAGTTTTATCACTCCCTGGGCTTGCTGCTCATCGGATTGATCGGCTACCAGGTTCATTCGAAATGGATCCGCTGGTCGGCGGTATTGCTCCTTGCAGGGATCATCTTATTCTCAGGAAGTTTGTATGCTCTTTCAACCACGGGAGTAAAGGCCTTGGGAGCCATTACACCCATCGGCGGACTGGCCTTTGTAGCCGGCTGGATTTGCCTGGGGGTGGGGATCTGGAAGAACTCTGATCACTGACCACTTTCATTTGGCCCTGTTGCCAGTGACCTGAACTTTCTCATGTTTCAATTGCAGAAATTTAGGCTTCTTTATACGCTCAATACAGACCAGAATATTTAAAGGATAGAATAATTACATTTGTCATTAAATTCAAAATAGAAAGTTGTCATGATAAAAAACATTCAACGTGTGATAGGAATCTCCCTGTTGGCTTTGGCCCTCAGTATCCAGGTATCGATGGGATGCACCAATTTTATAATTACCAAAGGGGCAACAGTCGATGGGTCAGTGATGATTACCTATGCAGCTGATTCGCATACCTTATATGGGGAATTGTATTACCTGCCCGCCGGGGATCATGCCAAGGGAACCTTGCGCGATATTTACGAGTGGGATACGGGTAAATTCCTGGGACGAATTCCTGAAGCCGAACATACCTACAGTGTGGTTGGAAATATGAACGAATACCAGGTAGCCATTGGTGAAACCACTTATGGTGGACGGGAAACCTTGTTTACCCAAAAGGGTGCCATTATGGATTACGGCAGCTTGATGTACGTGGCTTTGCAGCGTGCCAAAACAGCTCGTGAAGCCATTGGGGTGATGACCGAACTGGTTGAAAAATACGGTTATGCCAGTGAAGGCGAATCTTTTTCTGTTTCCGATGCCAATGAAGCCTGGATCATGGAGATGATTGGAAAAGGGGAAGGTGAAAAGGGCGCGGTATGGGTAGCTCAGCGCATTCCTGATGGATACATCTGCGGTCATGCCAACCAGGCACGCATTACCACTTTCCCAATGAATGACGAGGAAAATTGTCTGTTTGCAAAAGATGTCATTTCGTTTGCACATGAAAAAGGTTGGTTCGATGGGAAGAACAAGGATTTCAGTTTTTCTGATATTTATGCACCCGTTGATTTCAGCGGAGCACGTTTCAGTGATGGCCGTGTATTTGCAGGTTTCAATAAGGTGTGTTCAGGAATGAAACAATATGAAGAGTACGTACTGGGCAACGTTAAACATGGTGGTGAAAATAATTTTCCATCCAACCGGATGCCTTTGTGGGTCAAGCCGGATAAGAAATTGAGCGTGCAGGACGTGATGGGCATGATGCGCGACCATTATGAAGGCACTGCCCTTGATATGACCAAAGACATCGGGGCAGGCGCATTTCATTTGCCCTACCGCTGGCGTCCACTTACTTTCAAGGTCGATTCGGCAGAATATGTCAATGAAAGGGCCATCTCCACCCAGCAAACCGGCTTTTCGTTCGTGGCTCAGTCGCGTTCATGGTTGCCCAATCCAATTGGGGGAATCAACTGGTTTGGTGTTGATGATACCTATAGCACCTGTTATGTGCCCCTGTATTGTGGGATGACCGAGGTGCCCGAGTGTTTCAAAGTAGGAAATGGCGATTTGCTGACTTATTCTGAAACTTCAGCCTTCTGGACCTTTAATGCAGTAGCCAATTTTGCCTACCTGCGTTATGATGCCATGATTCCTGATATTCAGAAAGTTCAGAAAAGCCTGGAAGATAAGTTTGTAGCTTATACGCCAAGCGTTGACCTGGCTGCACAAAGCCTCTGGAATGCAGGCAAGAAAAAGGAAGCCCTCCAGTTTCTCACCGATTATTCTGTGAACCAGGCCAATGGAATGACCCATGAATGGAAAAAGTTGTCCCAGTATCTGATGGTCAAATTCATGGATGGCAATATCAAGAAAGAAAAAGATGGAGCCTTTGAAAGAACTGAAACTGGAATGCCAGTAGCTCCAAGCCAACCTGGCTATTCGGAAGGATGGAAAAAGGAAATAGTTAAAGGCACGGGCGATCATCTGAAAATGATTGGCAAGCCAAGTCATTGATTTTTGGGAAATTTCCTGATCTTTCTCTGAGCAGTCAATGGTAGTATGAATAATTTTATTATTTTTGCGCCACATTTCCGCAATCTCTTACTCATTGGTTTGATGTAATATTGCCACTAAAACATATAACAATGGATTTAATTAAAGTTGCACAAAACGCGTTTGTTGCTGAAGTAAAAGAACATACGCCATTTAATCCGGGTGATACCATTACCGTTTCTTACAAGATCATTGAAGGAAACAAGGAACGTATCCAGAATTACCGTGGTGTGGTTATTCAGATCAAAGGCACTAGCGTCACCAAGACCTTCACTGTTCGTAAAATGTCAGGAAGCATTGGGGTAGAAAGAATTTTTCCTCTTTATTCACCATTCATCGATCAGATTGAAGTGAACAAAAAAGGAAGTGTCCGCAGGGCAAAATTGTATTATTTACGTGCTCTTACTGGCAAAAAAGCCCGTATCAAAGAAAAACGTGTATAAGAAAAATATTTTTCTTTTTGCAAAAAGAGGTTGGTCCGAAAGTTCCAGCCTCTTTTTTTTTGCGCTTGTTGATTGAATCATAAAATATTAACTGCATGCATTAAACCAACAGCTTTGATCAGAGTCTAAGTGCAGAACTTAAATATTTATGAATATGAAAAAATTATTATTGGTTGTTTTCGTAGCCCTTTTCGCTTTGGGTTCCAGTTTTGCTCAAATGGGCGATCCAGCGGCCAGACTTCAGAGAGAAATCGACGGACTTACCACTGCTTTAAGTTTATCAAAAGATGAGGTTGCAAAGATTACCCCGATTGTAACCGAACAACAGAAAAAACAGTCGGAAGCATTTGCAAAAATGCGTGAAAGTGGAACGATGGATCGCGATAAAATGCGTGAAGAGAGAACCAAAATGACTGCGGAAACAGACAAGCTTTTAAAAGCGGTTTTAACACCCGAACAAGGCGTGAAACTGGATGCATACCGTAAACAACAGGCTGAAGAACGGGCCAAAAGGATGCAGAACCAGGGACAGTAAACCCCCTGAACTGGAAGTCAAAATTTCAAACAGGTATCAAAAGTTGTGTTTCGCTTTTGATACTTGTTTTTTTTAAATTAATAAACACATAGGCACATAGGTCACATAGTTTTAATATTTCTATGTGATCTATGTGTCTATGTGTTTATTTTTCATTTGTTTGTAGCTATTTGTAATCTGTCAAATTAGGATGGACCTGGTCGTTTAATGTATAATTTTCAATTCAAAGCTTTTCTTTCAATGCCATACCCGTATATGATTCAGGATTATGGACCAGGTCTTCTGGTTTTCCTTCAAAAATGATCCTGCCGCCATCTTTCCCCCCTTCAGGCCCTAAGTCAATTACCCAATCGGCACATTTGATCACATCCAGGTTGTGTTCAATGATGATGATGCTGTGACCTCTGGCAATGAGCGCATTGAACGAAGCGAGCAATTTGCGGATGTCATGAAAATGTAATCCGGTGGTTGGCTCATCAAAAATAAACAGAGAAGGAGTTCCTTTTTCCTTGGCCAAAAAGGAGGCCAGTTTGATCCGCTGGCTTTCGCCTCCTGATAAGGTGCTGGATGACTGGCCCAGTTTCACATAGCCAAGCCCTACATCCTGCAGGGGTTTGAGCATTTTGGCGATTTTCTTTGCAGAGCTTGGATGTTGGCTGCTAAAGAAATCAATGGCCTCATTCACTGTCAGATCCAGTATGTCAAATATGTTTTTCCCTTCAAAGGTAATTTCGAGGACCTCTTCCCGGAAGCGTTTGCCCTTGCAACTTTCGCAGGTCAGGTGGATGTCTGCCATGAATTGCATTTCGACCGTGATTTCACCCTCACCCTGGCATTCTTCACACCTTCCTCCTTCAATGTTGAATGAAAAGTGGGAGGGCTTGAACCCGTTGAATTTGGAGCTTTGCAATTCGGAGTATAATTTACGGATCTCATCGTACACTTTCAGGTAGGTCACCGGATTGGAGCGGGAAGATTTACCGATGGGATTCTGATCGACAAATTCAACGGAGGTGATCAGATTGAAGTCGCCCCTGATCTGGTCGTGTTGTCCGGTTTTTTCGCTGAATCCGCCAAACATCTTGGCCAGGGCAGGGTAGAGCACTTTGGTCACCAGCGACGATTTGCCGGAGCCGCTGACCCCAGTCACCACACAGATGGTGTTGAGCGGAAACTTTACATCGATATTTCTCAGGTTGTTTTCGCGGGCACCTGTAATTTCAATGAAATTATTCCATTTCCTGCGGGCCTGGGGTATTTCTATCTTCTCTCTCCCGGTCAGGTATTTGGCCGTCATGCTTTCCGAGGATGCCTCCAGTTGATCGTGGGTTCCCTGGAATACAACTTCTCCGCCCAGCCTGCCTGCCAATGGGCCAATATCTATTATTTCATCCGCTGCCCTGATAATTTCTTCGTCATGTTCGACAACGATCACCGTGTTGCCAAGTTTCTGCAATTTCCTCAGAACGCGTATCAACCTTTCGGTATCTCTTGAATGAAGCCCGATGCTGGGCTCATCCAAAATGTACATGGAGCCTACCAGGCTGCTTCCCAGTGAAGTGGCCAGGTTGATGCGCTGAGACTCACCTCCTGAAAGAGAGGACGAAAGCCGGTTTAAGGACAGGTACCCCAGACCTACATCATTGAGGAAATCAAGGCGGTTATTTATTTCGGTCAGGATGCGTTCTGCCACCTGAGTTTCATATTCAGAGAGTTTCAGGCTGGTAAAGAAGGGCGTTAATTCGTTGATGGGGAGCAACACCAATTCCTGGATGGATTGTTCACCCACTTTCACATATCCTGCTTCCTTTTTCAGGCGTGTCCCCTGGCAATCGGGGCAATCGGTTTTTCCCCTGTAACGCGACAGCATTACCCGGTATTGAATCTTATAGGCATTCTCCTCCAGCATTTTGAAGAATCGGCTGAGTCCCTGGAAGTATTGATTGCCAGTCCATAAAAGCCTGCGCTGCTCCTTGCTTAATTCGTAGAAAGGTTTGTGAATGGGGAAATTGAATTTATCGGCAGCGAAGACCAGCTCGTCTTTCCATTCTTTCATCTTGTCGCCTTTCCAGCAAGCCACTGCATCCTGGTAAATGGACAATGACTTGTTTGGAATTACCAGATCTTCATCAATGCCAATTACTTTTCCGTATCCTTCACAAGTGGGACATGCTCCTACTGGGTTGTTAAAGCTGAACATGTGCACCGAGGGTTCCTCGAATTCGATGCCATCGGCTTCAAAGAGATTGGAAAAATGTTCTTCAATGACGGATGTTCCTTCATAAATCTTGACGGTACATTCGCCATGGCCTTCAAAAAAAGCAGTTTGCACCGAATCCGCTATCCGGCTCAGATTGTCTTCATCGTTTAAAACGGTTGCCCTGTCAATCACGATGTTGCAGGTCACTTCCCCGCAAGGTACAGGTTCGTTTTCCTTTAGAAGTTCATCGATTTTTCGAATTTCATTGTTGATCTCCAGTCGTGAGAATCCTTGTTGAAGCAATAATTCAGCTTCCTGAAGCATGGTTCGCCCGTTTTTTAATTTCAAGGGTGAGCCGATCATGAAGCGAGTATTTTCCGGGAACGATTGGATAAAATTGGTAACATCGCTCACATGGTGCTGTTTGACCTCTTTTCCCGAAATGGGCGAAATGGTTTTTCCAATCCGGGCAAACAGCAGCTTCATGTAATCGTATATTTCGGTTGATGTACCAACGGTGGAGCGCGGATTGCGGGTATTTACCTTTTGCTCGATGGCAATGGCAGGAGGAATTCCTTTGATATAATCCACCTCCGGTTTATTGATGCGACCCAAAAATTGTCGGGCATAGGATGATAAACTTTCTACATAGCGTCGCTGACCCTCGGCATAGAGGGTGTCAAATGCCAGGGAGGACTTTCCTGAACCAGACAATCCGCTGATTACTATGAGCTTATTGCGATGAATGTTCAGGTCGATGTTCTTAAGATTGTGAACACGGGCACCTTTTATTTGTATGTAGGAGGAATTATTCGAAGCTAAATTCATTGTTTATGTTATTATAAATACAAAAAAATTTGTTTTTATCAAATATTTGTTTCATTTTTACAAGCACAAAATTAGCAAATAGTTTAACTCTAATTCAAGAAAGCTCGCCTATCGATAGAACTCTACTCTTTGATTATTAAAAAATAACAGTCACATAATAACTAGAGTAATGTTCAGAACAGAAGAACTGAGTGATAATTCGCTCGTTAAACAATTTGTTGATGGCGACAAAGCCGCAATTGAAATTCTTATATCCCGCCATAAAAAAAGAGTTTTTACTTACATTGTACTGATTGTAAAAAACCACCATCTCGCGGAAGATATTTTTCAGGATACTTTTATCAAAGTAATCCGGTCGTTAATGACTGGGAAATATATTGAGAATGGAAAATTCATTTCCTGGGTTCTGCGCATTTCTCACAATTTGATCATCGATCATTTTAGAAAAGAAAAATTACTTTGCACAACCTCGAACGATGACACCAACATCGATCTGTTTAATTCGCCCAAGTATTCAGAGGAAAATATTGAAGATAAGTTGGTGTATGAGCAAATTACCTGTGATGTGCGCCTTTTGATCGATGAACTACCTGAAGATCAGCGCCAGGTCATTATGATGCGCCATTTCCAGGGACTTAGTTTCAAGGAAATTGCCGATCTCACCGATGTCAGTATTAACACGGCTTTGGGCCGTATGCGCTATGCTTTGATCAATTTACGGAAAATGATTGAAAAAAAGAATCTTTCTTTGACAAAAAATTAGTAACTTATAACAATATTATTATTCCAATGGCGTTATCTCGTTATAACCAATAACACAGCAATAATGCCTATGAATAAATTTTCTACCTTAAGTTATTTAATCAGTTCTTATCGGGCCGGAAAGGGGAAACTTAAATCATCTCAAACCCCTGTTGGCGATTTTGGAGATTGCACTTTGGACATTAATCAGATTGGATTCGACCCTTCGCAAAGTAGTTTGGATGCAATTTTAAGTTTTGCATCCCAGTATGAAGTTCTTCACTCACACCAAGCCGGTAGTATTGAATTGAATTTGAATTGACCCTGAAAAAACATTTTTAAAGCATCTTGAGAAAGATGCTTTTTTTTTGCTTATTTTTCTGATCCTGATCCATCGCTTTAATAAACCTGATTTATAAATGCGTATATTTGTTATCACCCTAAGTACCTAAGTACCTTGCTATTTTGTCTCTTTGTTACTTAATAAATCGCTATCACCGTGATAAATAAAGTGTTGAAATTTCCATTCTATGCAAAGGCCACTCTAATATTGATTGGATTGTATGTTCTCATGGAGATCCTGTACAATTTAAAAGGGATAATTGTTCCCCTGGTGTTTGCAATGATCATAGCCATTGTGCTGAATCCATTGGTTGATTTCATCGTTCGCTGGAAGATCAACAGGATCGTTGCCATTTTGATGTCCATATTGCTCGTCTTTTTGATTATTGCCACCATTTTCTTTTTTCTGTTTTCACAAGCCAGTCAGTTTAGTGATTCCTGGCCGGGTTTAGTTGACAAATCAACTGCCATATTCAATCAGACAATCGCCTGGTTTTCATCTTATTTCGATATCAATATAGAAAATATCCAAAACTGGATATTAAAAGCCAAAGCTGAACTCTTAAAAGCCAGCAGCACCATCATCGAATCCACCCTGTTGAGTGTAGGCAGCATGATGATGGTCTTATTTTTAATTCCAGTTTACGTCTTTCTGTTTCTGTATTATAAACCCCTGCTGCGTGAATTTATTTATCGTCTCTTTGGCCCTGTACATGAAGGCAAGGTGAGCGAAATAATTCCTCAAACTGAAAGTGTAATCCAACACTACCTCATAGGTCTGCTCATTGAAGCTGTCATAATTGGAACACTCAATTCAATCGGTCTCTTAATTCTTGGAATTGATTTTGCCATCATGCTCGGTGTGATGGGAGCTTTACTGAATGTAATTCCATATATTGGAGGAATTGTTGCCGTGGCATTGCCCATGTTAGTGGCCTTGGCAACCAAATCATCAGGGATGTACGCCCTGTATGTGCTGGCCGTGTATTACACCATTCAGCTCATTGACAATCATTACGTTGTGCCAATTATAGTGGCTTCAAAAGTGAAAATAAATGCACTTTTCTCGATCATTATCATTTTAGGAGGCAATGCCTTATGGGGCATTTCGGGTATGTTTTTGTCCCTTCCGCTTCTTGCAATTGTGAAAATAATATTTGACCACATTGAACCCTTACAACCATGGGGATTTTTATTGGGAAATACCCAGGGAGCAGATAAGAATTCAAAGGCTTGATTAACAGAAAAATTAAGTATATTCGTAGGATCTATATCAATCTTTAAGCGGTATGCAGCCTGGTAACCAGGATACTGAAATTTTGTCGGGTACCTGTAATTGCAATATAAATCAACATATAAACAACCTAAATCTATTCACATGGAAAAGTTATTTACTGCCCGATCTGGATATTTATTCATTCTGCTCGAAGTCGTGTTCTTTGCCCTGGCCATTCTTTCCTTTGCCAATCAAGCCATCTTTCCTGGGATATTGTGCGTGCTCTTGTTTGTACTTACCGCACCGGGATTCCTGGCTGTCGATCCCAACCAAAGCTTTGTACTGGTACTCTTTGGCGCTTACAAGGGAACCATCAAGGACAATGGCTTCTTTTGGGTGAACCCCTTTTTTACCAAAAAGAAGTTCTCCTTAAGGGCCCGCAACTTTAACAGTGAAACCATTAAGGTGAACGACAAACTGGGAAACCCCATCATGATTGGATTGGTCTTGGTGTGGAAGGTGGAAGAAACTTACCGTGCAGCTTTTGGCGTTGATGAATATGAGCATTTTGTGGTGGTGCAGAGTGAAGCTGCCCTTCGGAAATTGGCGGGCTTGTATCCTTACGATAACATTGAAGACGATCATGCCAAGATTACCCTGCGTGATGGGGGTGAGGAAGTCAACCAGATGCTCGAAGGTGAAATCCGTGAACGACTTGATATGGCGGGCATCCATGTGATTGAAGCGCGTATCAATTACATCGCCTATGCCCAGGAAATTGCACAGGCCATGTTGAAACGCCAACAAGCAACCGCCATTGTTGCCGCACGTTTCAAGATTGTCGAAGGTGCAGTCAGTATGGTGGAAATGGCTCTTGAAGAATTGAGCAAACGCCAGATTGTAAGCCTGGATGAGGATAAAAAAGCCACCATGGTTAGCAACCTCTTGGTCGTGCTGTGCGGTGACAAGGAAGCTACCCCGGTGGTCAATACAGGAACACTTCATCAATAAAAGTATAAAGTTCAAAGTATAAAGTTTAAAGTTGCTTGCCGATCGAAGGCTACTCTTCCTTTAACCATAAACTTTGAAGCTGCATCAGGATCGGCACGCAACTTTAAACTTTAAACTTTAAACTTTAAACTTTTAGTCTGAAACTTTAAACTTTCTTTAAATAGCTGGAATATGCTTTCAATCTGGTAGTAAAAACCCATGGTTTTAGTTTATTTTGTACCGGTTTTAAAAAAGTTATTCCTCTCAAAAAAATAAGAACTATGACCATTAGTGCATTGCAGTCAGAAAGGGCTAAATACCAGCCCAAGCTTCCTAATTCATTGAAATCGACCGTTCAACTGGTTGAAGGTGAAAAAACTCAATCAATTGCCGATCAGAAAGATATTCAGGCTCTGTTCCCCAACACCTACGGGATGCCTTTAATTACTTTTGAAGCTGGTGAAGGAAAAAAACAATATCCTGCAGTCAATGTAGGGGTGATTCTTTCAGGGGGACAAGCCCCAGGCGGTCACAATGTGATTTCCGGGATCTTCGATGGAATCAAAAACCTCAATCCTGAGAGTAAATTGTACGGATTTCTTGGTGGCCCTGGTGGACTGGTCGATCATAAGTTCATTGAATTGACCGCTTCCTTTATTGATGAATACCGCAATACCGGTGGTTTCGACATCATCGGTTCAGGTCGTACCAAACTGGAAGAAACAGCCCAGTATGACAAGGGTACTGAAATCATGAAACAATTGAATATTCAGGCCCTCATCATTATTGGCGGCGACGACAGCAATACCAATGCCTGCGTTTTGGCCGAGTATTATGCTGCCCAAAACACCGGTATCCAGGTCATTGGTTGCCCCAAGACCATTGATGGTGACTTGAAAAATGACATGATCGAAACTTCTTTCGGGTTTGATACTGCTACCAAAGTCTATTCTGAATTGATTGGCAATATTGAACGTGATGCCAATTCCGCAAAAAAATACTGGCACTTCATCAAACTCATGGGACGTTCGGCTTCTCATATCGGTTTGGAATGCGCCCTGCAGACCCAGCCCAACATTACCTTGATATCAGAGGAAGTGGAATTGAAGAAACAGACCCTGGGCGAAATCGTCGATTACATGGCTCAAATCGTGGCCCGCCGTGCTGCCAATGGTGATAGCTTTGGGGTGGCTTTAATTCCTGAAGGATTGGTCGAATTTGTCCCTGAAATGAAAGCCCTGATCTCAGAATTGAATGACTTGCTGGCTGAAGGCTCACAAACGGAACAAACATTCAAGGCATTTACCAACAAGGCTGAAGGCCGTGCTTTTGTAGCCGGAATTCTGTCTCCTGAATCAGCCAAAGTATACACCTCACTGCCTTCAGGCATTGCCGATCAGTTGACCCTTGACCGTGATCCACATGGAAACGTACAGGTTTCACTCATTGAAACTGAGAAACTCTTGGGTGAAATGGTGAAGAGCCGCCTGAAGGAAATGAAAAAAACAGGTGATTTTAAGGGTAAGTTCGGAACCCAATACCACTTCTTTGGCTATGAAGGCCGTTGCGCGTCGCCCTCCAACTTTGATGCTGACTATTGCTATTCATTGGGTTACAATGCCGCCTTCCTGATTGCTGAAGGCAAGACAGGCTATATGTCATCGGTTCGTAACCTGACTGCTCCTGCCGCTGAATGGATTGCCGGTGGTGTTCCAGTGACGATGATGATGAACATGGAACGTCGTCATGGACACATGAAACCTGTGATCCAGAAAGCCCTGGTTGAATTGGACAGTGCTCCCTTCAAGTATTTGGTTGCAAACCGCGAACAATGGGCCATCGAAACTTCATTTGTCTATCCGGGACCTATCCAGTACTGGGGACCTACGGCCGTTTGCGATCAGCCTACCAAAACAATCGCCATTGAAAGAGCAAAATAAATTGCTGATAATCCTATAAAAATAAAAACCCGGACTTCAATCCGGGTTTTTGTTTTTTATCCACAGGAGTATTGATATTTTAGTTTCAAAATTCTGCCAACACAAAACCCAATTGGGGACATCCTTCAAAAGTGGAGCTGATAATCAACGCCCTCCAGAGAACTACTCCTACTTTTTGACCGATAGATACTTCTCAATGTTATCAACAAACATCTTTTTGGTTTCTTCTTTCGATCTGCCAATGCCTGCCAGCATGGTAGGTTTCCCATTGGCCGGTATGTATAAAAATGCAGGGATGCCCGTAATGTTGAAAACCTGTGCCAGTTCACGTTCCTGATCGGTATTTATTTTGTATATCAATATTTTACCCGCATATTCAGCCCCGATTTCTTCCAATATGGGGCTTGCGATTTTACAAGGACCACACCAATCGGCATAGAAATCAATGATGGCAGGCTTGCTGCCAAGGTATTTCCAATCCTTGGGCGACTTGGTAAAATCCCATACCTTCTCAATAAATACGTCCCTGGTCAGAAGTTCAGTAGGTTTGCTTGCAGAAGCCTGTATCGCTGTATGACTGTTTGAAGTTTCCTTGGAATTATTTTGCCCGGCTCCTTTGTTTTGATTACCACAGGCGGAGATCAGAATGCCCGCAGATAGTAGGGTTAAAAAGAATCGTTTCATAATAGAATAGATTAATCGACATGTGTAATTTGATTTCCTGTTCCCGGGCCGATTGATTGATCTAAGCCCGAAGTATATATCTTATCAAAGATACAATTTTAAGCACCAATTGCCATGCCAAAATAGTTACTCACTACTTTCCATGTCCTGCTTACCTACATGGATAAAAATTCCCTCCTATAACGGACATTCTCCCGATGGATTCTATTTCGGATGGCCTTCCAGCATGGTCAACCCATTGGCATCTGTAAGGTATCTGTAATCTAACTGTAATGTATCTGTATTGT
>DASXUZ010000225.1:0-14633 GCA_036504555.1 Prolixibacteraceae bacterium | reverse complement strand
TATCAGAAAGGCATGAGCTGATAGGTAGTGAACAACGCCAGGATTAAAGGAGGAAAACAGTTCAAGGGGACCGATCTGCTATGCTTTAAAATAATTTGGATTCATCAACCCATCCACAGCAGAAAGTAAATGGGCTCTTCTTTCTCTTTTTCTTGGACAGAGATTCCTTTTGGAAAAAGATCGATCAACGGATTTTTCAGCAAGCCCTCAATCCATGTACAATTGTCATTGGGCCAATAGCTCCTTTTTTAATTCTTCCATCAACAGAAAAAGGTTTGATGAAACCAATTTCATCAAACCTTCTAAATCATCAAATATTATTGGGCTTTCAGAGCTTTTACCAGGCATTTTTCAGTAATATGCCCTTATCTATAAATTTTGTAGTTGCATCCAGATCCACCGGATACCTGGGACATGAAACTTTGAACGACTTTTTACCTTCTGCAAATCTTGTTATATGCGCAATAACTACACTTTTGAAGGTCCTTGGTTTGATCGTAGATATTCGTAACGCTAAACATTTCGGACAATACTTCTGAAAAGACAGTATTGAATTCATCGGCTACCTGGTTAAAGGAAAGCTTTTCGCCCTGAAAAATGACATTGGGAATAAATTCTTCATCAAATAAATCATCAAGTTTATAAATGACCGGGAATATAGCTGGCTGATTTTCAGTTCGGTTGACAATATCGGAGTAGATCAAGGTTTGGAATATTTCCTTGCGACGATCCCCTATACTCCGATCCACCAGCTGTGACCATTCTTTGAAATCAAGTTTCATGTTGCGGCCAGTTTTATAATCAATGATACGCAATCCTTCAGCTGTTTGATCAAGACGGTCGATGATACCTCCGATCGTGATGTGGTGTACCCTTCCGTCTGCGGTAACCTTGTAACCTGCGGTATATTCTCTTTCGAGTCCAACAATTTGAAAGGGGGCAAACCGGATGTCATTTTCAAGCAACTGGTGAATATAGTCTCGGATATGTGAGGCAATCAGAATGCTTTGTCCACCAAGTTGTAGCCCGGCAACTTCTTCGGGTTCCATCTGGTAATATTTCACGGCAATCGATTGACGGACAACCTCATTGATTCGCTGATGGTCTGCACGTAAAAGTTTCAGGGCATAGGCTTCAACAATCTTATTTTCAAATGGCTTATATAAAAGTTCTATGGCATAATGGAACAGGTTTCCGAACAAAACTGCATCAATTTCCTCTTTCAATTCTTCCTTTTCCTTAATTTCAGCAATGTATTTATAATAGAACTTCAGTTTGCAATCAAGATAAATATTAATGGCACTTGGACTCAGTTTCCGCTGCGAATAGGTTGAAATTAATTTCCTCACATGCGATTCACTTGTTTCAATTCGAATGGGCTCATTGGTGCTTCCCTTGAAATTAAAACTCAGGTTCAACTCTTCAATTTCGAAGTCAGAATCATACAATAACTGGTATAAAAAGCGACTCCTCTCTGCCGAAGAGATTCCTTCCGTGTTTGAATTGTAGACTATTACCGTTTTTTCAGTCCGCTGGATCAGTCGGTAAAAATAATACGCATACAATGCATCCCGATCTTCATAGGTGGGCATTCCAAAACCTTTCCTCAGGTGATAAGGAACAAATGAATGACCTGCCGCTATGCGGGGCAGGAAGCCTTCGTTGGCAGAAAACAGCACCAGGTTTTCGAAATCAAGACAGCGTGTTTCCAACAATCCCATAATTTGCAAGCCACTCAGGGGTTCACCTTCAAAAGGAATGGAAATCCGCCGCAGACTCTGATCGAGTAACCTGTACATAATTTTAACCGGGAAATCAGGCACCTTCAAGCCTTCCAGGGTGTCTTTCAACCGTTGAACTGCCAGGTAAGCCTGAAAAAGGTATTCCGATTCAAGTTTAACCTGATCGTTTCCTGAGCTATCAAACTTCAGAGCAAGTTCATTTAATACATCCAGAAAATAGTTTAGCAGATCAATCCATGTTTGCTGTGGGGTAAATATTTTCTGAACAAACGAATCGAGATTTAACTCTTCTGCCTTCAGATAAACTTTATTCTTCTTGTATATTCCAGCTACAAATGCTTTGATTTTGGCATTTACCACAAACTGATGGTTCAGAATTGCCACAACCGGTTTATGATAGAAGGCAGACGATTTGCCCGATTTCCGTATGTTTTTCTGGAGGCTGATCAACTGTGAAATAAATCCGTAAACAGGTGTATTTATAAACGGGTAACCCATCGTGATGTTGATGTCGGTGAAGTTCTTGCCCACAGCCGAAATAACAGAAATCAACAGGTTTTCGTCGGCCAATACAAAAGCGGTATTGTCGAAACGGTTGTTGACATTGAAGGTTTTTACAACTTGAGGAAGATTGATGGCCTGTGCCTGGGTGATGTTCCCTGGAACGGATACCAACGTTATCTTGCGCTCTTTGGGAGGAATCGATTTTTCCAGGAAGAAATTCCTTGGTGCTGGAAAACTGATGATATTCGTACGCAGAAACTTCCCAGCCTCATTTTCATTGTCCTTCAGATAAAACTCGTCATAATCCCAAAAGAACATCGCTCTTTTTAAATTATCCAGTTTTTTGAATATCGATCTCTCACATTCATTGAGGGCATTGAACCCGATAAAAATATATTTTGAAGCCTTTAATTCCTCCGGAAGTTCTTCCTTGATTCCCTCAGCCACTTCTCTGTAAATCATTCCTTGATAGGCAATTTGGTCTTGTCGAATTGTATCTTTGAACTGATGATAGATGGCGGCCAGCTTAATCCAAATGCCAATGAATTTTTCCTTATTAAACGAATGTGGTACTTTCTCGAGGTTTCCCCAAAAATCCTCTATAGCGGCTTTTTGCTCAGCCGACAGATAATCAAATTGATTTTCAAGATCTTTTAAATCAGCAATATTTCTGAACAGGTCATCCGCATTGAGCAAAAACTTATCTAAATCGTCAAAATCAGCCAATAGGATTTCACCCCAGAAGAAAAACTCATCAAAAGGTTCCTGATGACCTGTTACCCTACTATAAACTTCCTGGAGTTTCAAAACCAGTGCCACCAGATCTGCTTCCTGCAGGCCCGATACTGAAGTAACCAGCTCTTTGATGGTAATTATTTCAGGTGAAAGCATCGAGTTCTCCACCATCTCATTCAGATATGCGGTAAAAAACAAGCCTGCTCTCCTACTAGGAAAAACAAGGCAGTATTCATCCAATTCGGAACGATGATTCTGATATAAATAACTGGCAACCTGCTTTAAAAAAGGATTCATGTTTAAATATTACAGGAATTCATATCCCTGGGTTCAATTTTGTACCAAAATTATAAAAAAAGAAAGGGTATTACCCATTATTTTTCACTTTGAAATATAGTTAATTTATCAACAATAAAAAATGATTTGTGTAACTTTATGCATTGTGACCAATCAATTATAAATTATTCTATTAAATTATTTTATTATGAAAAATTATTTATTAGTACTCTATTTATTGATTATACTTTATCCAACATCTGCACAAGACCGCCTTATTGGCAAGGCTTTTGCTACCCGTTCCGAAATAATAGCCCAACATGGTATGGCTTGTACCAGCCAGCCATTGGCTACCCAAGTTGCCCTCGACATCCTCAAGTCTGGCGGAAATGCAGTTGACGCGGCTATTTCAGCCAATGCAGTGCTCGGGTTGGTCGAACCTGTAAGTAACGGAATCGGAGGTGATTTGTTTGCCATTGTTTGGGATGCCAAAACACAAAAACTGTATGGTTTAAATGCCAGTGGAAGATCACCCTATGATCTGAGCTATGATTATTTTATTAAAAACGGAATTACCAGAATACCTGCCCTGGGTCCCCTACCCGTTTCTGTTCCCGGATGTGTGGATGGATGGTTCGAATTACACGCCAAATTCGGGAAACTTCCTGTAACCCAAATTTTGAAACCAGCCATTACCTATGCGCGGGAAGGATTTCCGGTTTCTGAGACAATTGCCGCATTTTGGGAATTTGACGCTAAAGTATTGCAAGACTATCCCGGCTTCAAGGAAATTTATATGCCCAATGGAAAAGCGCCTGCCAAAGGAGAAATCTTCCGAAATCCTTATCTGGCAGCCACACTTGAAAAAATTGCATCAGGAGGCCGTGATGCTTTCTACAAAGGGGAGATTGCAAAAAAAATAGTGGATTACATGAAAGAACAAGGTGGTTTTTTAAGCATGCGCGACCTTGCCGATCATCATTCTGAGTGGGTTGAACCGATTTCGACCAACTATCGTGGTTACGACATTTGGGAATTACCCCCAAACGGCCAAGGTACTGCTGTTTTGCAAATGCTCAATATGTTGGAGAAATTCGACATTGCCTCCATGGGTTTTGGAAGTGCAGCATATATCCACACTTTCATAGAAACAAAGAAACTGGCATTTGAAGATCGTGCCAAATACTATGCAGACCCTGATTTTAACCAGATTCCGATACAGAAACTGATCTCAAAAGAATATGCCATTGAGCGGTTAAAACTTTTTAATTCGGAAAAAGCAGCAAAAAGTGTTCCAGCAGGCAACCTTGAGACCGGAAATACCATCTACCTTACAACGGCAGATAAAGATGGCAATATGGTTTCACTGATTCAAAGCAATTACCATGGAATGGGTTCTGGAATGACACCCGGGAAACTTGGATTTGTTCTGCAGGACAGGGGTGAAATGTTTATCATTGATACCAGCCATGTGAATAAGTATGAACCGCACAAAAGGCCCTTCCATACCATCATTCCGGCTTTTATCACCAAAGATGGAAAGCCTTTTATCAGTTTCGGTGTGATGGGAGGTTCAATGCAACCGCAGGGACATGTTCAGGTGGTAGTCAACATGATCGATTTCGGGATGAACCTTCAGGAAGCAGGCGATGCACCCCGTATTTGTCACGAAGGATCAAGTGAACCCACGGGTGAAAAGATGACAGATGGAGGCATCGTTTACCTGGAAAATGGGCTGCCTTATGAAACGGTACGCTATTTGCTACATTTGGGACATCGGATCCAATACACCAGAGGAGCTTTTGGGGGTTATCAGGCCATCAAATGGGATGAAAAGAACAAAGCTTATTACGGCGCTACCGAATCACGCTACGACGGACAGGCAGCAGGTTATTAAACGATAGATGTTCAGGATGATTAACCATTTCAACGCATTGAATAAAAACAATTAATATTAAATATATTGAGTTATGAGAACAAGAATTTTATTGACTATGCTGGCTATTTTACCTTTTTATTCATGGAGCCAGTATGTGGAGCCAGGCAAGGAAATACCCGCTATTGAAGTGGTTGGAACAGGAGAAATGGAAATCGTCCCCGATGAAATCTATATTGCTTTTACTCTGAAAGAACGCTTCGAGGGCAAAACAAAAATTGAAATTGAAAACCAGGAAAAAGAACTCAAGAAGAGATTAATTAAACTTGATATTGACTTAAATGATTTACAGCTCTCGGATGCCAATTCTGATTACATAAAAATCAAGCGCAAAAAGAATGATGTAATTGCATCCAAGGATTATCTGCTGAAGGTCAAAACGACCGCTCAGATTGCCAAGGTTTTTGAACTTTTGGATGAAATTAATGCCTTTAACGCCAACATTGACCGCGTTGATCATTCTGAAATCGAGAAATACAAGAATGAAGTAAAAATGATTGCCGTTAAGGCAGCCAAGGAAAAAGCCACCAATTTACTTTCAGCCATTGGTGAAACCATTGGAAAACCATTGCTGATCCAGGAACGCGAAACCTATGAAGAACAACCCTTTCGCAAAACCATGGCTATGGCCAATGTAACAATGGATGCCATGGAAAATCAGGCAGCCACGCTACCTGAAATCGGATTTCAGAAAATCAAACTGAAATATACAGTCTTTACACGCTTTGCCATCAAATAATATAAAAAAAGGTCGTCCTGTAATTGATTCAGGACGACCTTCTTGTTGATTTTAGCTTCCAGCTTATTTACCGCTTCTGACTTTTTTAACCAAATCAGCATCCACCTGATCATAGCTATTGCCAAAACTTGACCGTATATAAGACAATACATCAGCCATTTCTTCATCGGTTAACTGTGCCTGGGAAGGCATAAAACTATTGTACACTTCACCATTGACCTCCACTTTTCCATTGAGTCCTTTCATCAGCACTGCAACCAACTCTTTGGGATCTCTGCCAACCCAGCTTCCTGGCCCCAGTGGCGGATGCATCCCCGGAACCCCAGAACCGTCGGCCTGATGGCAAACAAGGCAATATTTTACAAAAACCGCTTTACCAGGATGCTCCTTTTCGACTACCTTGGGAGGCAAATTATTGTTTATCTCTTTCGACAATTGTTCCGAATTGACCCCTTCCCCTTTCTTTTTCTCACTACTACTTTGGCAAGAAAAAACGATTCCGGCCAACAACATACTAAAAACCAACAGATTTACTATTTGCTTCATTGAATTGAAATTAAATTTGGAAGCTCAATATACTACTATTTTACAAACAAATTATCACTACTGATATAAAATCCGGTAAATCCTTCCCTTGGCATCATCCGAAACAAATAAAGAACCATCGGGTGCCTGTGCCAAACCACAGGGACGGTACCTGGCATCATTGGGACTATTCACCACATCAACCCCGGCAAAACCACTGGCAAATACTTCCCACTTTCCTGAAGGAATAGACCCTTTAAAGGGGACAAATACGACATAAAATCCTTCCTGTGGCAGGGGTGCACGGTTCCATGAACCATGAAAGGCTATAAAAGCGCCATTTTTATATCTCTCAGGAAACATGTTCCCTGTATAAAACAATAGATCATTTGGAGCGGTATGGGCAGGAAATGCCATGATTGGATCGTTTGCATCCGAACATCTGCCTATTTTCAACCCATCGCCCCCATATTCAGGTGACAATACTTTCTTATTCTGGGCACCATCAAAATAACAATAGGGCCATCCAAAATCAGACCCTTCTTCGACCATTAAGAACTCCTCTGCTGGTAATTGTGAGCTTTGTTCGTTGGTGTAATATTCAGGATAAAACTGTGA
This sequence comes from Prolixibacteraceae bacterium, assembly GCA_036504555.1. Lineage (GTDB taxonomy): Bacteria > Bacteroidota > Bacteroidia > Bacteroidales > Prolixibacteraceae > Aquipluma. The sequence goes on along the minus strand of DASXUZ010000225.1, from coordinate 7,558 downwards.
CAACTGATCTCGTCCGTGTTGAAGAGCATACAGCTTATTTTCAGCATTGTTCCAGTTGATGGCAACTGCATTTCTGATTCCTGTGGCATACCGGTAACCGTCCTTGGCCTGATCCTGATTCAAAACATCGGCTTTAAACCGCCAGATTCCTGCATGCAAATCGAGTAAGGGACAAGGATCTATGCCCGGAGAACCCTTTGTCCGGTCTTGTACCTGGCAGGCATTGGAAGGAGCACCCACTGTCACATACATGTTGCCTGCCTGGTCAAAAGTAAATGGTTTTGTTGCATGTTGATTTTGCGCTTCAAAACCGCCGGCAACAACCTCCGGATTATCCATGGGAACCAATTCCCCTTCTTTGAGTTGATACCTTACAACTACCGTATCGGCTCCAAAATACAAATATCCATTGTGAATTTTTATACCCGTTCCGTCAAAGGCCCCAAAATATTTGATGACATCTGCCCTTCCATTCTGGTCACCGTCACGAAGGCAAACAATACCTCCCCCTTTTTTAACCCTGCTGAGCGAAACATAGACATCACCATTGGAGTTAATATCCAGGTGCCTGGCATTCCCCAGGCTATCGGCAAAAACAAGTGCCGAAAAACCTTCAGGAAGAGTTAATCCTGCATTGTCTTTTTCAGTCTCAATATTCTTCCGGGTATTTGAATTGCAGGCTCCCAGCAAAGCCAGTACAATAATCCAAAGTAGAGATTTTTTCATCGTTAGTTGATTTTATTTATTTATTTAAAATACCCGTTCTTTCGGGGGAACAATGTTTTACAATGCTAGAAGCAACATAAATCTACACAAATTGTTTGACTTATCCTAATTTTACTTGCTGAATTACTCTCAAAAAATGATGGATATTTTACATTCATTCAATCAATTTAAAGCATTATTGATTTAGTTTTGTGCTTTGTTTCAAACAATGAATTTATGAAAGGAATTTATACAATTGTGTTGCTGGTACTATCTAATTCGTTTATGACGCTGGCTTGGTATGGTCACCTTAAATTTGCCGAATTAAAATGGTTCAGTAAGCTGGGTATCATTTCGATAGTACTTATTAGCTGGGGAATTGCCCTGTTTGAATATTCATTTCAGGTACCGGCCAATCGCATGGGATACAAAGAAAACGGAGGCCCATTTTCATTGATTGAATTAAAAGTAATCCAGGAAGTAATCACCTTGCTGGTTTTTACTGTTTTTTCGGTGATATTTTTCAAAAATGAGAATTTCAGGTTCAATCACTTAGTCGGGTTTGTCTTCCTCATACTAGCGGTTTATTTCATTTTCAAAAAATAAGGCATTCACCTTCACTGAAATTCAAAAATCCTTTTCTTCCCCAAATCTGCTGACATTGTAATCGATGGGTTACACCAAGCTCAGGTCAATGATGGCTTATGATAAAATTGCCGTAGGATTGAACCATCATTGGCCTCTTTCGACAGCGATTCTACGGTATTCTGCGGAATTTCGAATAAGTCAAGGGCGATCAGTCCATCCAGACAATTATTGAATTTAGGATCTACATTAAACCCAATGATTTTCGCATTTAGTTTGATGTATTTTTTCAACAGTACAGGCAACCCCGAATTCATCTCATCCACATCGCCAATAAACTTATCAAGGGAGTTGATATCGGCATCCATGGTTTCCATCAAAATATTCAGGTTTTGATCGACAGTCTTGAACTTGTAGGAATTGCGCGGAGTAATGCTTCGTGCAAGTTTCCAATCGAAATGATGAGCCATGATAAATTTGATGATCATCTCCTTGGAAGTGGCCGAATAGGCGTCGCTGATGCTCACAGGGCCAATGAGAAAACGGTATTCTGGATTTTTCAATGCAAAGTAAAGGATGCCTTTCCACAAGAGAAACAATGGCATGGGTTTGCGCTGGTATTCTGATACAATAAATGACCGACCCAACTCCATGGTCTGTTTTAACAGATCCTGAAGATCATCCTTTATTCGAAACAGGCTCTGAATATAAAACCCCCGCACACCATATTTATGGATGATTTCAGCGCCTTTACCAATGCGGTAAGCGCCAACAATCATTTCTGTCTCGGTATCCCAGATAAACAGCTGGTTATAGTATAAATCAAACTCATCCAAGTCAATGCTGCGATTGGTTCCTTCGCCAACCTGGCGGAAAGTAATTTCGCGAAGCCGGCCAATTTCAAGCAAGGTATTGGGCATTCGCTTGGAGGGAGCGCAGAAAACCGAGTAATTTTTCAACTTGAATAAAAAATATTCAGAAACCAGCCCATTGATCTCTTGTTTGATCAAATCACAAGGCACCGGTTCTGCAACAGGTTCAATTTTGCGTTGCCGTTTGAGTGAATAGTTGAAGAATCTTTTGACATTTATCTTTGAACTTAAACAATAGGTTTTGGCACGTAAAAACCTACCATACTGATAGATATCAGTAAACATATCCTGTTCATCCACTGTTATTTGATGCCCTAGTCTGATTTTGACCGGATCCCTATGCTGATGCAATAATTCAGTTGGAAGTTTCATTTCACTCAATGAAGAATTGATCCTTGCCAATAAATAGAATAAGCGGCTGTTGTTGCCCTGAAAGTGAACTGGTACAACCGGGACCTTTTGTTGCTTGATGAATTTCAAGGTATTGAACTGCCATTGTTTGTCTGAAAGGACCCTTGCATTATCAAATTGAGAAACATCACCTGCTGGAAACAAACAAAGAATTCCACCATGGGCAAGCTGTGCTGAAGCGGTTTCCAACCCATGAGAAAGCGATTTTTTATCTGTATCTTTGGAGAATGGATTGGTTTCAAGAAAAAAGTCTCTGATCGGATCAATCTTTTGCAGCAAATGAGTGGAAACAATCTTGATATCAGTACGAAGTTCATTCAGAATTTTAATTAAAAGGAGGGCTTCCAGTCCGCCAAAGGGTTGATTGGAAACAATGATGCAAGGGCCTGATTTTGGAACCCGTTTTAACAATACTTCGCTGTCAAAGGAGTAATGAATGGTCAAAATCTTGAGTAATTCATCGACAAACAGGCTGCCTCGTTTATCGCCAATCTGGTTGTAAACATGATTCAATCGATCGAACCGAAGTAAAAGCATTAGAAAACGGGCAAAATGTTCACCTCCAAGAAAGCTTAATTTTGGGTTGGCTTTCAGCAGATCTTTTGGTTTGAAAAGGTCCATACTTGCAGTTTAAATAATGAGTTACAAAATTAAAAAAGCAACATTTGGCAAATTACATGACCATTTTGATGACCGTATTCCTGTAGGCTTCAAAAAAGAATTCCTAAAAATGAACATTTTAATTGGTCAATTGTCAAAGGAATAGCTTAATTCGCATCTAAAATATAAAAATTGAACATACTATATCAAAAATACGACATAAATAAATGGTTGCCTACCACTAAAAAGGAAATTGAAGCACGCGGTTGGGAGAATCCGGATATCATTTTTTTCACTGGTGATGCCTATGTTGATCATCCCTCTTTTGGAGCAGCTGTCATTGGCAGAATCCTGGAAGCCGAAGGTTTAAAGGTGGCTATTGTGCCCCAGCCCAACTGGCAGGATGATTTACGTGATTTCAAGAAACTCGGCAAGCCCAATCTGTATTTCGCTGTCACGGCTGGAAATATGGATTCAATGGTCAATCATTACACGGCCAACAAACGCAAACGTTCAAACGATGCCTACACACCTGGAGGAAAGCAAGGTCAGCGTCCTGATTATGCCGCATCTGTTTATTGTAATATCCTAAAAGATTTGTATCCCGATGTTCCCTTGGTCGTTGGAGGTATCGAAGCCTCTCTGAGACGGGTTACCCATTACGATTACTGGAGCGACAAACTAAAACCCTCTATTTTAGTGGATTCCAGAGCCGATATGCTTTTTTATGGCATGGGTGAAAAATCAATTCTGGAATATACACGCCTGATTCAAAAAGGGGTTGATCCGAAAAAACTGACCAACATTCCACAGACAGCCTTCTTGGTTTCAAAGGATGAAAACTATGTGAGCAATTCAAAATGGAGCAGCATAGATTTATATTCCTACGAAGAATGTCTGGAGGATAAGAAAAAGTATGCCAAAAACTTCATGCACATTGAAGAGGAATCCAATAAAGTGGAGGGCAATGTGATTACTCAGGGCGTTGGCAATCAGCAGGTCATAATCAATCCACCATGGCCTCCGCTGGAAGAAAAGGAGATTGATCGTTTTTATGATTTACCCTTCACACGGCTTCCCCACCCCCGCTACAAAAATAAGGAGGAAATTCCAGCCTACAATATGATCCGGCATTCGGTCAACATCCATCGTGGATGTTTTGGCGGCTGTACTTTTTGCACCATTTCAGCCCACCAGGGCAAGTTCATTGCCAGCCGTTCAGAAGAATCAATCCTGAAGGAAGTTGACAAACTGGTATTGATGCCTGACTTTAAAGGATATATTTCCGATTTAGGCGGCCCATCGGCCAATATGTACAAGATGAAAGGTATCCACGAAGAGATCTGCCGCAAATGCAAGCGACCATCGTGTGTTTTTCCAGATGTATGTAAAAACCTGAACATCGATCACAAGCCCATGCTGGATTTGTATAAAAAAGTCCGTGCCCATCCTGATGTCAAGAAAGCATTTATTGGAAGCGGCATCCGCTACGATATGATCCTGAAGGAAACAAACGATCCGCAGGTGAATAAAAACAACATGGAATACTTACGTGAAGTAATCAAACACCATGTCTCAGGAAGGCTCAAAGTGGCACCTGAACATACTTCCGACCAGGTACTTGACTTGATGCGCAAACCTTCATTTAAGCTATTTCACAAGTTGAACAAGGTATTCCAGGAAATCAACAAGGAAGAAGGACTCAACCAGCAACTCATTCCCTACTTTATATCCAGCCATCCTGGTTGTGAAAATGTAGACATGGCAAACCTGGCAGTCGAGACCAAGAATCTGGACTTCAAACTCGAACAGATTCAGGACTTTACCCCTACCCCCATGACTTTGGCTACTGTGATTTACTACACAGGTTATCACCCCTATACCATGGAAAAAGTTTTTACACCCAAAAGCCAGAAAGAAAAACTGGCTCAGCGTAAATATTTTTTCTGGTACCAGCGTGAATACCACCAGGAAATAAAAAATGAATTAACCCGTTTAAACCGTAAGGACCTGATAGATGGATTGTTTGGTTCTTCTAAAAAAGCAGAAGAATTCAAACCAACACGCAGACGTTAATTCCATAAAATAATCCGATATTTAACCTTTTAATCTAAACCATGCAAACAATAAAAACCATTGCCTTTATTTTTACCTTATTGGTCCTTAATTCGTGTGCCGAGCTTACTCAGTTTGCAAAAACAGCGGGCGTTCAAAACATACCGCTATCGAATGCCGAGATTATCAGTGGATTGAAAGAGGCCCTTCTAGTGGGAGCTGACAGTTCTGTAAAGCGTTTGTCAGCCGTTGATGGTTATCTGAGAGATCAGGCCGTTAAAATATTGCTTCCACCTGAAGCAAAAACCATTATGGACAATGTTTCGAAGCTCCCCGGTGGCGCTAAGCTGGTCGACGATGTAATTGTTCATATCAACCGCGCTGCTGAGGATGCGGCAAAAGGGGCAAAACCCATTTTTGTGAGCAGTGTTCGTGATATGACTTTTGCTGATGGGCTCCAGATTCTACGCGGTCCTGACAATGCTGCCACCAGCTATTTCAAACAAAAAACATCCCAGCAACTGATGGACCTTTACCGGCCCAAGATACGTGAATCATTGAACAAGAACCTGGTAGCCGGGATTACAACCCAGCAATCATGGAATCAATTGACCACCACCTGGAATAAATTTGCAGGTTCCACCGTTGGCCGAATTGCAGGCTATAAAACAGTTGATGTTAAACTCGAAGATTACCTGCTGCAACAAGCATTAAACGGCTTATTCCTCAAAATTGAAGAGCGCGAAAAAGATATCCGGCACAATGCCAATGCAAGGGTAACCAGCATCCTGAAAAGGGTATTTGGGAACCAGGCGCCTGTGTACTAAAGCTCTAAATTACATGCTCATTGAGGGCTAAACAGAAAATTTCTTCAGGTCCTTTTTATAGATACTCTTCATTTTTACTTCGTAACTTCGGTTATTGCGGGACGAAATCGAACCACATTGTTGCTGATTGGAGGAACGGTCTTTAGGTAGGCAAGTATCGCTTTCAGATCTGCTTCCTTCATTTGTCCAAACATGGTCCAGGGCATAATCGAGTTAAAATCACCGGGATTCAGTTTTGTATGAAGGGTTGTAGAATCTGAATGGGCGCGAAACAAACTCACGAACATCTCGTCATCCCATCCTCCAATGCCCGAATCTGGAGTGGGAGAAATATTGCTGGAACGAATCACCGATCCATCGGGAAATGGGAATTCCCTTCCTCCTCCGAATTCGGTTCCTTCCACCAATCCCCCTTTCTCAAATTTTGAATGACATTCCACGCAGGCTGCTGCATTTACGAGATATTTTCCATAGTTGACCATATCCGATTCCATGGGCCTTTCAGTAAAACTGGCTTCATGTGGAAGCGTGTTGATGATCAGGCTCATCGGGAAATCAGATTTAGAGTCAGGCACTTGATTTACAATGGGTTTCAAGGTGTGTATATAAGCGATGATGGATTTGAGGTCCTCTATATCCATTTGGCCGTAATAATGAAAAGGCATCACCGGAAACAAGGCTTTCCCTTTTTGATTGACCCCCGTGGTGATGGTCCTGAAAAGCTCCCCGTCCGTATAGCTTTTAATTCCTTCAGGGGTAATGTTTTTGGCATAATACACCCCGGGAAATCCAAATTTCTGGTCAAACACATCACCTCCCTTTCCAAAAGTTCCATCAGTCGGTGGACCCGAAAACCGGGACCAGTCCCTGGTCGAATGACAGTCAATACAAACCGTGACATGATTGGCCAGGTATTCCCCGCGGGCAATGCGTTCGGGCGTCGAATCAATGGTAATAACCTGGGCTGGGGCAATGTTTGGCAATACAAACTTAAGGTACAACACCGCGGAGCCAATCAGGATTACAAAGACGACAATTATCCAAAGGACAATTTTTTTCAGGTACTTCATCTTTCTTGATTTAAAGGTTTACAAAAGATATACTGATTCAAATTTTCAATGTCAAATCGATTCAATAACCTTGAAAAATGTCTAAACAAAAAGTCGGTACCATTCCCCTCGCCTTTCCAAATAGATTGAATATTCTGCCTGCTGTATTGACCTTTGCTCAGAATTTATATTATCTACCTCCCAACAAAACCTTCCAAACAAATTTAGTTAATTTACAGTAAATATTTGCCTTTTTTAATCGATATAATATGCAAATGTTTAAAAGCTTACAAAAATTACGGGGGTATAAGTCGATACCCCATCTGTAGTACAATAACCCAATTATTTAAAGCGTCTCAGAATCTACGGTGAGCGATTTTCCATATCCAAATCATCCGGTCCATGGCATTCCAATCTTCAAGTTGAATTGCCCTGGATGTGAATTTTAAGATGC
>DASXUZ010000224.1:0-3494 GCA_036504555.1 Prolixibacteraceae bacterium | reverse complement strand
TCAAAGCAGAAAACGACTCATTATTAAATACCTACAATCCATACTTCACACTTGACACCCTTGTTGAAGCCACCAAGGTGAAAGAATTTTCACTTGCCCTCTCACAATTTACAGGTACCAATTTACAAATAAAATCAACAGTAAAACTCCAAAACCTTCCCAGTATATTGGGGAAAATCTACCAGGCGGGAATCGTGCAACAATCCATTGATTCCTATCCAGAAATGACAGGTAAAAAGGACATCATGCTGGTAAAAGGTAAAAAAGCCATTAAAACGCCTGTCACCAATCTAAATTCCATTAAATCGGCTTATAAGAAACTGAACGATACGATCCGCACTCTGTCGGGTAAATTCTATCCTGAATTTATAAAGGCGGTCAATCTCAGCGATTACATTACTGAAAACCTGAATTTCGATGAAGAATTAAACCGCAATGAAAAGAAACGCTTACTCGATCAGCCTTCCACCACCAAGGGGATGATCCAGGGAGGGGAACGCATTATCTTTCAGGGCGATTTGGTGGGACAGGAAAAATTCAAGGTCCTTGAATCACTCAAACAGGCCTACGAAAAGAAGCGGGGCGATAACATGGAATACTTCCTGGTGATTGCTGGCCGGCTGTTGATCATTTCCTTTTTCATCGTGCTCATGTTTCTTTACCTGCTCTTCTACCGGCGCGATATATTCGATCACAAACGAAGGCTGACCTTCATTTTCATGATGATTGTACTGATGGTTTTTATGGCCGGATTTGCCACCAAAGTAAAATCAGTCAATATTTACATGGTTCCCATGGCCATCCTGCCTATTCTGATCCGCATATTTTTTGATTCTAGAACCGCCATCTTTTCATTGATGATTACCACCCTGCTGATCGGTTATTTTGCACCCAACAGTTACGAATACATTATTCTTCAGATGTTTGCCGGAATCATTGCAGTCTTCAGCCTGAATAAATTGCACAAACGATCGCACATTGTATTTTCTGCACTTTGGGTATTTCTGACCTATTCAGCCGTATACCTTTCCATGGCCATGGTTCAGGAAGGCAATCTTGAAACCATCAACTGGACTGCTTTGGAATGGTTTGGAGTGAGCAGCTTTTTTATTTTCATTACCTATCCGCTGATCTATATTTTCGAGAAAATGTTTGGTTTTGTATCCGATGTGACCCTGATCGAACTCTCAGACACAAATCAACCTTTGTTGCGGAAGCTGGCTGAAGAAGCTCCGGGAACTTTTCAGCACTCCATCCAAATTGCCAATCTGGCTGAAGCGGTCATCCACCGTATCGGAGGAAACCCCTTTCTGATCAGGGCGGGTGCCTTGTACCACGACATTGGCAAAACCTTCGATCCTGAATTCTTTATCGAAAACCAAGCCATGGGAATGAACCCCCATGATCAGATTGACCATATAAAAAGCTCTGGGATCATCATCGATCATGTGGCCAATGGGGTTCGGCTGGCCCAAAAATACAGGTTGCCAGAAATATTGATTGACTTTATTACCACGCATCATGGAACCACCCAGACCGATTATTTCTATAAAACCTATAAGAATGAACACCCCGGAATCAATGTTGATCCCAAGATGTTTACCTATCCCGGGCCATTGCCCCAAAACAAGGAAACGGCCGTGCTAATGCTGATCGATGGGATTGAAGCTGCCACCCGCAGTCTGAATGAAAAATCGGTCGATAACATTCGTGCACTGATCGAAAAGATGGTGGAACAAAAAATACGGTCCAACCAACTGATCAATGCAGATTTGACATTCGGGGATATCAATGTCCTGAAAATCACCTTGCTTGAAAAACTGATCAACATTTATCATGTCAGGATCGAATATCCAAAATGAGGTGGATGGTTAAATGGTTAAATGGTTGGATGGTTAAATGGTTGGATGGTTAAATCGTTAATCTGCAATCGTTAATCGTTAATCAATTAAATTGTAAATCGTCTAATAGTCAATATAATTTTATGACCCAACATTTTTATACCAGTATTGCAAAATACTACCCCTATATTTTTCCCTTCAATCCTTTACAGGTCAAGTTTCTGAGTAATATTTTACCTTATAACGGAGCCAGGATAATGGATGTAGGCTGTGCATCGGGCGAATTGTCGTTTGCCCTGACCAAATTCGGCTTCCCGGTCTGGGCCTTTGATTTCGATGCTGAAATGATTGAAATGGCCCAAAATACCAAGCCTGAGGAGACCATGTTTCCCCTTTTTGAACAGCTGGATATGCGGCTACTCGACCAACATTATCCTGAATCTTTTTTTGATACCGTTATATGTTTTGGGAATACACTGGTCCACCTTCAGAATGACCAGGATATCAGGCAATTTCTTCATGCAAGCTGCCAGGTTCTTTCATCTGACGGTACTTTGACCATTCAGATTCTAAACTACCGGTACATTCTTGAAAATCAGATCAAGTCATTGCCTACAATTGACAATGAACAGGTTCATTTTGATCGAAAGTATGAATTCAAAGAAAACTCGGGCTTAATTGATTTCAATACCCAACTGACCATCAAATCCACCGGACAGCTGATACAAAATACAGTACAGCTTTATCCCATCACAAAAGATAAGTTGCATGCATTGCTGGAAGAAACAGGATTTAAATCCATGGAGTACTTTGGGAGTTTTGCTAGCGAGCCGCTTCAGGCCGATAGTCAACAGCTAATTGTTTCGTGTAAGAAGAAATTGTAAGTATTTCAACTCCTGCCATAGCAGATTGATACATTTTACTCCATTCCAATGTGAAATTGTTAATTTCATATTGACAACTTTTCAAACAAATGACTTCACATCTAAAATTAAATTGTGATCTTTGTCATATATTATCATGACAAAAAATCCAAATAGCATGTTCAAAATCCAGACATTAAACAAGATTGACCCTGAAGGATTGAAAATTTTCCCACTCGGCAAATATGAAATTGCCAGTGAATTCTCAAATCCTGATGCAATTATCGTTCGCAGTCAGAAAATGCACGATATGGAGTTGCCATCAAGCCTGTTGGCAATAGCAAGGGCAGGAGCCGGAGTTAATAATATTCCGATCTCAAAATGTACTGATAAAGGGATAGTGGTTTACAACACGCCTGGGGCAAATGCCCATGCAGTGAAAGAAATTGTAATCGCAGGTATGTTGCTCGCCTCACGCGACATTGCCGGATCAATTGAATGGGCAAAAACGCTCAAAGGCAAAGGCGAAGAAGTGGCTGCCCTGGTTGAAAAAGGAAAGACCAACTTCGGAGGAACTGAAATACGTGGAAAAACATTGGCTGTTATCGGCCTTGGTGCGATCGGTGTACTGGTTGCCAATGCAGCACAGGCACTGGGAATGAATGTATTGGGGTACGATCCTTACATTTCGGTTTCCTATGCCTGGAAACTTAGCCGCAATGTCAAGAAAGCAGAAGGCCTGGAATCATTGTTGGCCAATGCTGATTTTGTAACCTTACAAATCCCCTTA
>DASXUZ010000223.1:0-12798 GCA_036504555.1 Prolixibacteraceae bacterium | reverse complement strand
ACCAGTTATTTCTGGTAAATTCAGGAGCTGAGGCAAACGAGAATGCATTAAAACTGGCCTCATTTGTTACAGGTCGCAAAAAAATGGTGGCCTTTAAAAAAGGGTTTCATGGCCGTACCTCAGCTGCAGTAGCTGTGACCGATAATCCAAAGATCATAGCCCCGGTCAATGAAAGCCCCAATGCGGTGATTCTGCCATTCAACAATCTGGAATTACTGGAAGAGCAGTTAAAAACCAATGAAATTGCAGGAGTCATCATTGAAGGAATACAAGGAATTGGCGGCATCCATGTTCCCGCGGAGGGCTTTTTGGTACAGGCTGAGAAACTCTGTAAACAATACGGGACCCTATTAATTCTGGATGAAATACAATCAGGATATGGAAGAAGCGGTAAATTTTTCGCTCATCAGTATACTGCCATAAGGCCAGATATCATTACCGTAGCCAAAGGAATGGGCAACGGATTTCCTGTGGGAGCCGTGTTGATTGCACCTGAAATCAAGCCATGGCACGGAATGCTGGGAACTACTTTTGGGGGAAATTACCTGGCCTGCGCTGCAAGCCTGGCAGTTTTAGAAATCATGGAAAGTGAAAAACTGGTTGAAAATGCCCAAATTGTAGGCAGTTACCTGATCGATCAATTAAAAGAAATTCAAGGGATTAAAGAAGTCAGAGGCCTGGGATTAATGATAGGTCTTGAATTTGAACAACAAATTAATGACATTCGTCATGTTTTATTAAGAAAACATCATATTTTTACCGGCGTTAGTGGTGCAAATACCATTCGGTTACTTTCTCCATTAACTTTGACCAAGGAACAGGCAGATACTTTTATTGCTGCCTTAAAAACCTTGGTTCAAGAGGGAATAACTAATTGAGAAAATAATATGATTGAGCAGAAAATTACCATCATCGGTGGAGGAAATCTTGGAAGTGCCATTGCATTTGGGTTAATTAAATCCGGGCAAATACAACCATCGGCCATTACGGTCACCCGTCGTCGGTTAAATCTGCTGGAAACGCTTCAGGAAAAAGGGGTTGTAATCACTGATAACAACATTGAAGCTTCCCGAAATGCGGATATTATCATTTTGGCAATCAAGCCCTACCAGGTACTGGAAATTATTGAGGAAATAAAGCCAGTATTGAATCCAAATCAACTTCTGATTTCACTGGTTGCAGGAGTTGGACTTCAGAAACTTGAGGAAACATCAGGGTCTCACATCCAGATATTCAGGGCAATGCCCAACACTGCCATAGCCATTCAGGAATCGATGACCTTGATTTCCACCAATGTAAAATCGGAAGAATTACGCAACCAGGTGCTTCATATTTTTGATCAGCTGGGACAGGCAATTATTATCGCCGAGGAATTGATGGCAGCTGCAACTGTATTGGCATCCTGCGGGATTGCATTCGCTTTGCGTTATATGCGGGCAGCCATGCAGGGAGGAATCGAGATCGGTTTTGGCGCAGAAATGGCACAGTTCATCACGGCACAAACGGTCAAAGGGGCCACTGGGCTGATCCTTGAATCAGGAAGACACCCTGAACAGGAAATTGATAAAGTGACCACCCCTCGTGGAATTACCATCACAGGATTGAATGAAATGGAGCACAAGGGATTCAGTTCCTCCTTGATTCAGGGACTGATCGCCTCGTTCAATAAAATTGAAAAAGGATAATTGATTGTTTTGAAAACACATTTACGATATAAGAAGATTACTGTCAAAGTGGGCAGCAACGTCCTGACCAAGGCCGATGGCACCTTGAATGATGCCAATATTTCGCATTTGGTGGATCAGATTGCATTTTTACAACAAAAAGGAGTGGAAATAGTGCTGGTTTCATCCGGCGCCGTTGCTGCTGGAAAAGGGGAAATCGGGAACGGCAAAAAGCTCGATACGGTTTCAGCACGGCAACTGTGGTCGGCAGTAGGTCAGGTTATTCTCATTAACAAGTATGCAGAAGCCTTTCGAAAATACGGAATGTCGTGTGCCCAGGTACTCACCACCAAAGAAAACTTCAGTGACCGGGTGCATTACCTGAACATGAAAAACTGCATTTCTACCTTGATCGAAAACAAGGTAATACCAATTGTAAACGAGAACGATACCATTTCCGTGACCGAGTTGATGTTCACTGATAACGACGAACTTTCGGGCTTAATCGCTTCGATGGAAGATTCAGAAGCACTCATCATTCTAAGCAATATAGATGGGATTTATGATGGCTCGCCCGAATTGCCCGAATCTAAAGTGATTCTTGAGATTACTTCCAAAAGCAAACCGCTGAATGAGGCAATTTCAACTACTAAATCGAACTTTGGGCGCGGTGGAATGTTAACGAAATACCACATTGCAAAAAAAGTAGCCAAAGGTGGAATCAACGTTCACATTGCCAACGGGATGAATGAAAATACACTTTTACGGATCATGAATACGGATGAGCAAATCGTTCATACCACCTTTTTATCGGAAAAGAAGAAGTCATCGAATGTAAAAAAATGGATTTCCTACTCCGAGAGTTTTGCCAAAGGGGAATTAGTGGTGAATGAAGGTGCAAGGAATGCTCTTTTATCAAGCCAGGCAACCAGCCTTTTACCTGTAGGAGTCGTATCTGTTGGTGGTACTTTTGAAAAAGGCGATCTGGTTAAAATAAAAGACGATAACGGCCATCTGATCGGTATCGGCAAATCAGAATACTCTGCTGAAAAAGCGGATAAGTACAAAGGAAATAAAAACAAAAAAGCAGTCGTTCATTACGATTATTTATATTTAATGGAATGATATTAACCTATTAGCTCGGGATTTGAATATCTGAAACCCTTTTCATAGACCCCTTAAATTTCAGCCAATTCATTAAATAAAAATCCAGAGTTATATTTCCCCTTCCACCCCCTTTGGAAGGGGCTTTATATTTTTAAAGTCATGACGGTAAAGGAACAACTCGGACAGGTATTAAAAGCCAGCAGAAAACTGAACCTTGTTTCAGTTGAAAAAATCAATCAGGTGTTGGAAGATGTAGCATCGGCTGCCATCGGCAATACTGCGTTTATTCTTCAGGAGAATGCCAGGGATTTAGGCCGCATGGATCAGGCAGACCCGAAATTTGACCGTTTGATGCTCACCGCCGAGCGGATAAAAGGAATTGCTGCTGACATCCGGAATGTCGCCTCACTCCCATCCCCTCTTGCCCGGACACTGAGTGAAACAAGCCGTCCAAACGGGCTTCATATCAAAAAGATTACCGTTCCTTTTGGAGTTATCGGCATCATTTACGAAGCGCGGCCCAATGTTACGCTTGATGTGTTTTCATTGTGCCTTAAATCAGGAAATGCCTGCGTATTGAAAGGCGGAAGCGATGCAAACGATTCGAATGTTGCCATTGTAAAAGTGATTCGCGATGTGCTTGTCAAACATGGAATAGATGAAAATACACTTTCATTACTTCCCACCGGACGTGAGGCAACCGCAGAATTGCTCCACGCCCATGGATTGGTTGATCTGATCATTCCACGCGGTTCTCAAAGCCTGATTAATTTCGTACGCGAGAATTCATCCATTCCAGTTATTGAAACCGGGGCAGGAATCTGCCATACCTATTTCGATGAATCAGGCGACACCTCTAAAGGAAAGGCCATTGTTAACAATGCAAAAACCCGCCGCCCCAGTGTTTGCAATGCACTTGATTGCCTGATCATTCATCAAAACAGGCTGGCAGATCTGCCGGTACTAACAGAACTTCTTCCACAAAGTCAGGTGATCATCTATGCTGATGAAAAGGCCTACCAGGCGCTTGAAGGCATTTACCCGGCTTCACTGCTTCAACCAGCCAATGAAGAATCGTTTGGCACTGAGTTTTTATCCTATAAAATGTCAGTTAAAACGGTCACTGATTTTGATGAGGCACTCGATCACATAGCTCAATACAGCTCTAAACATTCGGAAGCTATTATTGCAGAAAATAAAGAGGTACTTGAAATATTCAAAAAATCGGTAGATGCTGCAGCCGTTTACTGCAATGCTTCCACCGCATTTACCGATGGCGCCCAGTTTGGTTTAGGTGCTGAAATTGGCATTTCTACTCAGAAATTACATGCCCGTGGCCCCATGGCCCTTGAGGAATTGACCAGCTACAAATGGATTGTTGAAGGTGATGGACAAATCAGGCCTAAATAATAGGAGGATGGTATTAAAAGAACAGGCGGTTTGGTTCTGGGCTGATTACTCAATTAATATCACCTAATCTGCTTGGCCGCCCTTGATGTCTGTATGTTGTTAAAAACCAGAAGTCTTAACACAAATATTGTGGTACGCTGATTACCTTTACCGGGGAATGCGTGTAATCCTTTTCAATTGGAGAAATCCAAAGAATTAATAAAGAATTAAAAAATCCTTTTCAGAATTGAAAATTGCTGTATCTTTAAAAAGCAAATTGAAATCAAATAACATATTGAACAACAACCATTCCAGTATATAAACAAAATACAAATGAGACATTTTACATCGGTTCACGATCTTGAAAATTTGGATTCAGCATTAAAACTTGCTTTCGAACTCAAGAAATCACCCTACAAATATCAGGATCTTGGCAAAAACAAAACACTTCTGCTGGTATTCTTCAATTCAAGCCTTCGCACCCGTTTAAGCACTCAAAAAGCAGGGTTAAACCTGGGGATGAATGTGATTGTTTTCGATATCAACGAAGGTGGCTGGAAACTGGAAACTGAATTGGGAGTAATTATGGATGGTGACAAACCCGAACACATCCGCGAAGCCGTACCTGTTATTGGCCGATATTGCGATATCATAGGAGTTCGCTCTTTTGCCAAATTCGAAAACAAAGAAGATGACTACCAGGAAAAAATCATACAACAATTTGTTGATTATTCAGGGGTTCCGGTTGTTAGCATGGAAGCTGCCACCCGTCATCCGCTTCAGTCATTTGCCGATCAGTTGACCATTGAAGAATTCAAAACCAAAGATCGTCCCAAAGTGGTTCTTAGTTGGGCTCCGCACCCAAGGGCATTGCCCCAGGCTGTTCCCAATTCATTTGTTGAATGGATGCGCCAGACGGATTATGAACTGGTGGTTACCCATCCTGAAGGCTATGAACTGGCACCCGAATTCATGGGCGACCTGAAACCTGAATACGATCAAATGAAAGCATTTGAAGGCGCTGACTTCATTTACGCCAAGAATTGGGCTTCTTATACCGACTATGGAAAGATCCTGTCAAAAGACCGTGAATGGACTGTTTCTGAACGTCAAATGGCCGTCACCAATGATGCAAAATTTATGCATGGCCTGCCGGTTCGTCGAAATATGATTGTAACCGACGAGGTAATCGATGGCCCCAATTCAATTGTTATTCAGGAAGCAGAAAACCGATTGTATTCTGCACAGGCTGTTTTAAAAATGATTCTGGACGAGTTAAAATAGTTCGAAGTGTCTAAAGTGAACTAGAGTGCCTAAAGTACTTTAGACACTCTAGTTCACTTTAGACATTCTAGGCACTTTTTAAATTAAAGAAAAAATGGAAAGATTAACCATTGTAAAAGTTGGCGGTAAGGTTGTTGAAGACAAGGATTCACTGGAGCAATTGCTTGCACAGTTCTCACAAATCCGGGGAAAACGGATTCTGGTTCATGGTGGAGGCCGATTGGCAACCAGCCTTGCCGAAAAGCTTGGAATCGAAACGACCATGATTGAAGGCCGTAGGATAACCGACGAAGCCACCTTAGAGGTTGTTACAATGGTTTATGCCGGACTGGTCAACAAAAGTATTGTAGCTGGATTACAGGCCAAAGGCTGTAATGCCATTGGACTAACCGGTGCTGATTTGAATGTAATCAGGGCAGTCAAACGCCCTGTAAAAGATATTGATTATGGCTTTGTTGGCGATATCATGGGTGTGAATACTTCCGAATTGCGCATGTTGCTCAACGAAGAAGTAGTGCCTATCATGGCCCCCATTACCCATGATGGCCATGGACAATTGCTCAATACCAATGCGGATACCATTGCCGCTGATCTGGCCATTGAATTATCAAATTATTATACCGTCAACCTGTTTTATTGTTTTGAAAAGAAAGGTGTCTTACTGAAGCCGGAGGATGAAAATTCAGTCATTTCAGAACTGAACTATGATCGTTTTAAAGAACTTCAACTCGATGGTGTGATCAGTGAAGGCATGATCCCCAAACTTGACAATGGGTTCGGTGCCATGAAAAACGGTGTCAATCAAGTATTAATCACCAATCCTTTTCTCATTGCCATGGCACGTGGAACCCGGTTAAGCCTAAAAAAAGATTAGCTCCGGATATTACAGTCTAAAGACGCGTTACGATTGTTCGTTCAAAAGATATTTATATTTAAAATCCGGTTCTTTGTTAAACCGGATTTTTCATTTCTATTCATCTGGAAACTATTGTGGCGATAGGTTTTTAGAGCTTAGAGATAAGACCACGATTCTTCAAACTATGAAAATACTTGCCATAATTTGAAAGCGAGGATTTCCCAAAGGGCTACCTATAACTATAAAATCCATCCTATTTTGCTGCAATCGTTGATTTGTACCTTCGAATCCATAACTTTTCCATTTCAAGCTACAATCTATGACATAAATTTGCAGTGTCTAAAACTTAAATGAGTTGTCATATCAGGTTATTAAAACATTACCACAGTGACAAACAGATGAGGATATCAGACGTATTAATTAAGTTTGTCGTATTAGGAATATAAATTATTAGATACAATATTATGGAATTTTTAGAAAAATTAAATCATCGTTATGCTACCAAGCTATTTGATCCAACCAAGATAATTTCAAAAGGCGATCTTGAAAAGTTATTGGAAGCCATCCGTTTATCAGCTTCCTCCATTGGCCTTCAGGCTTATCAGGTATTGGTTGTTGAAAATCCGGAAGTGCGAAAAAACCTGCGCCAGGCTTCCTATGATCAGCCTCAGATTACAGATGCTTCTCATCTGCTCGTCTTTGCAGTAGATTATGATTTTAATCAGAAAGATGCTGACAATTTTATTCAACTCATCGCAGATACCAGAAACACCACCATTGAGTCCCTTCAAGGTTATGCAACCATGATCAAGGGACATCTGCAACAGCCTGCCGCTCAATTGGAAGAATGGTTGACCAAACAAGTCTATATTGCCCTGGGTTTTGGCCTTGTTGCCTCTGCAAACCTGGGAATTGACTCTTGTCCAATGGAAGGTTTTAATGCCGCAGAATATGATTCTATTCTTAAGCTCTCACAATATGGATTAAAGGCCAAAGTTGTTCTTGCTTTGGGTTATCGTTCTCAGGAAGATAAATACCAATATCTGACCAAGGTTAGACGATCAACAGAAGAGTTTTTCATCCATGTATGATGTCCATCGTAAGGATGAATATCAATATTTTAAGATAATCTAAAGTCAATTCTAAAATATAAAAATTTCCACCTAGGGATGGCAGCTACAAACACTTATCCTTTACAAAGGGTAAGTGTTTTTGCATTTTTAAATCCCCTCTTCCCATCTATAATTATTCTAATTTTTATTGCGTAACCATTGTTCGTTGGTAGCAGAAAATATATTATTTTTGTAGTAGGATTCATTCTTTAATGGAATTGTACGGGGTGTAGCGCAGCTTGGTAGCGCGCGTCGTTCGGGACGACGAGGTCGTCGGTTCAAATCCGGCTACCCCGACAAATTTAACTGAAAACATCAGCAAACACTGGTGTTTTCAGTTTTATGAGTCAAACACTTATCACACCTGACAATTTGGGAAATAATCCTTTACTTTTAAGGACCTTACTGGCAGATTCTACCACTTACAGAATTTGATAGCTATTGGACTTCTGGAGATAGAACCGCCATACCGTCAATTCCGCCAATCACGTATTTTGTCCTATACAGTTCAATTGACTGGTTGTTGCAATTTTGTCTACCCTTTGAAGGTTATAAATACCAATTGGCGGTATTGGCGGTATTGGCGGAGAATAGGATATCACTTCATCCGCAACGCGACAATAAATTGTCTGTTTGGAATTTTGATTATAACGAACAATAATTGACGAAAAATTACCAGCGTACCAAGGTTTATTATTTAATGAATTAGTGTTTATTTTTCAATAAAAGTGTATTTTTACATAGCATAAGGAAGTATTGAAAATAATTGATGATTTGAAAATTGAAATTGTCTGCTTTCTCCACTTCTATTTTCACCAATTACTGGTTAAAATACCTAACTCAAACAATTATGGGAAAAAATCTATTGATAGCTTTTATATTTATTATCGTTTCAGGTACGGCAAATTCGAAACAATGTCTTGGTAAGGTTGACTGTTCAAATTTCGGAAAACCGTATCAAGCTCAAACTTTTATTTCGGAATCTTCTCCCTGGCAAGTAGTTCTTTCAGAAATGAATGCAGCGACTTCGTTTACCGATTTCGTTTGGGGACAATCGGCAACAGCCGTAGCTGAAACATACAGCCTGACGATTACTGCCAAGAATGTGAATGGTGTAGCCAAAAGTGCCGCGGAAGTGATACTCTATGATGACAGTAAAATTGAATATTCAACCGCAACTACTAATTCTTTGGGGCAGGCAACATTTTCAAACCTGGTCAATGGAACTTACACATATAAAGTTTTCTACAAACCATCAATACCAAATGTCCCGGTTACTGACAATAAGGAATTCTGGGGAAGCAGAACAATTACCATTAATAACAGCAATGTTTCAGAAACATTTACTCGAAATGCACCCTATATTTCTGTTGGTCCAACATTTAATCCATCATATTTACCTAGTGGGCAACAGACAATTGGAAGTTTTACGGTCAAAAATCCACTTCCTTCCCCAGCTGAATCTTTCATTGCAGTATGGATTGACCGCGACAAGCTGAGCGCCTGGGATTACATTTCAAATGATCCCGCAAATGCAAAACCAATAAGTGTAGGCGGTACCTCAGCATTTCCTTTCAATGTGACTCCAATCAACGACGGATCTTATTCATGTTATGCTTTTGTATATTCAAAAATTGATGGGACTTACATCATCACTGACCAATATGATTGGGCTGAGATTTTTACAGTAGCCCCCATCCCTACGATTTCTCAAATCACCTGGTCAGGTTATACATGGAAAGTTAGGAGCGGTATTGGAGGCCCTGGACCCAATAAGTGGAATGCCAGTCCTTCAAACATTTGGGTAGATGACCTGGGGAATCTTCACCTGAAGATTATTAAAATAGGTAATAATTGGTATTGCAGTGAAATTACACTCCTGCAGTCATTAGGGTATGGAGCCTATACTTTTCAAGTTGCAACAAACGTTGAAAAATTAGATAAGAATATCGTACTGGGATTATTCACATATGAAACAGGATCAAGAGAAATTGACATTGAATTTTCAAGATGGGGTAATGCTGCCAGTGTAGATGGTTGGTATACAATTCAACCTCAACCTTACAACAATCTCAATCAAAAAAGTTTTCCATTGAATTTGTCTGGTGATTACTCAACTCATCAATTTAAATGGACTTCTTCAGAGATTTACTTCCAAAGTGATTATGGACATGGCGTAGACAATTTAATAAACAAGTGGACCTATAAAGGTGTAAATAATCCACCAGCAGGTGAAGAAAGATTACACCTGAATTTATGGTTATTTAATGGGAATGCACCATCCAATCTGCAAGAAGCTGAAGTTATCATCAAATCATTTAAGTACTTGCCCAACCCAATAAGTTCATCTATAAAAGAATTTTCTGATTCCAATAAAATTGTATTATTTCCCAATCCAACCAAAGGTCTTGTTAATATTTCAGCGGATCATTTAATCGAAGGTAACTCTACAATTGAAGTCTATAACAATACTGGCTTACTGGTAGAATCAAAATGCATTTCATTGAATAAAAATACCGCACAAATTGATATGTCCGCATATTCAAACGGTCACTATCTGGTTAAAATTGACATCGACAATCAGTCATTTTATAGAAAAATTCTAAAAGAATAATTTCAAGCTTAGCCTAATCCCCATTAATGATATTTTATATAAAACTAAAAGCCTTCCGAATTCGGAAGGCTTTTTTAGTATTATATAGCTTAGAAAATTTACTTTACAAATTTCTGGGTTCTTCCATCGCTTAATTTCACGATGTATATGCCTTTACGCAAGCTGTATACATTGAATTTTGCAACATTGCCAGTTGACTCTTTTTCCATCATCTTTTGTCCAAGTGAATTATAAATAGCAACTTTCGCATTCCCGAAACCCGTACTTACAGTCAATTGGTTGTCAGCACCAACAGGATTAGGATATACTTTTATCGAGTTGGAAAGATGATTAACAATTGCAGAGGTTGCTAATTCTTCAGTTTTAACCAGCAGAACACTGTCCAAAGAGATTGTTTCATCTGAGAGTGATAACATCCATTGAAGTTTCTGAACCGTTGATGCTACCATTTTATTAAATACTACATGATAAGTATACCATTTTGGCGTTGTGGTAACTGTGTATACCCATTCTGATCCATTGATTGCTTCCGGATCTGTAGATGTGCCATAGCGGGCATTATCGTTGGCTTCAGTGTCTTCAAAATCGACATGACAAACGGCCGTGGCGGTCGACCATGATTTAAACATCAAGGTGTATGGAACATTGGCTTCAGCTCCCAAATCTATTTGATTGTGCTGATAAAGCCAAAAGTTTGGAGATTTTGCCGTTTTCATCACACAGACTCCGTTGACAGAAACAGGAGCTACTGCGCCAACCAGTGCTCCACTGATCCATCCACCCCAATTTGATAAATCGGTGTCGAAATTCCAGTTTTTGACCAGGTTATTGGTATTCCAAACCTCATCGCTATACTTGACCCTTACCTGACCGGTGACGTTTACGGTTACTTCCTGTGATTGTGCAAAATAACCATCTGTTGCATCTGCCCTCACAATGACCGTTCCATTGGAAACAGCAGTAAGGATACCGGTCACAGAATTGATTTTTGCTTCAGCTGTGCCGCCTACAATGCTCCATTTTAAAACTTTATTTGTTGCAGATTCAGGCACCACTGTTGCAGCCAATTGGAAGGTACCTTTATTGTCTGTAATTGTTCCATTGGTAGTTGTAATAGTGATATTGTCAACCGGAATACCAAGTTCAGCATCTTCTAAAGTTACCTGACCGGAATTATCCATGCTACTCCAGGAAGATCCTGTATTGGACCATACAGCGCTATTGGCAGAGGCGTCGCCGGGATCTCTGTCAATGATAGTTATATCAAAGCCAATGGTGTTTAATTGGTCAAATTGTGCACCGTCCTTATCCAGCAACTTGGTAAAAGGAACAAAATATTCAGCAACATAGTTTGTGCCAGTCACTTTGAAAGCATAATTCATTTGATTTTCGGTAAGTAGTGTACCATCATTTTTACCATCGGTAAAGGCAGGAGCAAACTGATAATGTCCATTCCCATTTCCGGTACCATTGGGTAAAGGTCCCCCGCCATCAACCAATACAGGATTCACATCGAAGTAAATTTCTGGCTTGTCATACTCATAGGAGGCGCCGGCAGGTGTAACAGCATAGTGGGGATAAAATGCATTATCAGTTACTTTCAACAATATATAGATTCCGTCAGTATACCATAAACCTTGCCAGGTTGTTTGTCCAGGTTCTCCAAGCGTAGGAGTTTGTCCTGTTGATGGTGTATTGATGTTATAAACGGTTGCTTTTGCCCAAACATCATCCACTACTCCATCGATTACAGGAGCTTTAGTCGCTTTTGCAAAAACGCCCGTTGGAACTTGCGCCATACCAAGTGTTACTAGAAATAAGCCTACTAAAAAGGTAAAGATTTTTTTCATAATTGGAAGTTCTAATTATATATTAAATAATAGTTGTATCAAATTTGGTGATATTATTTTTAATATACAAGGATTACATGTTGTTTTATTGAAAGATTTAACAGAAAATTAGAATGTCCAAAATTGTAATTTTAACAGCATTATTATCAGCAAGATAACTCAATATACTGATGGGCTGATGGGATCAAATAATAGTAAGCTTACTATAGTTGGGCTTCGGGAAATGATTCTCCCCTAATTAAGGTTATGGCTCCCGATATGTCCTTAGGATTTAAGGATTTATAATTTCTATTTATTCATTTTTCAAGGCAATCAGGAAGACCACAAATCATTGAATTTGTGGTCTTCCTGATCAATGTATCTTACAACTCATCCGTTGAAACTGAATATGGGCGACTTTCTTTGGAGGTTCCCCATTTTTTGTTGGGTTTGCTGGCCATGTTGAATATCAGCTCACCGCCCTTCATTAGGTCTTCATGGGTGATATAGGTTTTGTTCCAGGGCTGACCATTCAGCATCACCGATTGAATGTAGATATTCTGATCACTCAAATTGATCGCTTTTACTATGAATTTTCTTCCATTGTCCACCTCGATCGAGGCTTCCCGGACACAAGGACTGCCAATAATATATTGGTTGGTTCCAGGGCAAACGGGATAAAATCCCATGGCACTAAATACATACCAGGCCGACATCTGGCCACAGTCGTCATTGCCACACAATCCATCGGGCACCGGGTTGTATTTGGTATTGATAATCTGGTGAATTTTCTCGGCTGTTTTCCAGGGAGCACCAGCCCAATTGTACATATAAGGCACATGATGACTTGGCTCATTGCCCTGAACATATCCGCCAATAATACCCACCCTGTCAATGTCTTCCGATTCTTCAAAAAACTCATCGGGCAGATGCATTGCAAACA
>DASXUZ010000222.1:0-15482 GCA_036504555.1 Prolixibacteraceae bacterium | reverse complement strand
CAAAGACTCTGCATTCAATGCCATGCACCGAATTTTGCCCATGCCACTGGTTCCCAGGATGACCGCACACCAACAGGAGTCCATGAAGGTTTGAGTTGCATGGCCTGTCATTCACCCCATTCGAACGATGCCAGGAACTCTTGCAGAAACTGTCATCCAGCCATTTCGAATTGCAAACTCGATGTTACCAAAATGAATACCACATATGTCGATATAAAAAGTCCCAACAATATTCATTCAGTTACTTGTACCAGTTGTCATACGCAAAGGGAAAAAAGGAAGTCTTGAAGGCTCAATGAATGAATTGTAACATTCATTTCTTGAAAAGTGAATCCGATGAAGTTTCGAATAGTAGCTGTACAACATATTTAAGCCCTGAAAAAAGGAAGTTTCATCCGGGAGAATTTTATTACCTCAACTGTGGAAATTGAACCTCAAGGGAGTGATTGATTGGGCGAAAGTAAGGTATAACTATTAGAGGATGAATTGTTTGAAACCTCAAGTCTTTTTTTATCCGTGGGATACAGATCCCTCCTAATTGATCCGAGGGAGGCTTAAAAATGAGAAATATATAAGGTAAAAAACACCAAAAATGAAAAACAATCGTTTTGTAATAAAATTATTGATCAGATCAATTTATTTTTTCTAATTTTGGTTACTCGGTAATACTGTTAATTATTGATAAGAATAATGGAGATTGGACAAAGATATAACTCGACCTGCACAAATGATTAAAACAATAATTTAGCATGCAAAACACAAAGAATCCCCTTATATTCGTAGTTGAAGATAACCATATTTACAACAAACTGGTTGTGAGTTATCTGAAAACCCATAAGTTTACCAAGGTAGAATCCTATTTGACAGGCGAAGAGGCGTTGAAAAACATGCATAAAAATCCCGACATTGTCATCCAGGATTATCTTTTGGATGGGATGACCGGGATTGAAGTTTTGATCAAAGCAAAAAAGATACACCCCAAAGTAGAGTTCATCTTTCTATCGGGCAATGATAAAATCGATATTGCCATTAATACCATGAAATATGGCGCTTACAACTATATTGTGAAAGACCAGATGGCCCTTCAGAAACTGGTTGAAGCCATCCACAAGATCGATTCCACCACAGAACTGGTAAAAACAAAAAATACTTTAAAACTTGGAGTCATATTATTCTTTGTAGGGCTTGGGATTTTGATTGTAATTACCCTGGTAATGGCCATCAAGTTTCCGCAGGTATTCGGATTTTAAGAATAATAACCAATCGATAAAAATAAAACCCGGTATCCCGAATGTTCGGGATCCGGGTTTTATTTTTATTAATTGGATTTGATGACTCTTCCGGCATCAAATATGGCTGCATATCCATTCGGTTTATTAAGGATCTCTATGGCTTTGTCCACATCCTGATCTTCCTTCAGGGCTGCTTTGATAGCTCCTTTCTGGTAATAATATCTTGAAACAATTTCATCGGTTAATAACTCCGAGATTTCCTTTTTAAAATGGTCCAGATCCTGGTCCACATTGTGCCCCAGTTTGACTTTCAGGGTGTCAAATTCCTTTTTAGAAATGTCGTAATATTTTTCCTTTTTAGCAACTTCCAACAATTTATCAAGCTCTTCTTCTGTTTTTGACTCGTATTTAAAATCTTGTTTCTTGACAAATTGGGTAAAATCAGAATAGATTTCAGGGGTAATTGTAAACGCTTCAGGAACGGCTACTTTATCAGTTTTGGAATTGAAATAAGTGGCATAGTCAAACACGATGGATTGAGTAATTAAATTGGCCGACAGGTTGCTCAAGGTTTGATCTTCGACCGCCACATCTGGGGCAACGCCTCCCCCGTCAAAGACAATTCGTCCTTTTCGGGTGGTATATTTTGAAATCAGTGAATCTGGAATCACCCCCACACTGCCATCTTCATTGCGATGCGTATAGTCCAGGGCCTGGATGCAGCGCCCGCTGGGAATGTAATACTTGGCCGTGGTGATTTTCAGTTTGGCATTGTAGCTCAAATCCCGGGTGGTCTGAACCAGTCCCTTGCCAAAGGTACGGGTGCCGATGATCATCCCACGATCCAGGTCCTGGATCGCCCCGGCAACGATTTCAGAGGCTGAAGCCGATCCACGGTTCACCAAAACTGCGATGGGCATTACCGTATCCAGTGGATTTTCGGTTGCCTTATATACCTTGTCCCATTGTTTCACTTTTCCCCGTGTGCTTACAATTTCCCGGCCTTTGGGAACGAAAAGGTTGCACATACGCACAGCCTCCACCAACAAGCCTCCCGGATTGGATCGTAAATCGAGCACCAGGGTCTTGGCACCCTGTTTTTCTTTCAAATCAATGAAGGCCATTTTTACCCGCTCGGTACAGTCAGCCGTAAAGCTGGAGAGTCGGATATAACCGGTTTCCTTGTCCAGCATTCCATAATAAGGTACCGGGTCAATCTGGATTTTCTCCCGGATAATTTCAATGTCCAAAGGCTTTTTCTGACCATAGCGTTCCACTTTTAAGACGACCGGTTTACCCGAGGGTCCTTTCAAAAGGCTACTGACATCTTCAGTCGAAAGTTTAGCGGTCGATTTTCCACCCACTTCAAGGACAATATCACCGGCCTTTAATCCGCTTTTCTGGGCCGGAAAACCTTCGTAGGGTTCGGCAATCACAATCTTGCCTTTTTGCTTGCTGATCAGAGCACCAATTCCGGCATACTCGCCCGTTGTCATAAACTTGAAATCTTCCACATCATCTTCCGAAATGAAATTCGTGTACGGGTCGAGAGATTCCAGCATCTTGTCAATACTGGTCTTGACCAGTTTGTCCGGATTCACCTCATCGACGTAAAAAAGGTTTAATTCCCGAAAGAGCGTGTAATAAATATCAAGGTTCTTGGCAATCTGGAAATTCTTATCGTCTTGTTTAAAGCTGTAAAAGCTGAGGGTAAAGAAACAGACCCCCAGAACGACTATCACTGCTTTTTTTGTTCTTGAAAGCTTCATATTTAATGAGTTGTTAATTAATTATTCCTGAATTGAAGACAGAAAAGTGATTGATTTTCACCGACGGGAATATGCCGGTGATCAATGCAATTGGTTTCATGGCTTCCATTTGTTACAGATCAACAAAAATACTAAAAAGCTTTGTTTTATAGGCTTGCAATTCAGTCTATTTCGTTAATTATTCTTAATTAGACAACAGTTTAAACAAAGCAGATGTTCAGATTTATGGGATATTTATAATTTTCTTTCTATTCATGACCGATCTGTTCTATTCAAACAAACAGGCAGGCCTCAGACCACTTTTTCTCCCCATCTGGCACCTGAACAAGTAGCAATCAAATGAGTTTTGACCAATCCTTCAACCGGTAATGTATTCGATGGCCTCGAACCGTATTGGCTCTCCTTTTTTTACTAATTTGCACAACTTTATTTTTAAGATTTATTCCATGTCAAAATTGAGCATATTTAAGAAATACCCCACCGTTTTTTGGGTGGCCAACATCATCGAGCTGTTTGAACGCTATGCCTGGTATGGTTTTTATATGGGCTTCGGTCTTTTCCTGGTGGGTTCCAAGGAAACGGGTGCAATGGGTTTTTCACCCGAGCAAAAAGGAGTTATCATGGGAACTGGTTCCATGTTATTGTATCTTTTACCTATCATCACCGGGGCTATTGCTGACCGGATTGGCTACAAGCGGGTTTTGTTCCTTGCATTCATGATCTATATGTCGGGATTTTATATGATCCAGCATTTCGATAGTTTCAACATGGTCTTTGTGTCCTTTATCTGGATCTGCGTGGGGGGTGCATTTTTTAAACCCATCATTTCGGCTACCATTTCCAAAACCACCAATTCGGAAACGGCCTCCATCGGGTTTGGCATTTTCTACATGATGGTCAATATCGGGGGCTGGATTGGGCCAACGGTGGCCGGGATTGTTTTGGGTAAAGGCTGGAACTTTGTTTTTATGCTCTCGATCGTTTCTATTGCCATCAATTTACTCATTACCCTGATCTTTTTTAAAGAGCCCGAAAGGGAAGTACAGACCAACGGGGTGTTGGCTTCTATTACCCAGGCCTTTAAAAACATATATGTCACTTTAAAAAACTGGCGTTATGCCATTTTTCTTTTGATCATGTCCGTTTTCTGGGCAGCCTTTAATCAATTGTATTACACGTTCCCCAATTTTGTGAGCGACTGGGTCAATACAGCAACGCTTTATAACGGCATTCATTCTATTTTTCCCGGACTGGCCGACCTGCTGGGAGGCGGTACCGGAACCATCAATGCGGTCACTTTGAGCGGCATGGATTCCTTTTTCATCATTGTTTTCCAGATTGCCATCTCCGCTTTCGTGATGCGTTTCAAGCCCCTGAATGCCATGATAGGTGGTATTTTCGTTCTCTCCATTGGTCTTTTCCTCATGTTCGCCTTTCAAAGTGGATGGGTCGTACTCTTTGGATTATTGGTTTTCAGTTTGGGTGAAATGAGCAGTTCTCCCAAATATACCGAATATGTGGGAAATATTGCTCCTGCTGATAAAAAGGCATTGTACATGGGAACGTCATTTTTGCCCATAGCCCTTGGACACCGCATCGCCGGGTTCTTGTCAGGTGCTCCTTATGAAAAAGTGGCCGACAAACTTTTCCTTCTCAAGGCTGAAGTGGCCAAACGTGGATTAACGGTTCCAGAGATTAACGATCACTTTACCAAAACCGATTATTTCAATGAAGCGGCCCGCCAGATGAACTTTTCACAACAGCAGTTAACCGATTTCCTGTGGGTGAGTTACAACCCACAGTCTGTCTGGATTATTTTCAGTTCAATCGCCTTAAGTGCAGTGTTTCTATTATTTTTGTATGACCGGTTGATCCTTCCAAAGCATAAATAACTAAAATACTTGATCATGGACCGAATGGACAAGTGGCAAAAAATAATTCCTGCTCTACTATTTTCCCTGGTTGTATGTACAGGCCATTTGCAGAGTCAGGATTTTCAGCAGTTTGCTTCCTTCTACAAAAGCCAGCAGGAAGTAAAGGCAGGAGAACTCAACTTCAGGTTCGAGAGCCTGGGATTTTTCCAGAACAACGAGTACCTGGGGAACTTTGTCGATGGTTATACCCTCCCGGGTGCACTGTTTCGTCCCAAGCTGAGCTATTCACCCACCGATGCGCTGACGGTTGAAGTGGGCGGTCACTTTGTCAAATACAGTGGATTGGACAGGGTCGTCAATGTCGTACCATGGTTCTCAGCACGGTACCGTTTCAATGAACATTTTACGTCGGTTGTCGGAAACCTGGATCAAAATAACCAGCATGGTTTGATGGACCAACTATGGGAGCCGGAACGAATTTATACTGATCTCCCGGAGTCCGGGCTTCAATTTCTATATTCGACCTGCAAGCTCAATCTGCAAACATGGATCAGCTGGGAACAGTTTCTTCAAAGGAACGATCCATTCCAGGAGCATTTCACGGCTGGTTTGACGGGCGGATATACCGTTTATCAGAATTCAGTCCTATCTGTAAAATTGCCCGTACAGTTGTTGTTTTACCACAAGGGTGGAGAAATTGATTCAAGCGATTTGAGGGTTCAAACCCATGCTAATGTAGCCGCCGGATGGGAATTGGCCCTAAACATGGGCGGTGAGAGACTCAAAACCATCAACCTGAATGGTCATTGGCTGGGCTACAAGGCCATCACCGAAGATTCGAATACCTACCCATTTGGCAAGGGACATGCCTATTTGCTTGGAGCAAGTGCCCAGATGCGTCATGCCTTGATTTCACTTTCGTATTGGAATGGCTTCCAGTTTATCGCCCCCAAAGGCCGCTTGCTCTACCAGTCGGTTTCGGACAGCGATCCTGCCTTTACCCAGACCGACCGTTCAATGCTATCGGCCAAATACTTCTGGCAAAAGGAAATTGTTAAGGATGCCCGGGTGGCTTTCCAGGTCGAAGGTTTCATCGATGTGCCAACGGGTGATTTCTCTTACAGTTATGGATTTTTCCTGCTCTTGAACCATGATTTTTTACTATCTTCACTGAAGCGTTGATACAGTCAACAATTCAAAGATCAATTCTATCTGTCTCCTATTTAGATAGTTCTTTCGCATGCCCTGTTCAAGTACCTTCCGAATGGGTTCATACCCGCAGGAAATTACTGGTAACTACCAGCTTTCTGGATATTTTCTGTGTGCTTTCTGTATTGTTTCTGTATTGTTTCTGTATACGTCCTGTATTGTTTCTGTATCCTTTTTCTATCGTTGGAGTATCCTAAGAGTGTGTATCAATACCCCAACTATCCGGATAGTATTCTCATTCGATTCTCCTACCAGCAAGAGGACATTGAATTGGTCATAGTTCAGCTATTCCAAAGGATTTTATTGAGGGCATTGCAAACAAATAATTAGGACTGATTCCCTTGGATCAAATGCAGGTTAATCAATTCTTCGGATCGAATAAATCAAAACCGGCTCAATCAGGTATTGACCCTTTTCTTTCAGTGCCTGGATTTTTTTGACCACTTCCATGCCTTCGGTTACCTGACCGAAGGCGGCAAACCCTTGTCCATCGGGGTTTCTTTTCCCTGCGAAGTTAAGTTCAGGCTGATCGTTGATACAAATGAAAAAGCTGCTGGTAGCCGAATTGGGGGCATCCCTGGCCATGGACAAGGTTCCATCGTGGTGACTGATTCCCGATTGGCGGGTTGTTTCAAGGACGATGGGTTCAAACTGTTTACCTTCGGGAACATCGCCCCCTTGAATGACCTGAATTTTTATGCTTCGCTCTTTCTCGTTTTCAGGGGTACAAACCCTGTAAAAGTTAGTTCCATCATACAATTGATGGTCAGCATACTTCAGGAAATTGGCCACAGTTACAGGGGCTTTATCCGCATACAGTTCAATGCGGATATTCCCAAGCGAAGTTTTTATTACACAGGCCTCCGTTTTTTGTGAGTAGGCGCTCAGGTACAGCAGGTTCAAACCTATCAGCAGGCAAAGGATCTTCATATTTTCTTATTATTAAACACATAGGCACATAGGACACATCGTTTAAATAACTCTATGTTTACTATGTGTCTATGTGTTTACTTTTGAAATGCTTAATTATTGAATCACAACATCGTAGGGCATGCGGGCCATAATTCCTTTTTCTGAAATAATGTTGTGCAATTGCTGATAGTATTTATAGTTTTCGCCCAGTTCATCTTTCATCAAACTGGCCTTGGCTGAACCTGAGAACCCTTTCAATAATTCTTCAAAGGTATCTTTCTGTTTGGGCAGGTTGACAATGCGGTAGGTGTCAAGTTTTGCCATCTTTTTGGCCAGTGCGATGGCTTCGGTTAATCCTCCGTAAGCGTCAATCAGTTTAATTTCTTTGGCATTGCTTGCTGCCCATACGCGGCCCTGTCCGATGGCATCCACATCAGCTGGGCTCATCTTACGGCCTTCGCCTACCCGGGTAATAAATGTGGTATAGCCTTCTTCGATGGTTTGTTGCATCAGGTCGCGTTCAAAGGTGGTCATGGGACGGGTCAATGAAATCATGTCCGAATGTTTGTTGGTGGTTACCACGTCCTGGGTGATTCCAAGCTTGTCGGTCATCAGCTTTTCAACATTGGGAATCATTCCGAAGATGCCGATTGATCCGGTGATGGTGGTGCGGTCGGCCAGGATGGTATCGGCAGCACAGGCAATGTAATATCCGCCTGAAGCAGCCACATCGCCCATGGAAGCAATGACTGGTTTGGTCTGTGCGGCCAGTTTCACTTCGCGCCAAATAACTTCTGATCCATAAGCGCTTCCGCCGGGTGAGTTGATGCGCAACACGATGGCTTTGACCGATGAATCGCGACGGGCCTCCCGAATGGTCCTGGATAGATCTTCCGATTTGATCCCATCGCCCGAAATGCTTGCATCAATACTCCCGGAGGCATAGATGACAGCGATCTTTTTGCGGGCCAGCCCTTTGCCGTCGGTTGATTCAGGGACTTTGACATACTTATGGATTTCAATGGCGCTGATATCGTCTTTTTCTCTGGTCCCTGTAAGTTTCTTCAGGTCATCGAGCACCTGGTCCTTGTATTTGAGGCGATCGACCAGCTTCATCTGTTTGGCAAAATCAGCTCTGCGGAAGGAGGCAACCTGGTCTGCAATGTTATTCAGTTCGTCGATACTCAAATTTCGGGAAGCTGATATATCCGTCAGCATTTCCTTCCAGATGCTTTTTAAATAGGTTTCAGTCTGAAGACGGTTTTCATCGCTCATTTTATCGAGCAGGAATGGTTCGACAGCAGATTTGAATTTGCCATGACGCACAATCTGAACTTCAATGCCCAGTTTTTCAAGGCCTTTTTTGTAGAAGCTGTGTTCTCCGCCCAATCCCCTGAAATCGACCGATCCCTGTGGATTCATCACCACCGAGTCAGCGACTGATACCAGGTAATAGGCCTTTTGAGTCAGATATTCCCCGTAGGCATAGACGAATTTTCCGGAAGTCTTAAAATCTTTCAGCGCCGAGCGGATTTCCTCAACCGAAGCCATTCCGGCCATGATATCCATGGGGTTGAGGTAAATGCCTTTGATGTTGTCATCGGTTTTGGCTTTGCGGATGCAGTCCAGCAAATCGTTCAATCCCACAGTCTTTTCACCTTCAAACATACCGAAATCCATGCCTTCAAAGGGACTTTTCTTGGCACGATCCACAATGTCGTAATCAAATTTGAGGATCAGTAAACTATTGGATGAAATAACGACCGGCTGATCCGAAACTGAAACCATGGCCGAAATAATCCCAATGGTGATCAGGATCAATAGCAGACCCGCAATGATGACTCCAACAATGGAGGCGAGCATAAATTTGAAAAATTCCTTCATGTGTATCGTATTTGTTTACTTATTTCGAAAATGTACAATAGATTTGTACGAATTTAGTGTTTTTGTTACAAACCCCGAAGGTTTTCAATATAAGAATGATGATATGACCCTATAAAATTAAAATAGTGAATGGAAGGAAACCTGGGGCGATGAATTCATTAAATGGATCCATGCTAAAAGGATTGAAAATATAGGCCCCGCCAAAGGTGTTTGTTGGAAAGTGAATGAATAAATTAAATCTGCATTGATGATAAAAATCTATTTGTTGCTGGGTGGAAACCTGGGAGACAAAAGACAAGTATTTGAGGAAGCGATACTGCTTTTAAATGAGCAGGTGGGTAAAATTACACGACAGTCGCACATTTATGAGACGGAGCCATGGGGCTTTGAATCAACCGATTTGTTCTGGAACCAGGTGCTCGAACTATCGGTTTCAATTTCTCCGCAGGAAGTACTGGAAAGGACCCAGCAGATTGAACAACTGCTTGGCCGGACCCGAAAGGCGCAGCAGTACGATTCGCGGATCATTGATATTGATATTTTGTTTTACGGCGACCAGGTCATTTCACTTGAAAATCTCAGCATCCCACATCCACGTATTCAGGATCGGAAATTTGCGCTGGTACCTATCAATGAAATTGCCCCCGGGCTCCTGCATCCGTTGCTTCAAAAAAGTATCGCACAGTTGTTGCACGAATGCACCGATACCTTGAAAGTTGAAAGGGTAAAGTTTAAAGTTTAAAGTTAAAAGTTTCAAATACTAGGTCGCACCCGATCGGCACGCAACTTTAAACTTTGAACTTTAAACTTTGAACTTTTCTCTAGTGCGAATCAATCTTTGCTCCGAAAGCCAAATCACCTGCATCGCCCAATCCGGGAACAATGTACGACATGGAGGTCATATCGGGGTCAACGGCACCAATCCAAAGGGTTACGTTGTCAGCGGTAATGTGCTTTTTTATAAATTCAACACCCTGTGCACTGGCAATCACCACCACCAGGTGAACATGTTTGGGAGCTCCTTTTTTCAGCAGAGCCTGGTAGCCGATTTCCATCGATGCTCCAGAAGCCAGCATGGGGTCGGAGAGGATGACATCCTTTTCATTCAATGAGGGCGAGGCCAGGTACTCGAATTCGATGTGGAATTCACCCTTCTCGTCATACTTGCGATAAGCCGAAATAAAGGCATTCTCGGCATGGTCAAAGATATTGTGTAAGCCTTGCTGAAGAGGCAAGCCAGCACGCAAAATGGTCGCTAAAACCGGGTGCTGGATCATGGTCTCTACTTTGGCAACTCCAAGCGGAGTCTTTACCTCAGTAGTTTGATAATCCATCTCTTTACTGATTTCATAGGCGAAAATCTCGCCCAAACGTTGAAGGTTTCTTCTAAACCGCATTGGATCTTTCTGAATTACCTCATCTCTGATTTCTGCCATGAACTGATTAAAGACAGAATTCCTTTCCCCTACAATATTTACCTTCATGATTCAAAAAAGTTTCGGCGAAAATAATTAAAATTCGCACATCAGGGAAGAGTTTAAACTTTAAACCTTAAACTTTAAACTTTTCTATGCTTCCGGGTCTTTCCAATCGCCATTTTCGCGGATCAGGGCTTCGAGTTCTTCAACAGCCTGTTCAAAAGGAATGTGTCTTTTGATCAATTTCTGCTGTTTGTACAGGTTTACATTTCCAGTGCCGGCACCTACGAATCCGTAATCGACATCCCCCATTTCGCCGGGGCCATTCACCACGCAGCCCATCACCCCAATCTTCAGGTGATCCAGGTGATTGAAATGCGCTTTGATCTTGATGGTGGTCTCATGAAGGTCGAACAAGGTTCGTCCGCATCCAGGGCAGGAAATGAATTCTGTCTTTGTCAATCGCATCCGGCTTGCCTGAAGGATCGAAAAGCTCAGGTCTTTCAGATCTGTAAAGGTGATCTGTTCCGATTCGTTGGTAATGCAAATGCCATCGCCGTAACCGTCAATGAGCAAACCACCCAGATCGGCCGCCGCTTTGATCTGTAAATTCTCCAGGTAGCGTTCGTTGTATTTTCTGAATATGACCACTGGAACTTTCCAGATATGTGATTCAAGGGTCATAAAGAAAGCCCGCAGTTCGGCAAACGGATTTCTATTAAAGCTTTCCAGTATCAGGATGGTTTTCCTGGTTTGTTTGAGTTTGGTGATAATTTCAGGATTCTCATTCATGAAATGGTCAAACTCTTCTTTGTTGGTACGTATAAATTTGGTTTGTCCCCAGTGCGATCCCCCAAATAAATATTCCTCAAGCGTAAGAACCGGATAGGAATTTCCTTCCAGATCAAGCACCTCATTGTTGTTGAAAAAGTATTCTGGAATCTGCTTGCCCCTCAAAGGAAGAATTTCCGAGAGCGAACGGCCACGAAGATCGGCCATTACAACGGGCAGAAAATTGTCGCCCAGGCGCAATACCGGCCTCACGGAGCGGCGTTCATATTCGAAGGGGTTGATTTGTGCAAATAAAGGCGCTTTGATGGGTTTATGGCCCTTGTAGGATTCGATGTGGTTGATCAGCTTGCGGGCCACCGATATTTCATTCTCAGGCGCTTCGGTCAGGGAAACACGAATGGTATCCCCAATGCCATCAGCCAGCAGGGCACCAATACCAACGGCTGATTTGATGCGTCCATCTTCCCCTTCTCCGGCTTCTGTAACGCCCAGGTGAAGCGGATAATTCATGTCTTCAAGCCGCATCTTGTAGCTCAGCAGACGCACGGTATAAACCATCGTTCGCGTGTTGCTCGATTTGATGGAAATTACCACATTGGCAAAATCCTGCTTCTTGCAAATGCGCAGAAATTCCATCACGGACTCGACAATTCCCGATGGCGTATCGCCATAACGGCTCATGATACGATCGGATAAGGACCCTTGATTGGCCCCGATTCGCAGGGCTGTATTGGTATTTTTTAAAATCTCAAGAAATGGGATAAACTGTTCTTCAATCTTCTGAAGTTCGGTTTTATATTCTTCATCCGTATAAAGATGATGCTCAAACTTGGCACGTTTGTCGTAAAAATTACCGGGATTGATGCGGATTTTGAATACATATTTGGCTGCAATCTCTGCCAGATGCGGATTGAAGTGAATATCGGCCACCAATGGGTTGTCGAATCCACGAGCCACTAGTTCCCGCTTGATATTTTGCAGGTTCTCGGCATCATTGACCCCTCTCACCGTCACGCGGACCATGTCGGCCCCGCATTTAATAATGCGGATAATCTGTTCTACTGTAGCCTCTGTGTTACTGGTGTCGGTATCAGTCATTGATTGTATCCGGATCGGATTTTCATCGCCCAGCAACACTCCACCTATGCGCACCAGCGATGTTTTTTGTCGCTGGTATCTTGTCAAATCTTCGATGTAATTAAAGTTCTGATCCTTCATTTTAACCTCTATAGTTGGGGGACAAAGTTAATTTAAAGTTAATAAAAACGAAAGGCTCAGAGAGATAAAGAAAAATAAATCTGAATAGGCCAATCAGCAGAATTCTTTACTTTTGTAGAACTTAAAATAAGGCACACATGACCATCAGGGTATCGCAGATCAGTAAATCATATGGAAGCCAAAAGGTTCTTGACCAGGTTTCGTTTGAAATAGGAACCGGAGAGCTGGTTGGATTCCTGGGCCCCAACGGTGCGGGCAAATCGACCCTGATGAAAATTATCACCGGCTACCTGGCCCCCGAGGATGGATCGGTTGAAATCAACGGCCAAATGGTAGAGACCAAAAATATTGCCATTCGCTCCCAAATTGGCTATCTGCCTGAAAATAACCCGCTTTATACCGATTTGTATGTGCGGGAATACCTCGAAATGGTGGCCGGATTTTACCAGCTTCAGCATAAAAAAGAACAGGTCATGAAGATGGTGGAAATGACCGGCCTGAAAGCTGAGCAACACAAAAAAATAGGAGCCCTTTCGAAAGGATACCGCCAAAGGGTTGGATTGGCCCAGGCCTTGATCCATGACCCGGCTGTCCTGATCCTGGATGAGCCAACCACCGGACTGGACCCCAATCAGTTGGAGGAAATCAGGCAATTGATCAGCCAGATCAGCCAACACAAAACAGTGATGCTCTCAACCCATATCATGCAGGAAGTGGAGGCTGTCTGCAACCGGGTAATCATTATTAACAAAGGGAAGTTGGTAGCCGACGGATCCATCAGTCAGCTCAAAGGCGGGCAGTTTGCTCAAAAGCAGACCGTGTGGGTTGAATTTGACAAAACCCCTGATGTGGACGCTCTGCGAAAGATCCCCGGACTTCTTAAGATTGAACAAACCGGACAGGCCAGTTTTCTGGCCGAATCTGACAACAACATTGACCTGCGGCCACTGTTGTTTCATTTTGCCGTTTCCAACCACCTTGTTTTGTTGACCTTGAAGGAACAACAACAAAGCCTGGAGAATGTATTTCAGGAATTGACCAAATAAAATTAGATAAAGACTTACTGGTCTTAAAAAAATTCATATATTTGCACCTGTTATGTGGATAAATTTGTACTGATTGCAACCACGGAAAAAAATGCTAAAACGATCCGATTTATCATCTTGCTTTTCGATCAATTATTCCACAACTTATTTTGTATAATCTATTGTACCTAAGACTTTTCAATGCTTCATTGATTGTTTTTGGGCATATAAAATTAATCAAGTTATGAGTTATTTTTTCACCAGCGAATCCGTTTCAGAAGGTCATCCCGATAAAGTCTCTGACCAGATCTCAGATGCCCTTTTAGATGAATTTCTCGCCTTCGATGCCAACTCGAAAGTTGCCATTGAAACCCTTGTTACCACCGGACAGGTAGTTCTTGCCGGAGAAGTAAAATCAAAAACCTATGTCGATGTGCAGGAAACTGCACGCAGAGTGATCAACCAGATTGGGTACACCAAAGCCGAATATCGCTTTGACGGTGATTCATGCGGGGTGTTTAGTGCCATCCATGAGCAAAGTCCTGATATCAACCGCGGGGTGGATAAACTGGATAAAATGGACCAGGGTGCCGGTGACCAGGGTATGATGTTCGGCTTTGCCTGCTCCGAAACCGACAATTACATGCCGCTACCCCTTGAATTATCGCATTACATTTTAGTCGAATTGGCCGCTATCCGACGCGAACAAAAGGTGATGACTTACCTGCGTCCCGATTCTAAATCGCAGGTCACCATCGAATACAACGACGACAATTCACCAAACAGGGTGCATACCATTGTCGTTTCTACGCAACACGATGATTTTGATGCAGATGAACCCATGTTGGCAAAAATCAAACAGGATGTCATCGAAATCCTCATTCCACGTGTGAAAGCACAATTGCCAGAACGGGTTCAGCATTTATTTGACGGAGAGATCATCTACCACGTGAATCCTACCGGCAAATTCGTCATTGGCGGACCTCATGGTGATACAGGGCTTACAGGCCGTAAAATCATCGTGGATACCTATGGCGGACGCGGAGCCCACGGCGGAGGTGCATTCTCAGGAAAGGATCCATCGAAAGTCGACCGTTCAGCCGCTTATGCTGCCCGCCACATTGCCAAGAACATGGTAGCTGCCGGCGTGGCTCGTGAAATGCTGGTGCAGGTTTCCTACGCCATCGGGGTGGCCAAACCAGTAGGGGTTTATGTTGAAACCCGTGGAACTGCACTTCCAGGCCTGACCGATTCGCAGATCTCGGAGAAAATCCAGCACCTGTTCGACCTGCGGCCTGCTGCCATCGAAGAAAGGCTCAAACTGCGCAATCCGATTTATCGCGAAACCGCCGCCTACGGACACATGGGACGCAAGCCTCAAACTGTGACCAAAGTGTTTGAATCACCATACAATGGCCGCGTCGAACTGTACGTCGAACTGTTCACCTGGGAAAAACTGGACTACGTTGACCGAATTAAAAGTGCCTTTGGAATTTAATTTCCAGCTATGATATTGTAAAGAATCCGGGTCATTACTGATCCGGATTTTTTGTTTTTATATATTTTGTATAGGTTTCACGCTTGGTGAAACCTATAGACCAAATTTCAGCTATTTTTGCACCCAGCAATTAAGACCATATTCGGTTATGAAGACATATTCAGCAAAACGACTGTCGCTCTCTATTTCGGTTTTTCTACTGATTTTTAATTTCGGGGGCTTTCTAATCCTGGCAGGAAAGGAATTCCAATCGGTTTATTCCATCATTTTCATCCTCCTGTTTGGGGCAATTTCCTATTTCCTCGTTCTTTTTATCCTGAATAAATATATCAATGAAAAGATACAGCCCATCTATAAAACCATCCGTGAAGTGCCCATCAGCGGGAAAAAGGAGAAACTGCTTCAAAAGTTCAGCGCAACCAACATTTCCGATGTTCAGAAAGAGGTAGAAGAATGGGCCAAAAATCAAACCCTCGAAATTACCCGTCTGAAAGACCTTGAACGATACCGCAAGGAATTCGTGGGCAATGTGTCCCATGAATTGAAAACTCCCATTTTTAACATCCAGGGATATGTTCTTACCCTGCTGGAAGGGGGTATTGACGATCCCAAGATCAATAAACTCTACCTTCAGCGATCTGAAAAGAGCAT
>DASXUZ010000221.1:0-3201 GCA_036504555.1 Prolixibacteraceae bacterium | reverse complement strand
CCATTACCTCGCGCTGCACCTGGGAAGATGATGCCATGATCGCTGAAATGGTGGCTAAAAAACTCGACATCCCCTTTCACATTGTCGATCTGAGCAAAGACTACAAGCAACGGGTGGTCGATTACATGTTTGCCGAATACAGCAAAGGCCGAACGCCCAATCCCGATGTACTATGCAACCGGGAAATTAAATTCGATATCTTTTTGGATGAATGTCTCAAATACAAGGCAGACTTTGTGGCCACGGGTCATTACTGCCGTACCTCTGAGATTGAAAAGGACGGGCAGCTCATCCATCAACTGCTGGCCGGGAAGGACAACAACAAGGACCAGAGCTATTTCCTGTGCCAGTTAAACCAGTACCAGTTGTCAAAAGCCATGTTCCCGATCGGGCATCTGGAAAAGCCACAGGTGCGCGAGATTGCCCGTCAGGCCAATCTCCCAAGTGCCGAGCGCAAGGACTCGCAAGGCATCTGTTTTGTGGGTAAAGTCGATCTCCCTACCTTCCTGCAGCAACAACTGGAACCCAAAACCGGTAACGTGATTGAAATCCCTGCCGAGTTCATTGCCAAGAAAAAGATCGTCGAAAAGACGGAAGAGAACTTCCGCAAGCTGTGCTCAGCATTTCCATACAAGCCATGGAACGGCGAGGTCATCGGTGAGCACCGGGGCGCCCATTATTACACGGTTGGGCAGCGTAAGGGACTCAATATTGGGGGCCATACCGATCCCTTATTCGTCCTGGGAACTGATGTCAACCGCAATATATTATATGTGGGTGAAGGAACCGAACATCCCGGGTTGTACCGTCCAGGGCTTTTCATTCCAAAGGATGAGATTCATTGGATACGCCCTGACCTGGTCATGAAGGCAGGTGAAAGCCGAAGCTATGACTTGCGTATCCGCTACCGACAGCCACTTGAAAAGGCAACTATTTACCAGCGTGAAGAAGGAATGTATATTCTATTCGATGACGAGCAGCGTGGAATCACCTCCGGTCAATTTGCCGCCTGGTATGAAGGCGACGAGCTCATTGGCTCTGGCGTGATTGCATGATTCAAGGAAAAAGGGAAAAGGAAAAAAAGGGAGGGTATATAACCCAGCCCCTCATTTTCTCCCTTCTCCTTTCTCCTTTCTTCCGTCTCCCGTCTCCTTTCTCCCGTTTCCTTTTTCCCTTTCTCCTTTCTTCTTTTTCCTTATCTTAGCAGTCTAAAATATTTATCAATGATCAGATCGATGACAGGATTCGGGAAAACCGAATTCGAAGTAGGAAATAAGAAAATTACCCTGGAAATTAAGTCGCTCAACAGCAAACAGCTCGATATCAACACCCGTATACCGGCC
This sequence comes from Prolixibacteraceae bacterium, assembly GCA_036504555.1. Classification (GTDB taxonomy): domain Bacteria; phylum Bacteroidota; class Bacteroidia; order Bacteroidales; family Prolixibacteraceae; genus Aquipluma. Next base: position 1,858 of record DASXUZ010000221.1, on the reverse strand, counting down.
ATGTACCGTGAAAAAGACATTGAAATCCGCCGGCTAATTTCCGAAATGCTCACCCGTGGCAAAGTGGATTTTGCACTTTATCTCGACAACCTTGGCACGGAAAGCACCTCGCGAATCAATGTTTCCATTGTCAAAGATTATTACCGCCAGATGAAGACCATTCACAAGGAATTGGGCCTCGAAATCAACGGAACCATCATGGAAAGCATCATGCGCCTGCCCGAGACCGTCAAGATGGTGTATGACGAACTGGATGAAACGGAATGGATCGTGGTGCGTGAAAACCTGGTCAAATCACTGGAAGAGCTCAACCGTTTCCGCGATCAGGAAGGTCTGGCACTCAAAACAGATATCATGTCTAATATCGCCAACATCCTTGATTTGCTCAGCCAGGTTGAACCTTTCGAAACCCAAAGGATGGAAAACGTCAGGGCCAAGATCAAGGATAGCCTGGATGCCCTGCAACTGAATGGGAGTATCGACAAAAACCGTTTTGAGCAAGAACTGATTTATTACCTGGAAAAACTCGATATTAACGAAGAAAAGGTGCGCCTGACCAACCATTGCAGCTATTTCACTGAAACAATGGACGAATCAGAACCCTCAGGACGTAAGCTGGGTTTTATCGCCCAGGAAATAGGTCGTGAAATCAATACCATCGGTTCAAAAGCCAATGAGAGCAGCCTCCAGCGCATTGTCGTCCAGATGAAAGACAACTTGGAGAAAATCAAGGAGCAAGTCTTAAATGTTTTGTAAAATCAAGGTATATCATACCAGAAAATGCATACATACCTATGTTTGAATAATTTAAAAAGGCAAACACCAATTTTTCAGAGTGAGTGCTTACCAAAGGAATCATGATCTATGAAAACAAGCACGAAGCAATGGTTTTAATTTAACTTAATGATCAAAGGTGTGCTAATTCTGTAGCCTACCGCCAACCGCCGGTGACCAGTAGTTAAAATTCAATGCGTTCAAAAAATTTGAAACTAAACCAATGATTAAAACAGGACTCTACTTTGGCTCATTCAACCCCATTCACGTGGGACACATGGCCATTGCCAATTACATGGTCGAATACACCGAAATCGATCAGCTTTGGTTTGTGGTGAGTCCTCAGAATCCTTTGAAAAAGAAGAAGACCCTGCTGGACGACTATCAGCGCCTTGAGTTGGTTAACCGGGCTATAGGGGATGATCTGCGATTCCGTGCCTCCAAGGTTGAATTTACCCTGCCCAAGCCCTCCTATACCATCGACACGCTGGCTTACCTGAGCGAAAAGTATCCAACCCACCAATTCTATATCCTGATGGGTTCGGACAACCTGGAAAGCATCCAAAAATGGAAAAATGCCGATGTATTGCTGGCCAATTACGACATCATTGTTTACCCTCGTCCGGGCTTTAATCCTGAAAGTGCTCAGAAATACCTCCGCGTGCAGGTAGCCGATGCCCCCCTGATGGAGATCTCCTCAACCTTTATCCGCGAATCGATCAAGGCAGGCAAGGACATCCGTCATTTCCTGCCCTACCGCAGTTGGGATTACCTGCAGCAAATGAACTTCTATAAAAAATAGTCCAGCAGGCTTCTTCTTTTCATCTGTTTGTTATTTATTAATCACATAGGCACATAGGGCACATAGTTTATAATTATTCTATGTCCCCTATGTCCCTATGTGTTTATTATTCATTGGTTTAGACTTGTTATAAATAACATCTTTTACATTTTGATTTTACTTCCTTATCCCCATCCTTCTGTCATTGTCATCTGTAACCCATGTGTAACTCATCTGTAACCTTTCTGTAACCTCACCATACAGAAAGGTTACAGATGGGTATCAGAAAAGTATCAGATAGAC
>DASXUZ010000220.1:0-2854 GCA_036504555.1 Prolixibacteraceae bacterium | reverse complement strand
CGCATCGCAAATAATCACCCAATCGGCTTTCCCCCGGCTTTCTTTCCACACATTGTTCTTAATCTCCAGGTAGATATCATCCCTGATCTGCCCATTGGAGGAATAGGTGCGAACAGTCGCTTTCGGATATGAATGGATGATCGATGGCGAATTGTCATCCGATTCATTGTCCATGACAACCATCGATTCACAAAATTCAGAATAATAATCCAATACCATTGAAAGGATTCGTTCTTCATTCCAGCACAATGTATAATAATGGATGATGCTCATGGAATGTCAATTTAGTTCGGTAGCAAAGGTAAAGAAATATTAAACAGCTAATAATTCTTTTTAATTCCAATGCCTGCAGTGACAAAATTATTCATTAACTTTAATAACCTGATTTTGAAATAAGTAACAAAGGAACAAAGTAACAGAGTAACAAAGCGACAAAGAAACAAAGAAACAAAGTGACAAGAAACAAAGTGACAAAGAAACAAAGTAAAAAAGTAGCAAAGTTTCTAAGGATTTAACCCCATTAGGGATTATTGCTACTAAAATAGGACGATGAAATCGTTCATTTAAACCTTTTTTGCTTTGTCTCTTTGCTACTTTGTTACTCTTATACTTATGTCGAACTCGGGTTAATACAAATTATTATATATCTTACTATGAACCTGGTAAGTGTCGTAATACCCTGTTATAACCATGCTGAATTTTTAGAGCAATCCGTCTTATCGGTATTGGCTTCTGACTATGCGTCCTTGGAAATTATCATTGTTGACGATGGCTCCCAGGATGATTCAATATTTATTGCCCAAGAGCTTTCTGAACAGTTCCCCGTCATTAAAGTCGTACAACAGAATAACCAGGGACCCGCAGCTGCCCGAAACACGGGCATCAGGATGGCGGCCGGAAGTTTCATTCTTCCCCTGGATGCCGATGATCTTATTTCAGCCAATTACATCAGCCGTGCAATTGTGGAACTGGAGGATGAACAGGTTAGCCTGGTATACTGCAATGCTCAGTTCTTTGGAGAAAAAACAGGCCATTGGGATCTCAAACCGTTTTCGCTCAATGCACTGGCCAAAGACAACATGATTTTCTGCAGCGCTGTTTACCGAAAAAGGGATTGGCAGGCTGTTGGCGGATATGATGAACGCATGACATGGGGTTGGGAAGATTGGGAATTCTGGATTTCATTGCTGAAAAACAAGGGCAAGGTTGTCAAGTTACCCATCACCGGTTTTTATTACCGCGTTCACAAAAACTCCAGAAGAAAAAGCACCAACAAAGAAGCCAAAGTGAAAACCATTGAACTGATCAACAACAAGCACAAGGAATTTATATACCAATACCTGAATGGACCCTTGCATTACCAAAGGTCATGGTCTAAAATGATCAATGTTTCAAAACAACTGTTTGAATGAATGAAACCTACATTGAATGAATAAAATCCAAGGGTCTCAATGCTGGTTATTCGCTGATAAGTTGCAATGGCATAGATGTACAATAGATTCATCTGCCATTTTACTTCAAGCCTGAGTTCCGAGTGTTATTCTTTCTTCAGGTTCCTAAAATAGATCACCGGCAGTTCTTTGATATTCATTTCCTGGTGCTTAAACCAAACGGTCAACAGTCGTTCGGCTAAAAACCCAATCACCCTTTCCTGATAGCCGGTATAGAGTGACATTTCGGCTTTTCTCTCAAATTCAAAAAGGATGTCGAACCACCATTGCATAAACATTTCATAATCAATCTGCTTCATGATGAACATGTTGTTTGCATAGAGCTCATTTTGCTTTAATACCCGATCGAAACTATCGATATAATCAGGGTATTTCTCACCAATGATTTCCCTGACAATGGGAAGATCGGTGGTGTTGTGAAACCGATGGTAATGTTCTTCAATTGAATACCTGAATTTACGGCTCATAGGCAGAATGGCATCATGAGTTTCAAGTATTTCAAGAATTTCATTTTCGGTAATGATCCGATCTTCGAAAAGCGGAATGTTGGTCGTATAGATTAATCCTTGCTTTTTCTTGTTTATTCTCAAGCTAGCCAAGAGGTTATGCTTCAGCTGATGAAAGAAGGGATAAGGTTTTGCAGTTAAAAATCGTCTGTAATGGCAACTTCCAACAACATCGTTGGTCGTATTTTTCCAAACCCAGTAGATGCCAGTTAACTCGCTGAAATATTTATTCTTAACTGATATATTGTCACCCGTATCATCACCTGGAATCGCTGATTGCTGGGGCAACAAAGCATTTCCGGCCATAATGGGCTGATAAATCTGGTCTGATTTGATGATCGACCCGTTTTTATAAAAGAAAGTATATATTTTCATGGCTAGTCCAGAAGTTTGTAGTGCTTTATTTGGTTTATTTTAAAGTCGTCAAGGTTTTTTTATCCGTCATTGATTGATTCTATGATTCCTCGCTCATTTGAATTAACTCCTGAGTCAAGGCTTCAATTTCCCAATCTGGGTTCCCATACTTTCGGATCAGCTTTTCCCATGGTTTTTGTGAACGAAAAACATCTTTCCAACTCTTCTTTGTGATCACCTTTCTTTTCAGGAGCGGATATCCCGCATAAATTAATTCAGCATACAATTTATGCCCTACATTCTTCATTTTTCCAGAAAGATACAATTGTGAAAAGGTCTGACTGTTGATAAAACTTCCACCTGTCAATCCCTTGCCTAATAGGAATTGAGTCAGCCCAATCTCCCAATCGTTGATCACCATGCGGCGCAATATTGCCTGATCCTTCTCTTCGAATATCTTTTCCATTTCGATTGATTCGAAAAAAGGAACCAACTGGTCAATGGCTCTGGGGTTGAACACTAAAAAATGGCTCTGTATATGGT
>DASXUZ010000219.1:0-48026 GCA_036504555.1 Prolixibacteraceae bacterium | reverse complement strand
CACCCCAGGCTGTGGACCATTTTTTAGTTCTGTACTTTGAATCTTCGTTTCTGGCCGATGGATTTCCTCTTTCGGTTCCTCTTTAGGTTCTTCGGCGGTTACTTTTTCTTCTTCTACTTCTTCTACTTCTTCTTCGTTCTCTTCCTCCGGGCTCAAATCGGCTTCATCCAGATCCTCTTCTGAGATTTCATCCTCATCCTCCTCCAAATTTTCTTCCAGATCTTCCTCCTCTTCCTCTAAATCTTCCTCCAGATTTTCTTCCAATTCCTCTTCCTCCTCCTCTTCTTCCAGCTCGTCTTCAAGGGGCAATTCTTCTGAGTCGGAGAAATCCCGGTCTTCAAAATTCAGGATTTCAAGTTCAGGATCGGGAAAATGGCCCACTGCACTTTCCTCTTCTTCACTGTCATAACTGACCTGATAAGTCTCTTCCTCGGTGAAGGTTGAATTCCCGGCCAATTCGCGCAGTAATCCAATTTCCTGGCACAAGAGCCGTGCCCTGTTCAAAGCAAGATCAATGATCAGGGAGGAATCATCCTCACTTTCTGCCACTTCTTCTGTCAGGGCTTTTATCTCTTCCAGATCTTTGATGATTATATTTACCAATTTCCGCTTGTCCATTTTGTACCTGTGATTTTAATCGCTATTTCAAATTCAATTTTACTTCGTAATGATTTAAATTTACCTTTGTTTTCACAATCGAACTGTCCTTGCCAATGCTGAAAAGCAAGTCGGGGAAACGCTTGTTGAAACAGGGTAAAAATACAAAAATCTTTAGCATATAACCTACATGTTTATTGAAAGGGGAATTGACAGACAAAAAAAATCCGGTAGCATTGAAGTTATCGCTGGCTCCATGTTTTCCGGAAAAACCGAGGAGTTGATCAGACGGCTCAAGCGTGCAAAAATTGCACGTTTAAAGGTTGAAATCTTTAAACCAGCCATCGATACCCGCTATTCGGTATCTGAAGTCGTATCGCATGACGAGAATACCATCATGAGTACTCCGGTCGAAACTTCGGGAAATATTATTCTTCTGGCGGGCGATGTGGATGTCATCGGCATTGACGAAGCCCAGTTTTTTGACAATGGACTGCTCGACGTGAGCGTAGCTCTTGCCAACCAGGGAATCCGGGTAATCATCGCCGGCCTGGATATGGATTTTAAAGGCAAACCTTTTGGCCCCATTCCCGGATTGATGGCCGTGGCCGACCATATTACCAAAGTCCACGCCATTTGCATGAGATGCGGTGATGTGGCACAGTTCTCCCACCGTTTTTCGAAGGCCGACAAACTGGTTTTGTTGGGCGAGAAAGACGAATATGAACCATTGTGCCGTTCTTGTTATACAAAAGCTATACGATAATGCCTATTCTTTCTGTTGACCAGGTTTGTTCCATCGTGGGTGGCACCTTGCACAATGTGGAAAATACGGGGGATGTTTTTATTTCTGCCGTAGCCATTGACAGCCGGACGATCTTTGATCCCGAATCCAGCTTGTTCTTTGCCCTGAAAACAGAGCGAAACGATGGTCATCGCTACGTGGCCGATCTTGTTCATGCCGGAGTTCGGGCATTCGTGGTATCCGATTTTTCCGATGAGTTTCTGGCCTATCCAACATGTTGCTTTGTGGTGGTCAACAACACACTGGAGGCCTTGCAAAAGCTGGCAGCATGGAACCGCTCTCAATATGACATCCCAGTCCTGGGAATTACCGGCAGCAACGGGAAGACCATCGTCAAAGAGTGGTTGTTTGAACTGTTACAAAACCATGCCGTAATCCGTAGCCCCAAAAGCTACAACTCGCAGGTGGGGGTGCCTTTGTCGGTGTGGAACCTAAGCGCTGATTATGAACTGGCCATTTTTGAAGCCGGGATCTCTAAGCCCGGTGAGATGGCCCATTTGCAGAAAATCATCCAGCCTACCATTGGCATTTTAACCAATATCGGGGAATCGCACCAGGAAAATTTCATCTCCAAACAGCAAAAACTGCAAGAGAAACTGAAGCTCTTCGAATCGTGCGATACATTAATTTACTGCAAGGATCAAACCCTGGTTGAATCGGTGATCCAAAATGGCGGCATTAACCCTTCGGTCCACCTGGTTGCCTGGTCATTCATTGACGAAACGGCTGATCTGTATTTCAGGATTGAGGAAGTTGACAAAGGGGTCGTCCTCTCAACTGGTGAGTACCGCATCAAGCTTCCTTTCCAGGATGCCGCCAACCTTGAAAATGCAGCCCATTGCCTGGCCTTTATACTTTCACAGCGATATACCGACAGTGCTGTGCTGGAATCATTTAGCCATCTACAGCCCGTTGCCATGCGCCTTGAAATGAAGGAAGGCATCAACCATTGCCTGCTGATCAACGACTATTATAACTCTGATATCAATTCACTGCAGATTGCACTGGCATTTTTAAACAACCATGCCCAAACTCCCTATGTGAGGACGACGGTTATTTTATCAGATATCCAACAATCGGGCATTCCCGACAAGCAATTGTACCAGGAGGTGGCCCGTTTGCTGCAACTCAATAAAGCAGGCCGCCTGATCGGCATTGGCCCCAGAATCCGCAAACGTGCCGATTTGTTTGAAATGCCTGCCGAGTTTTATGAATCCACGGATCAATTCCTTGAATCATTTCAGCCGGGTAATTATCAACAGGAATGCGTCCTGCTCAAAGGAGCCAGGGATTTCCATTTTGAGCGGATTTCGTCTGTCCTTCAGAAAAAATACCATCAGACGGTGCTGGAGATTAATTTAAATGTATTGATAGACAACCTGAACCTATTTCGTTCGCTCATTCACCCCGAAACGCGTATCATGGTTATGGTCAAAGCCTTTTCCTATGGTAGCGGGATGTCTGAAATTGCCCGCGTTCTCCAGTTCCACAAGGTTGATTACCTGGCAGTGGCAGTCGCCGACGAGGGTGTCGAACTTCGCCAGGCGGGTATTGATCTGCCCATCCTGGTCATGAATCCCGAGGAGCATAGTTTTGAAAACATGATCGAGTTCAGGCTCGAACCCAATATTTATTCGGAAGAAATCTTTGATGCCTTCCGCAAGGTTTTGCAGCAGAATGCCGTGGTGCGTTATCCCGTCCATTTGAAGCTCGATACCGGGATGCACCGACTGGGCTTTGATTCGGAAGAATCCATTGAAAGGCTGGTGGCAAAGCTGCTGGTACAGGAACAAATGGTGGTCCGTTCCGTATTTTCGCATCTTGCCGGGGCTGACGAAGCCATGCACGATGAATTTACCATCGGCCAGGTAGAGCAGTTCCTCCACTTCAGTTCAATGATCACCGAAAAACTGCCCTACAAGGTATTCAGGCATATCCTCAATTCAGCCGGGATTGAACGCTTCCCCCAATTTCAATTTGAAATGGTACGCCTTGGCATTGGCCTGTATGGGGTGAGTGCAAGCGGAAACCAACAAATCAGGAGCATCAGCCGCCTCAAGACAAGCATCTCACAGATGCGCCTGATTCCTGCGGGCCAAACAGTTGGCTATTCACGAAAAGGAATAATGGTTCGTGATTCCCAGATTGCAGTTCTTCCCATTGGCTATGCCGATGGCTACGACCGCCGCCTGAGCAATGGAGTGGGGAAGGTGTATGTGAAAGGCCACACCGTTCCTGTGGTGGGTAACATCTGTATGGACATGTGTATGATTGATGTCACCGGCCTGCAAGTTTCCGTTGGAGATGAAGTGGAACTGATGGGCGAGCATATCCTGGTCAGTGATCTTGCTGACACCATGGGCACCATCCCCTATGAAATCCTGACAGGAATCTCCCAGCGGGTCAAAAGGGTATATCTTCAGGAATAAATTTTCCGGGGCCAGAACTGGGATTGATTTTGCCCATCCTCCCACCACACCAGGAGTCCATTCAGGGGAGCTAAGTCTTTACTGCCCCGTATGCAGAAATTCATTGACTGCAGAGATGAAAAGCTGTGGCTGATCAACAAAAGTCATGTGCCCGCTTTTGGGAAAAATCACGAGTTTAGAGCCTGGGATCTGGCTGTGCATTTCCTGTGAAAGGGAGGGGTCACATTCATCATGATCACCCACTGTGATAAGCGTTGGAACTTTAATGGCGGCCAGTTTTTCGGTATATTCCACCGAAGTGAGGTTTCCATCAATGACATATTCTCCGTGGGAGCCCCACATTTCCCGGTATAAATCCCAGGACATCACCCCATTGGCCACGGGGTCATAGTTGGCATCCGGATGATTGGCATACAGGTATGGAAAATAGCCACTCCAGGCTGCAACCATGTAATCGGTGGTGTACCTGTTTTTTTCATACTCATTTCCATGGCCATACAAGCCTTCTTTTTCCATCTGATCAATCTTTGAGCGAAGTTGGGGATCCATCTTCTCTTTCATCTTTTCAAAAACCTTGTTCATTTTACTGGTACTGTGAAAAGTGCTGCACAAGATCAAATGGGAAAGGTTCTGCTGGTACTTTAGGGCATACGCCTGGGCCAGCACCCCGCCATAGGAATGTCCCAAGAGACTGATTTTGCCAAGGTTTAATGCCTGGCGTACCGCTTCCACATCTTCCACCATGTTCTCAACGGTGTAACCCACAGGGTTTTCCAGCTTTTCTGACCGACCCGAGCCGCGTTCATCAATAAAGATCAGCCGATTGTTTCTCATCAGTGGAAGGAGGTAAGGCAGAAAATAATCATGTGATGCCCCAGGACCTCCATGAACAATCACCAGGGGATCGCCCTGTCCGATGGCTTTGTAATAGATCATCAGGTGGTTGGCTTCCACAAAACCTTCCTCCATGGGGTAAACATTTTGCGCATGAACATTGACTTCCTTATTTTTGCAGTTGGCTGTAATTAGCAAGATAGTAAAAAGTAACAGGCCACCGGCCAGGCTTAAGTACACGCTTTTCATAGGGTTCAGTTTTAAAGCACTAAAAATAATAAACATAAACTACTTTTGAAAAGGAAATATACTTTTTCATTTGGAAAAATGAAGTCTCTATGCTTATTTTTGCAAAGGATCTGTGCATTCAAACCTTCTCGAATTTTAATCCAGATCCTATCCGGAAGCGATTACAAGGTATCAGAGAGGGGCCAACCCATTGCCATCTGTAATGTAACTGTAATCTATCTGTAATGTATCTGTAATGTACAATACAGATACAATACAGATACATTACAGTTACATTACAGATGGCAATGGGTTGGTACAGTCTGGAGCCCGGCCACATACAGCTTTTATCCAAAGCAGAAACTGACTTCGGATTGATAGATAGGAAGTTGCAATGGGCGTGAATGATTTCAGCGCATGGCGAATGCCGGGATACGACTTATGGAAGGAAAAAGGATTTTGAATTTCGCTAACCTTGCCGGCTGATTTTTTCCAGCTTGTGGATATCCAGGATGCGGATTTTACGCCCATCGATGGCAATGACCTTTTCCCCCGCGAAGGTGGACAAGGTACGGATGGCATTGGAAGCGGTCATGTTCGACAAGTTGGCAATGTCGTCGCGCGAGAGGTAGACCTTCAGGGTGGCGCCATCATTTTCCCAGCCGTATTTTTCTTTCAGTAACAGCAAGGATTCGGCCAGTCGGCCACGGATATGTTTCTGTGTAAGGGTCACGGTGCGTGAATTGGAAAATCCCAATTCCCTGGAGATGGTTTGCAGCAAGCGAAGTGAGAAATCAGGGTTCTTCAGCAGATGGCTGTACAGGTATTCGGCTGCCACCACGCAAACGGTGCAGTCTTCGTTGGTAATGGCAGTCCCGATGTGCAGTTCGCCGGCCAAAAGGGCGCGATAGCCAATGATGCCAAGCGGTTTGGTCATGCGGATGATCTGTTCACGGCCCCCGACCCCTTCTTTATAAATGATAACTTTTCCCTCTTTGAGAAACAAAAAACCGGTTGGCTTTTCGCCTTCAGAGAAAATGACTTCATTTTTTTTATAGTAAGTCAAAGAGATATTATTCCGCAAGTCCTCTTTTTCTTCAGAAGTGAGGGTACTAAAGATAGATTTTGGATTTTCGAATACTTCCTTCATATTTACTTCAAGACTTGCCATAGAAATAAATTTTCATGTTCTGCAGCATCAAAGTTAAATAAAATTGTCAATAATGGAAATGCGAAGATTTTATTTTCCAGTTTGGTTTCTAATCATAGTCAGGCTGGGCATCGATCCTTAATAATACTTGGCTACCAATGGCATACGCCTTCCAAAACCAAAAGCTTTTGAGCTTACCCTGATGATGGGGGGAGCCTGAAAGCGTTTGTACTCGTTGTTATTGACCATTCTGACTGTGCGCAGGACGGTGGCTTCATCAAAGCCTTTGGCAATGATCTCCTGGGGCGAGAGGTTCAGTTCAATGTAATCGAACAGGATTTGATCCAGCATTTCGTAGTCGGGTAGCGAATCCGAATCTTTTTGATCAGGTCTGAGCTCAGCGGATGGTGGTTTGACAATGGTGTTGTTTGGAATTATTTCATGGTTCCGGTTGATCCAGCGGGCCATTTTGAAGATATCGGATTTATAAACATCTCCCAGCACCGAAAGGCCGCCATTCATGTCGCCATACAAGGTGCCGTATCCAACAGCCGATTCGCTTTTGTTGGTGGTGTTGAGCAAGATGTTCCCAAATTTATTTGAAATGGCCATCAGCAGCACCCCACGCGTGCGGGCCTGGATGTTCTCCTCGGTAATGTCAATGGGAAGGTTTGCAAAGGTTTCAGAAAGGCCTTTTTCAAAGCATCCGACCATTTCCTGGATCGGGATGATTTCATACTGGATGCCAAGGTTTCGGGCCAGCTGGAGGGCGTCATCCACGCTGTGATCAGACGAATAGCGCGAGGGCATGAGCAGAACGCGCACATTGTCTTTTCCCAAGGCTTCCACTGCCAAAACCAGCACCAGGGCAGAGTCAATTCCCCCGGATAAACCCAGGGTTGCCTTTCGAAATCCCATCTTGTTGAAATAATCACGGATACCCACAATCAGGGCATGGTATATCTTTTCGATGGTTTCCGTTGGAGGCTGAAGTACTCCTGAAGGGTGGTCGGTATCAATGATGCGGAAGTCTTCTTCAAAGTAATTCAGTTCTTCCTGGATGATGCCGTTCTTGTCGAGCAGGATCGATCCGCCGTCGAATACCAGTTCGGTTTGAGCGCCTACCTGGTTGACATACAGGATGGGTACCTGGTATTTGATGGCATTTTTGACCAGGATATTCTTCCGCCAGTTTTCCTGGTTGTAGGAAAATGGAGAAGCCGAGATGTTGATTACCAGGTCGGGCTTTAAAGCGGAAAGTTCTTTCAGGGGTGAAAGCTGGTAGAGCTTTTCGCGTCCAAATTCGTTTTGGGTTTCCTGTTCATCCCACAGATCTTCACAGATGGTAATGGCGATTCTTTTTCCGCAGAAAGGAAACACCGAAAATTGCCTGTTGGGTTCGAAATGGCGGTACTCATCAAATATATCGTAGGTTGGCAGCAATGACTTGCTGACCACCTGCTGAACAGCGCCATCGGACATGAAGAAGGCTGAATTGAAAAGCTTTTTGCCCCGCGGCTCAGGATTGATGCTAGGGCCTCCCACGATCGCTGCAATACCGGTACAAGCGGCCGCGATCTGATCAATGGCCGCATACGATTGCTCGATGAATTCTTTGCGCTCGAGCAGGTCGTGGGGATAATAACCAGTCACCGAGAGCTCGGAAAAGACAACAAGATCGGCACCCGCAGTTTGTGATTGCCTAATGCATTCAATGATTTTCGAGGTGTTAAGTGCAAAATTTCCAATGTGATAGTTCAGCTGTGCAATGGCAATCTTCATATGTCAGTTTTTTCTTAAAATATCAGTCCAAGACGGAGCTTCAAAGAGTTGATAATGGTTTTATCGGTATGCGTATCATCGGTGGTCACATCGGCCAGACCGTTTTGAAAAATCAATCCCGCACTGATGGAATTGCTTGCTCCCAAATCGAAATCAAATCCTACTCCTACATTCATGGCCACATTGAACATGTTGATTTCGTCGTGGATATTGGCTCTTTTAAAGTTCCCGTAATCTGCGTTGGCGCCCACGTTAATCAGGGCTGAAAGCCCAAATATACCCCAGTAATATGCCCGGTGAAACTCATCTGTTCTAAGTTTAAGACACAATGGAACATCCAGGTAACGCAAACGATACCTGATTTCGGAGTTCATCGGCAGGCTTTCGCCCCCAAAGGTATATGGATCGCGGAAGGTGAGAGTTCCTCCAGTATTGACTACCTGCAGCCCGGTGAGCAATGAATAATTTTCATTTTCGGAAAAGTAAACATCTCCCATAATCCCAAAATCATAGCCCAGCTTGGCTTTTTGCTGCACTACATCCTGGCTGGTGGTATGCATCCAGTTGACCGAAGGGGCGGCAGTAAATGAAAGTTGCAGGCGTGTCTGGCTCCAACTGCTTAAAGCAATGATCATTAATGCTGATAATAAGGTTATTCGTTTCATCGTTTTTCTGTTTAAAGGTTGATGACTGACTTCTTTTGTTGACCCTGTTAATCTTATTCGAAAATTCAGGTTCAATGACTGCTGATTGTTCGCAGGAATGATTTAGTTTTGTTTACTGCAAATTTGGACTTTTATATTTACAATGACAATAAAAAAGCACTTCTGGCGTAATAATCAAAAATTCATCTCAATGAAACAATTCGTTTTCCTTTTTTGTTTGACCGTTTTACTATTTTCATGTAGCCGCAACCCATTGAAAATAAATGTGTCAAATGTTTCACTGGATTTAAAAATCAAACATTTGGACCTTGATTTACTCAAGCTCAGCCCGGCAGAAATTCCATCGGCCATCCCCCAATTGAAGGCTTCGTACAAGGAGTTTTTTGATATTTTCACCTACCGGATGATCGCCATCGGGGGCTCGGAGCAGGAGAATTTTCCGCAATTGCTCTCCTCTTTTGTTTCTGACACCCTGATATTGAGCCTGAAAACCAATGTGGCCCAAAAGATTGATACCCTTGCCCTGCGCAAGGAATTGGAAGTAGCTTTCAAGCATTACAAATACTATTTCCCGCAGAAAGAGATCCCCACCATCTATACCTGTATTTCGGGATTTAACCAATCAGTGGTAACGGCCAATCAGTTGATCGGGGTGAGCCTGGACAAGTACCTGGGGGTGGACAGCCGTTTTTATCCCCAATTGGGCTTGCCGCTGTACAAGATCAGAAAGATGCACCCTCAGAAGATCGTACCTGATGTGATGTATGCCTGGGGAACCACCGAATGGCCTAAGGCCGATGAGGGAAATAGCCTGTTGAGCCAAATGATCCAGGAAGGAAAGATGATGTATTTCACCGATGCCATGGTGCCTGACTTGCCCGATAGCTTGAAGATTGGGTTCACCAAGAAACAGCTTGACTTTTGTAAAAAGAGCGAGGCTTCGATGTGGGCATTCCTGGCTGAACACAAGCTATTGTTCTCCACTGACCGAATGACCGTCAAAAGGTTTATCGATGACGGACCTTATACTTCAGCCTTTACAGAAGATTCGCCAGGGCGCACCGGGGTATGGATCGGCTGGCAGATTGTCCGCTCATACATGGAGCAACACAAGGAAGTCAAACTGGCTGCCCTGATGGAAATGAATGATTACCAGGCACTTTTAAATCAATCGGGGTATCAGCCATAGAGGAATTGCTATGTATTGCCAGCTGGCCTTTAGGCAACGGATTGATAAATAAAACAAAAAGCCCCCTTTTCAGGAGGCTTTTTGTTTTATTTTGAATAGTGGTCTTACTCACCCAATACTTTGAGCTTCACGTTGCGGTACCAAACATCGTCGCCATGATCCTGGAAAGCAATGTAACCTTCTTTGGCTACATCGGCAAAATTTGGATTCATTTCAGGGAACTTACTTTCTTTCACCAGTTTCTTCCAGTCATCGGTCCATAAGTGGAATTCCAATACATTTACACCGTTCTGTTTGAAAGCCACCGTGCCTTTAAAACAAATGATTTCAACAGAGTTCCATTCGCCGTAAGGTTTGGCATTTTGTGGCTTGGCAGGAATCAGGTCATACAAAGAGCCAGCCTGGCGGTTGCCGTCTTTGCCCAACAACGCATCGGGGTGATTGGCATTGTCCAATACCTGCATTTCAAGGGCTGTTTTCCAAATGGGCCATCCTTCGACCTCTTGTCCAAGGAAGAAGATACCGGAATTGCCACCCTTTGAGATCTTCCATTCTGCTTTCAGCTGGAAGTTTTTAAACTTTTTGTCGTAAAGGATATCGCCACCGTTTTCAGCACCTGCTTCTCCGGTACCGGTACCAATACAATGAAGGGTTCCATCGACCACTTCCCAACCTTTGGGGAAATCTTTCTTGTTGTAACCTCTCCAGCCGGTGGAGGTTTTACCATCAAACAAAAGGGTCCAACCTTCGTTGGCTTCATCAGTGCTTAAAGTGTTTAATTCAGGAGCGGCAGCGACAACAGCTGTGGTATCCTTGGCCGATTTCTCACCGGCTTTCTTCTGGCCACCCTGGCAAGATGCCAGGCTAAAAATAACTGCGCCAGCCAGTAAGAGTGAATAGATTCTTTTCATGGAAATGAATTTTAGTTGATTGAAAATTTGATATAGTTTTCAGTTGATGAGGACAAAGTTATAAAAACTTCAGGAAATAATTAAATAGCAAATTGATTGAGTTAAAAAAACAATATGGGTCAAACTACAAAGTAGTCATTCAATGGAGACTTGCGTTTTGGGTTTAAGTCTACTCATATTTATTGAATAATAATGGATGGATTTTTGTAATTTCGGAGAACTATTTTTCAGCAGTAAACGGGCAAAACAATTTAAATGAATTTTTATGAAACAGGAAAGAGTTAAACGAATTGGTATTTTGACTGCCGGTGGCGATTGTCCCGGATTGAATGCTGCCATCAGGGGCGTTGGGAAAACGGCCATTGTTGAATATGGGATGGAAGTGATCGGATTCTCATCGGGCTATACAGGGCTGATTTATAAGCAGTATGTAGAGTTGAAAGAAAAGGATTTGTCGGGTATCTTAACCTTGGGTGGGACCATCATCGGCACTTCAAGAGAAAAGCCTTTTAAAATTGTCACCGAAGACGACAATGATAAGCCTGACCTGATCAAACAGAATTACCATGAATTGGGACTGGATGGTCTGGTTTGCATTGGCGGAAATGGCACGATGAAAACAGCTCACCTGTTGTCCAATATCGGATTAAATGTAATTGGGATCCCCAAGACCATTGATAACGACGTGTGGGGAACTGACCTGACCTTTGGTTTTGATTCGGCTGTTTTTATTGCCACCGAGGCCATCGACCGTTTACACAGTACGGCCAACTCCCACGGACGGGTGATGATTATAGAAGTGATGGGCCACAATGCCGGCTGGATTGCCCTTTATGCCGGGATGGCCGGAGGGGGTGACATCATCCTGATCCCTGAGATTAAGCATTCAATGAAAAAGGTTTGCCATACCATTGAACAACGGTATAAAAACAATAAGCCCTATTCCATTGTAGTGGTTGCCGAAGGAATTGACCACCCTAAATCAATGTCTGCGGCAAGGTTTTTATCTGAATCCATCCAGGAAAAGGTAGATGTTGAGGCCCGTGAAACTGTCTTGGGATATACCCAGCGAGGAGGAAGTCCTACACCGATGGACCGGATCCTGGCCACCCGGTATGGAGCCTATGCAGCCCAATGTATTGCTGAAGGAAATTTCGGAACCATGGTAGCCGTGCGTAACAATGAACTCACGACGGTCCCACTGGAAGAAGTGGGTGGTAAACTCAGATTGGTTGCCCCTGATAATCCGCTGGTATTGAAAGGACGGATGATGGGCGTGTCGTTTGGAGATGAATCGTAAGGGCCAGTAAAAATGAGAATGTGCCGAATATAAAAGTTGCTGTGATTAAAAATCAAAAGTCTTTTATAGGGTATTGTAGGCACTTCCAGAGTTGCAATGTATTTTGCGTGTAGTAGGAGAGTATCTTGTGTGTTAGGTAACACAGAGTGTACACACGAAGTACACTCAATCTACTCTTAAAATACACTAGAACTCTGGAAATGACTACAATACTCTGTGTCAATTGATCGCTTGTTTATTTTCATTTATAGATTTTCGCTTTCTGGATTTCTTTTAAAAACAAGCTGCGTGGAGAGTTGTAAAAGTTCATGAAATCATCAGAAAATGGCTTGTTGTTGACTCCTGGCTTTGTTGCCTTTGGTCGGTAGGTGTGTCTCCATGTCAATACATAACCAACAGGATATTTGCTGACCACCGGCAGAAGTACAGTCGACCACCAGTCTTGCATTCCCCTTCTTTCACCCGTTTCACTTAGGGCAGTCAGTTTATTCCTGTTGATAGCCTCCTGGGTAACGAAATTCAGAGCCTTGTCGAGTTCACCGCCAAACTGCTCACCCCGGTCATACATGTCGAGCGAAAGCATATCAATGATATCATCCCCCGGGTATCCTTTCAGGTATTGCTCAAGGCTGGTAACCCTGTCGGTATTGTAGGCATATAGGATATTGTGGAGATGCTTTTTATCGCGTAAAAATTCAACCGTATAGCGCCAGAGGGAAGCATATTGCTGATCGGTGCAGATATTGGTTCCCCACCAGAAGAATGAGCCTGAATGTTCATGGTAAGGTCTGAAAATAAATGGAATTGCTTTGCCATGGTCGTCTTTTAAGGTGGTGAAAAATACAGACAGCTTTTCCAGCCACAGGTTAAACAAATCATGGTTGATTCCACCGGGCAGAATGGAGGCAACGACTTCCGTGGAACTAACATCCCAGGCGGTTCCATGCTGACGGCTTGCGGCTGGTCTTGGCAGCTGCATGGTTAAGGGATTGTTGAGGTGCCAGCTGAGCGTAATGATACCTCCACGTTTGTAATGAGCTTTGATCTGTTCGGCAATCTGGACAAAGCTGACCGAATCAAGGCTTCGGTCGTGTCCCAGTTCGATATCTCCCAGTTCAAAACCTGCCACGGCCGGGTAGTCACCCGTAAAATCTTTGGTATCGGAGCGGTCTTTCTCATTCCACCACTTGGTTCCATACATCAGGTCATCCTGGTGACCATACATGATTCCCTTGTTCTTGAGTTCGTATAAGGATTGAAATAGCCTGACGGTTTCTTTGGTTGCTTTCTTATCCGATGGCAGGGGAGCCTTTCCTTTGAAACTGCAGAGGGCAAAAAAGGCCAGAATCAACAATACATGTAGGTTTCTCATCGTAGGTATGGTCAAATTGGTTAGTTCAGTTCAGTTTCCAGTTCAACGCTTAAAGGTAAATGGAATTTTAACAAAATGCAATATCCTTTATTTTATGAATCAGCACTAGGTCTTTTGTTTTTTCTTTTTGGCAGCCGGGAAAAGCACATTATTTAAAATAAGCCGATAGCCAGGCGAGTTGGGATGCAGGTTCAGGTCGGTGGCCGGATCACCGACGAAATGCTGAAAATCTTCGGGGTCATGGCCACCATAAAAAGTCCAGAATCCTTTGCCCAATTCACCATGAATATAGCGGGCTTCGTTGGCTGCCTTGTTTTCACCCATCACGAGCACCTTGGGTTTGACCAGGTTTCGGTTAAAGGCAGTGGTCTGTCCCATGAAGCCTTTGATCATGTTCACATGGTTCTGGCAAAGCATGGTTGGCACCGGGTCCCATTTGGCGGAGAACTGGAAAAGGGTGAAGTAATCCTGCTCGCGGGGAACCTTGCGGGTCAATGAAACATCAATGTTCGAGAAATTGTATTCGTATGGATTCCTGTTGATGGTAAAGTTTTGAAAGGCCAGGGTATTTTCGAAGTTCAGCTTTTCATTCATGGCTGGATCTGCCGGGTCGCCGTCATACATGGATTCGCAGATATCAACTCCCTGTGCAGCCTGTGCAATGTCGTAGGTGTCGGTGGCCGCGCACATGGCAAAGAGGAAGCCTCCGTTTTCAATAAACTGATGGATATCGCGGGTAATCACTTTTTTCATGTCTGAGACTTTCATGAATCCCAGTTTCTGAGCCAGTTCCTTGTTGATCCTCACCTCTTCCTGGTACCAGGGCACATGTTGGTAGGCCTGGAAGAATTTTCCGAACTGGCCGGTAAAATCTTCGTGGTGCAGATGGAGCCAATCGTAATCTTTCAGTTTCCCGTTCAGGATTTCTTCGTCGTAAATTACATCAAATTTGATTTCGGCGTATTTTAAAACCAGGGTTACGGCATCGTCCCAGGGTTGTTTGTTGGGGGGCGAGTAGACTGCAATCCTGGGGGCTTTCTGCATACTGACGGCATCTTGATTGACATCTTCACGCGCGATTTCAGACAGCAGATTGTTCGCCTGTCCATCGGCCAGGGTTTCGAAACTCACGCCTCTTACCAAACACTCACTGGCAATGGACTGTTGTTGCTGGATCAGGAAGCTTCCGCCGCGGTAATTGAGCAGCCATTTGACTTCTACGCCTTGCTCCAGGGTCCAGTAGGTAATTCCATAGGCTTTCAAATGGTTGGTTTGCTTTTCGTCCATGGGGATTAAAATAAAAGCCGCATGGACGGTCTGTATGAAAAGCAACAAGACTGCCAGAACAATCCATTTACGAAACTGATCAGAACGGAACATGGTCTCCTCCTGAATTTCCATAATGACTGAATTTGTCGTTTTCGAACGAAGAATTGACTGGAATCGCTCCCGATTTACTGCGGAAAGGATCGCCACCGGAATCATCATTCATTTTTGATTGCATTTTTTGTCCAAATTGTCCGCCGCCAATCTCTTCAGGAATGATATTTTCCATGTCTGAGAATTTGGCCAGGTTCTTCTTGAACGATAGCCTGACATCGCCGATGGCCCCGTTACGGTGTTTGGCAATGATAATTTCGGCCACCCCGATCAGCGAATTGTTGTTTTCATCTTCGGTTATTCCGTAGTACTCGGGACGGTGAATAAACAATACAATGTCGGCATCCTGCTCGATGGCTCCTGATTCACGAAGGTCGGATAGCTGGGGGCGTTTACCTTCCCGCGATTCAACCGAACGGTTCAACTGTGAGAGCGCCATAACCGGAATGTCCAACTCTTTGGCGATGGCCTTCAGTGAGCGCGAAATCATACTCACTTCCTGCTCGCGGCTTCCCCGCATGTCGGTTCCGGCGGTCATCAACTGAAGGTAATCGACAATCACGGCGCCAATGTTGTGCTGCATTTTCAGGCGGCGGCATTTGGCCCTGAATTCGAAGATCGAGAGGGCAGGGGTATCGTCAATAAACAGGGGTGCATCGTCCAGAACGGCTAGCTTGCGATGGAAATGGTCCCATTCCCAGCCTTGCATGCGTCCGTTTTTGATTTTCTCGCCACCCAATTCTGTTTCAGCAGAGATCAGACGGTTCACCAACTGAAGCGAAGACATCTCAAGGGAGAAGAGTGCAACAGGCACCTTGTGCTCTACGGCCATGTTGCGGGCCATTGAAAGAACAAAGGCTGTTTTCCCCATGGAAGGACGGGCGGCCACAATGACAAGGTCGGTTTTTTGCCAACCTGAGGTAATACGGTCCATGGCAGTAAACCCGCTGGGCACACCACTAAGACCATCATCGCGTTTGGATGCCTCTTCGATGAGCAAGGCTGCCTCCCGTAAAAGTGGTTTGATGGACTGCGTCTCTTTTTTGATATTTCCTTCGGCCACCTGGAAAAGTACGGTTTCCGAAAAATCAATCAAATCGTCCACATCAATGGTATCGTCGTATGCTTTGGTTTGTATTTCACTTGATACGCGGATCATTTCGCGCTGAATGAACTTTTGGGCGATGATGCGTGAATGGAATTCAATGTGAGCTGCCGAGGCTACCCTGGAAGTCAACTGGGTAATCATCAACGGACCTCCCACTTCTTCCAGCTTGTCACGGTTTTTCAACTCCTGGGTAACCATGAGCAAATCAACAGGTTTCTCATGGGTAGAAAGGTACTTGATGACATCAAATATCTTTTGATGTTCTTCCTTGTAAAAGCTGCGTGTATCAATGATGTCGGCAACGGTAACATAGGCATCGCGTTCGAGCATCAAGGCACCCAAGACAGCTTCTTCCACTTCAATTGCCTGTGGCGGGATCTTTCCATATTGAGCATTGACCTGATCAATGGTCATCTTGGCATTGTTCTGATTTTGCTGGTAATTTTTTCTTTCTCCGGCCATTATAAAATAAATATAAACAATCTAAGTTCTTTTTTTCCTGCACCTTTGATATTTTGCAGGGATTCAAAGGTAGGAAAAAAGGAGACCTATTGGTCTCCCGAACATTAAATTACAATCAATATTTTTGATTAAAATTTACTTCCTTATTTTCCCTCATTTGAAAATGAATAGGGAAAATCCTTTTCACCGATGCCTCTTTTCTGATTGGGTTGGGCAGTCATTTTAAAGTTAATGGTAGCTCCCTTCATCAGTTCGTCGTGGCTCAGCCAGTTCTTGGTATAATCTTTCCCGTTGAATTTCATCGACTGAATGTACCTGTTATTGGCACTGTTATCAGGGGCATTCAACACAACTTCCTTACCATTTTCAAGCTTGATGGTAATTTTTTTAAACAGTGGAGCTCCCAAAACATACTGGCCGCTACCGGGGCAGACGGGATAAAAGCCCATGGCAGAGAAGACATACCAGGCCGAGGTCTGGCCATTGTCCTCGTCACCGCAATAACCATCAGGGATCGGAGCGTACATGCGGTTCATCACTTCGCGTACCCATTTCTGGGCCTTCCAGGGCTCTCCGGCATAATTGTACAGGTAAATCATGTGCTGGATAGGCTGGTTGCCGTGGGCGTAATTGCCCATGTTCATGATCTGCATTTCGCGGATCTCGTGAATTACCCCTCCATAGTATGAATCATCGAAAATAGGAGGAACTACAAACACGGAGTCGAGCATACTTACAAATTCTTTTTTCCCACCCATCAGGTCAATCAAACCTTTTACATCATGCAACACTGACCAGGTGTAGTGCCAGCTGTTCCCTTCGGTAAAGGCATCGCCCCACTTAAAGGGGTTAAAGGGTGACTGGAACGATCCATCGAGGTTTTTGCCCCTCATCAGCCTGGTCTGGGGATCAAACACATTGCGGTAGTTCTGGCTTCGTTTGGCGAACAAATCAATCTCACTCTGCGGACGTTTCAGTTCTTTGGCCAACTTGTAAATGGTCCAGTCAGCAAAGGCATATTCAAGCGTTCGGGCTGTATTTTCGTTGATCTTCACATCGTAAGGGACGTATCCCAGCTTGTTGTAATAATCAACTCCCTTGCGGCCAACCGATGTAAGAGGGCCTTCAGTGGTGGTATTCTTCAGAATCGCCTGATACAAGGTGTTGATGTCATAGCCGCGTGCCCCTTTCAGGTAGGCATCGGCAATGATGGTGGCCGAGTTGGAGCCGATCATGCAGTCGCGGTGCCCTGGGCTTGCCCATTCGGGAAGAAACCCGCTTTCCTTGTAGGCATTTACTAAACCTTCCTGGATCTGTGCATTGAGCGAGGGAAACATCAGGTTAAAGAAAGGGAAGACTGCACGGAAGGTATCCCAGAAGCCGTTGTCGGTGAACATAGCCCCAGGCAAAACCTGTCCATTGTATGGGCTGTAATGAACCATTTTCCCATCCTTGTCGAATTCAAAGAACTTGCGCGGGAACAACATGGTGCGGTACATGCACGAATAGAAAGTACGCATCTGATCGGTGGTGCCTCCTTCAACTGCAATGCGTGAGAGTTCCTTGTTCCAGGTGTCCTTGCCTTTTAGGCAAACTTGTTCAAAATTATCTGCCCCCAGCTCTTTCAGGTTTAATTCAGCCTGGTCGAAGCTGATGAATGAAGAGGCAATCCGTGCGTGGACCTTTTCTCCTTTTTTTGTAACAAAGCGGAGGGCTGCACCTACATGCTTGTCGGTCAGCTCCTTTTTTCCTGTTACGATTTCTTTACCGCTCCAGACCTGGCTTTCAGCAAAGGTTTTATCGAAAACAACCACAAAATAGTTCTTGAAATTCTCAGGCACTCCACCACTGTTGCGGGTAGTGTATCCGATGATCTTGTTTTCAGAAGGGATCAGCTTGATGTAAGATCCCTTGTCGAAAGCATCGATGAGTACCCATGACTGCTCGTTTTCTGGAAATGTAAATCGGAACATCGCTGCACGTTCGGTAGGGGTAATTTCAGTACTTACATCATAGTCGGCCAGGTAAACTGAGTAGTAATACGGCTTAACGGTTTCAGCCTTGTGCGAAAACCAACTGGCCCGTTCCTCACCGTCAATTTTTAGCTTCCCGGTCATGGGAAACAATGAAAACTGTCCGTAATCATTGATCCAGGGACTGGGTTGATGGGTTTGCTTGAAGCCCTGAATGTGGGTGGCATCATAGGAGTAGACCCAGCCGTCGCCCATTTTTGCGGTCTGTGGTGTCCAGAAGTTCATGCCCCAGGGCAGGGCAATGGCCGGGTAAGTATTCCCGCTTGAGAGTGCATAATTGGAGTCCGATCCCATCAGTGGGTTGACGTTATCAACCGGTGTGACGGGTTGGGCAAAAGAGAGTATTGATAAATTAATAAACAGGATGAACAAAAAGTATTTCATAGTTGACTGGTTTGGATAATCGATGAACTGCAAAATTAATTTATCTTTTGGAATACGGCCACTTTATACATTCAGCCGAATAAATTGTTGTTGATATCCGCCGGGGGTGTATCCCGTCTGACGTTTAAAGATCCGGTTGAAATTGGAGAGGTTGTTGAATCCGCACTCCAAACAAACAAGTGAAATCGGCAAGCTGTTTTCAATTAGTAATTTGCAGGCATAGCCGATTCTCATTTCATTGACAAAAAAGATAAATCCCTTGCCCGTTTTTTCTCTGAAATACCTGCAAAAGGCCGCGGTAGTCATCCCTATTTTGGAAGCTATTTCTTCCTGTGATATTTTTCGCTGATAGTTGGTATTGATAAAATGCATGATTTTGTCCAACCTGCTGTTTAATTCCTTGTGTCCGGCTACCTGGTAGCCTGTGCTGGCCAAAAGTCGGTAATTCTCCAGGTGTGCCATTGAATCCATGATTTTAATAAAATAGAGCATCCGGTCCAACCCCTTCATTTTGAGGAGACGGTTTAACATTTTACCTACTTTTTCACTTGCATGTTTGTTGAAACTGATACCCCGCTCTGCCCGTTTCAACAATTCGTTGATGTGGTGGAATTCCGAATAGGAATTAATCTCTTCTCTGAAAAAATCTTTGTGAAACTGCACTACAATGGCATTCACCAGGTTTTCTTTTTCTGTCGCCTCATTCGATTCATTTTTCCAGAAATGAGGAAGGTTACTGCCCAGCAGTATCATATCCCCTTCACCAAAAGGTTCAACATTGTCGGCCACAAATCGTTTCCCTGAACTTTTCAGCACGTATACAATTTCAAATTCACTGTGAAAATGCCACGGATAGGTAAAATGCGGGAATTCATCCCATTTTACCTTCAGCATCGAACGTGGTGCAAAGCTTATTTGTTCATGCATGATTTTCATGGACGGGTACTTTTTATTTGTGGCAAAAATAGTATAAATGCCTGTTAAAATAGTATTGGCTTGCTTTTCTTGAAATGGCTATCTTTGAACAACCACTCAACGAAAGGCCAATTGCCAATTAACAAAGGCTCTTCGGCGTAAAAACTATTCGTTGATACTCACTCTAAAGTTAGAAAAATTACTGGGAAAGTGTGTAAGTTCAGTGTGAAATATTGCAATTATTTTACACTTGGGATTGGGTTTTCAAGGCAAGTGCCCAGCCGAAAATAATGCCATTGAAACAGTCCGTCTTATTTTCTGAACGAGGGTGTTTTTGAATCATCTGATTGATTGAATGATTAATATGCAAATACTTAGGAAGAAAGATACTGACATGAGCAAAGCGAATTTTGGATTATCAGGAAAGATAGCCGTTGTCACCGGTGGTGGAGGGGTTTTGGGTGGAAGCATCTCTAAAAGCCTGCTTGAAGCCGGGGTGGTAGTGATCATCCTGGACATCAGGGAAGAGGCCATTGAACGCCGCATCAACGAACTTGCCGGTTTGGGTGAAGTGGTGGGTTTGACCTGCGATATTTTGAATATGGAGAGCCTTCGGGAAGTGTCTGCTAAAATTGTAGGTATGTATGGGCAGATTGACATCCTGATCAATGCCGCGGGTGGAAATATCCCCGGAGCAACCCTCACGGAAGACCAGACCATTTTTGATATGAAGATGGACGATTTTACCAAGGTGACCAACCTGAACCTGAATGGAAGTGTGATGCCCTGCATGGTTTTTGGAGAAGTGATGGCCCAAAATGGCCAGGGAAGCATTATCAATATTTCGTCCATGGCGACCTATTCCGCCATTACACGTGTTCCCGGTTACTCGGTCGCTAAAAGCGGAATTAATATTTTCACCCAATGGTTAGCCACTGAACTGTCGATGAAATTTGGTGAAAAAATAAGAGTCAATGCCATTGCCCCCGGGTTTTTTATCGGCGACCAGAACCGGGCAGTGCTGATTAATCCTGATGGTTCATTGACCGATCGCAGTGTGAAGGTACTGGCAAAGACTCCCATGGGCCGTTTTGGCGACATCACCGAATTGAACGGGCTGGTTCAGTTCCTTTGCTCGGATGCCGCAAGCTTCATCACGGGTGCAATTATCCCTGTTGACGGAGGATTTAGCGCTTACAGCGGGGTCTGATGAATTGGATTCACATGCAAACTAAAATTTATGCAACTTAAATTATAATAGCAGATGGCACTCGAAAAAGCATGGCGATGGTTCGGTATCAACGATTCGGTCAAACTGACCGACCTTAAACAAATGGGCGTCGAAGGCGTGGTAACAGCCCTGCACCATATTCCGAACGGTGAAGTATGGCCGGTGGAAGAAATCATGCAGGTAAAATCAGCCATTGAAGCCCATGGAATGCGCTGGTCAGTGGTTGAAAGCTTACCTGTTTCTGAAGGAATCAAAACGCGCAATTCGGTTTGCAAACGTCTGGTTGCCAATTATAAACAATCAATCTTGAATTTAGGGGAATGTGGAATTGATACCGTTTGCTACAATTTCATGCCCGTTCTCGACTGGGTTAGAACCAACCTGCACTACAAGCTGCCCGCCGGGGGAGAAGTGATGTATTTCGATTTAGCCACCTTTGTGGCCTTCGATGTTTTTATCCTCAAAAGGCCA
The DNA here is from genome assembly GCA_036504555.1 of Prolixibacteraceae bacterium. Lineage (GTDB taxonomy): Bacteria > Bacteroidota > Bacteroidia > Bacteroidales > Prolixibacteraceae > Aquipluma. The sequence goes on along the minus strand of DASXUZ010000219.1, from coordinate 26,780 downwards.
GGTGCAGAGGCTGAATATCCGGCTGAAATGATTGCCAAAGCCCGGGAGATCACCGCTGTCATGACACAAGAAGAGCAGGAGGTGCTGGCGCGCAACATCATTGTAGTCTCCCAGGGATTTATTGATGGCGTGGTGGATGGGTCAACTCCCGATTACAAAAAAGCATTTTTATCCTTCCTTGAAACCTACCGTCACATCGATCGTGATCAGTTGAGAGAAAATCTGTCGCTTTTTCTCCAGGAGGTGGTTCCGGTAGCCGAAAAGGCTGGAGTCAATTTGTGTATCCATCCCGATGATCCCCCCTTCCCCGTGCTGGGATTACCCCGTATCGTAAGTACCCAGGACGATCTGGAATGGATCTGCAGGCAGGTCGATTCAACTGCCAACGGGATTACATTCTGTACAGGCTCCCTTTCTGTCAACCGATCCAATAATCTGGAACAGATCGTTCAGACGCTGGGCCCACGCATCCATTTTACCCACCTGAGGAACAATGTATTTTTCGAAAACCAGGCCTTTCATGAATATGGCCACATCGAAGGCGATATCGACATGTACCTCATCGTGAAAGCCTTGCTGAAAGAACAAATTCGTAGAAAAGAAGCTGGCAGAAGGGATTTCCGCATTCCTTTCCGGCCTGATCATGGGGTGAAAATGCTCGACGATTACACCCGCTCGGCCAACCCGGGATACCCGCTGATCGGGCGATTGAAAGGACTGGCCGAACTATCGGGTTTGCAAATGGCCATCGAACGGGACTTGTCGGGGCAATAAATATTTTACACATGGTTTAAATTCAATATTTTACAATTTGAACCTGAATGATTTTCGCCATTGGCTGTTTTCTTCGGCAGAATATTTTAATTTTGTTCACACTATAACAGCATTCAATCATCAACCCATGAACAAAAACCTTTTATCAGCCATTGCTGTAACCACATTATTGACTGCCTGTGCAGGTGGTGGCCCTAAAACAGTTGAAAAGAAAGAGGCTATGAATAAATTTACAGGTGCCAAAGGCGAGGTAAAGCTGATGACCCTCGATCCCGGGCATTTCCATGCAGCCCTGATTCAAAAGTCGATGTACGATCAAATCGATCCAAACGTATATGTATACGCCCCTGAAGGAACCGATGTGACTGATCACCTGGCCCGCATCGATGCTTTTAACAAGCGTGCCGATAACCCAACAGCCTGGATCGAGAACGTATATATCAAACCTGATTACCTGGAAAAGATGCTCTCCGATCACCCGGGAAATGTGGTAGTTCTGGCCGGGAACAATGCCAGGAAGATTGAATATATCCAGAAATCAGTGGAAGCAGGCCTCAATGTGCTGGCTGATAAACCCATGATCATTGTCCCTGAAGGATTCCCGGTATTGGAACAGGCTTTCAAAACGGCTGAACAAAAGGGGGTGATCTTGTATGATATCATGACCGAACGCAGCGAAATCACCACCATTGTACAACGCGAACTGGCCAGGACTCCCGAAGTATTCGGCGGTTTGGTGGATGGAACCCCCGAAGAACCTGCCATTACCGAGGAGAGTGTCCATTATTTTGCCAAGATGGTATCAGGGGTAGCCCTTCAGCGTCCATCGTGGTTTTTTGATACCGCTCAGCAAGGCGAAGGAATCGTTGATGTAACCACTCACCTGGTCGACCTGGTTCAGTGGGGTGCTTTTCCCGAGGTGATCCTCAAAAAAACGGATGTTGAACTCCTATCAGCCAAACGCTGGGCCACGAGCCTGACACCCGAACAGTTTGAACAAGTAACTTCACTGAAGGAATTTCCTGAATCGCTGAAAAAGGATGTAGAGAATAACAAACTGCAGGTGTATGCCAATGGAGAAATCACCTATCGGTTGAAGGGCAAATTGGCCAGGGTATCGGTTACCTGGAATTTTGAAGCCCCAGAAGGAACAGGCGATTCACATCAGAGCATCATGCGCGGAAACCGCTGCAATGTGGTGATCAGGCAGGGGAAGGAAGAAGCCTACAAACCAACCGTTTATATTGAAGCCAACATTACCAAGGACTTGACAGGCTTTGAAGATGGATTGAGGAAAGCTATTGAACAGGACATTGCCGCCACCTATCCGGGATTGAAACTGAAAAAGCTAAGCGACAAGCTTTGGATGGTTGAAATTCCAGACCAATATAAATTGGGACACGAGGCACACTTTGCTGAAGTAACCAACCGGTTTTTAAGCTACCTCCAGGAGGGTAAACTACCACAGTGGGAAGTGCCCAATATGCTCACCAAATATTACACCACCACCGAAGCCTTGAAACTGGCTAAAAAGTAAAACAAATAGTTGAAAGAGGCTGTCTGAAAAGTAAAAATTTAACGCAAAGACGCAAAGACACAAAGAAAAATGCATTGAATATTAGAACTTTGCGTCTTGGGGTCTTTGCGTTAAATTTGTTTTTTCGACTTTTAGGACAGCCTCAACTTTCAATTGGGCCTAGCCCCCAGAAAAAAACAACACTTAAGCTTCCTCCATTAATTTGTCCCCAAAGATCCATAGGCGGATGCCAACCCATTGGTATCTGTATACTATCTGTAATCTAACTGTAATGTATCTGTATTCTGCATTACAGATACATTACAGTTAGATTACAGATACATTACAGATACCAATGGGTTGGCAGCGTTCTATGGATCTTTGGGGACAAATTAATGGAGGAAAAAAGCATTGGTGGAGGAGAAATGGAATTGGAAATCCTCGTCACCATTCAGAGCCCCTTTGTAATTTTCGAAATAAAACATTAAATTTATAGGATAGAATTGAAGCTATGAATGCTGTTACCAACCGAATTTCCTGTATCCAGGGCGATATCACCCAACTAGAGGTGGATGCCATCGTGAATGCTGCCAACTCATCGCTGATGGGTGGCGGAGGTGTTGATGGTGCCATTCATCGTGCGGGCGGACCTGCTATTTTGGAAGAGTGCCGCGAAATTGTAGCACGGCAGGGACGATGTGAAACAGGCCAGGCGGTGATAACTACAGCCGGAAACCTGCCAGCCAGATATGTAATCCATACCGTTGGACCAGTTTGGCATGGAGGCAAAAACAATGAGGAACAATTGCTGGAGAATGCCTATCTGAATTCATTGAAACTGGCCCTTGAAAACGGTGTCAAAACCATTGCCTTTCCCAACATCAGTACAGGCGTGTATGGATTTCCCAAGCAAAAGGCTGCTGAAATTGCCGTTCAAACGGTCACTCAATTTTTGGCAGTAAACGATCAGATCAGCCAGGTATATTTTGTATGCTTCGACCACGAAAACTATCAATTGTACGATCAATTACTTTAATAGCCTGAGTTCCAAAGTTCCAAAGTAACAAAGTACCAAAGTAACAAAGTACCTAAGTGCCAAAGTAACAAAGTACCTAAGCTGTTCACCTCATTTTGATACTTTGTCTCTTTGCTTCTTTGTCACTTTGTCGCTTTGCAACTTTTTACACTCATTTGCCTGGTTCGAAATCAGGTTGATAGCCCCTGAAGGGATGGATTGTAATTTTTCTTTTATATTTACCAAAGCATAATTATTTAGTTGAAATTTTTATCTGAGGATACTTATGGAAAAATCAGCATTCAAAGTATATGGCTATCGGTGGGTTATGCTGGTAGTCTATATGTTCATTGTGGCGATGAACCAGCTGCTGTGGATTACTTTTGCTCCCATCACCAGCGAAGCTGCTCATTATTATGGTGTTTCAGAACTTTGGATCGGGATTCTTTCCATGAGTTTTATGGTTGTGTTTATCGTATTTTCGATACCTGCTTCCTGGATCATTGATCAATATGGCATCAGGATCGGGGTGGGGATCGGGGCTTTGCTGACAGGTATCTTTGGATTGACTCGTTCTTTTGCCGGTACCAGTTTTGATTTGCTGCTCATTTCTCAGCTGGGAATCGGGATCGGGCAACCCTTTTTATTGAATGCCATCACCAAACTTTCAGCCCGTTGGTTCCCCATCAGCGAAAGGGCCACGGCTTCGGGACTTGGCACCTTGTCAATGTATATTGGCATACTGGCAGGCATGATCATTACCCCTTTTCTTTCCCTGAGTTCGGGTATTGGTGGAATGCTGTCGATCTATGGCATCATATCGGTGGTGGCGGCTGTCATTTTTATCCTCTTTGCCAGGGAGGCTCACCCTACGGCGCCCTGTTTGAAAGGACAGGAGGAACGTGCGCTGGTGTTGGATGGCTTTAAAATCATACTGGGATCCAAAAACTTCCGTTGGCTGATGCTTATCTTTTTTATCGGACTGGGAGTCTTCAACAGTGTGACTACCTGGATCGAGGGGATTCTTAGTCCCCGCCATTTTTCAATCACCCAGGCCGGAATCGCAGGTGGGGTGATGATTGCCGCTGGAATTATCGGGGCTATCATGATCCCCCTACTATCAGATCATTACCGCAAGAGGGTCCCATTTATCCAGATTGCATTGCTGGGTGCAACCCTGGGATTGATCGGAATTGCATATGCGACCAACTATTCTGTCATTCTTTTTTGCGGAGCATTGTTGGGGTTCTTCCTGCTCAGCTCGGGACCCGTCGGATTTCAATACGGGGCTGAAATTACCTATCCCGCTTCCGAAGGTTCTTCAAACGGATTGTTATTGATGATGGGCCAGGTTTCAGGCATCGCCTTCATCTTTGGCATGGATCTCTTTAAATCAAAGATTGATGGTTCGATGAGCAATCCATTGCTGGTACTGATTGCTCTGATGATCGTTAGCCTGTTGGTATCAACCCGGTTAAAGGAATCGGCCATCCTAGAAGTAAGAAGTTCAGAAGAGACGCAAGGGATGATCCTCTTAAAAGATTAAGTTATTGAGCCGATTGAAAGAGGTGGATTTTTTCTAAAAGCTCCATTTCAGCCGTCCAAAGCCAAAGCGTCCAATGTCACCAAATTCGGTGCCTGTACCCCCAAAAAATAGTTGACCGGTTAACATGAGTTCCAGATTGGTGAGGAGCGAATAGGTGACTGCTGGTCCAACATAAAAGGATCCATCGAGCGGATTCAGGATTCCTGAAAAACTGCCGGTGAAAAGAGGGGTGATGGGTTTGGATACTTGGCCAAAAAGCGAATATCGTGCAAACGACAATTGTTTGGCCGATAGATCGGGGTTAAAAAGCAGGTTCATTCCACCGGCTTTTCCTGTCTTGCCCGAACTGTTGTACAGTGCGCTGGTGTGAATATACCAACTGTTTGAAAAGGTGTAATCGGCTGACACAGAAGCCACCGTCGCCCGATAGGAAGAAGCGTTGCGGGGTTCGAAATGGGTAAGCTCACCCCGGAAGCCTGCCCCACGGATATCGCCCGACCAGCCTGTCCCAAATACCCAGTCATTGCCGGACTGTCCACCCATAAATTGAAAGTCGTATGCCCATTTTGAAAACCGGTACATGCCTGCCAGTGCCGTATGAGCATTGTCACGGCCTGGTTTGTAGACCAGTTCTGCCGAGGAGGTTGCGCCAGTATAATACTGAACACGAACGGCATCGGTCCCTGGCCGCTCTTCATAATCGAAATCGAAATAGGAAAAAGTGTTGAAAATATCATTGGGATTCCATACCAGGTTCACTCCCCAGTTGACACGCTGCCGGCCTGCGATGATCTGCCATTTGCCTGATGAATAATCAAGATATGCCCGGTCGATCATTGAATGCACAAACCAACTATGCCCTTGTACCGAAATCCACGATAGATCCATTAAGCCGTAATCGACATCGATCGTTGATTTATAATCGGGAAAATCACTGACCAGATTGCCAAATATCAGCCGGTTGCGCATTTCAACCACGGTAGTCAGTTTGGTAGTGGTATACCATTTAAAATTGAGCCGATTGTGGATGATATTGGTCCACAGATAATCCATGTTCATTCCCGGGATGGACGTTTCGGGCACATAGGCCATGTATAATTCCTTTGCATAGCCATTGAGTGTGACTTTGCTTTCCTGGACAAATGCCCTGGAAGGCAGCATCAAAAGAAGGATTGCCACAAGGCTTGTCAGCAGAAGGTGTTTGAAATGTGGTGGTTTAAAATTCATTTGAAATTGCTGAATTGAAAACTGTATTTAATATCGGTCATCCAATGCGTTCATGGTCAGATTGGCAAAGTTATTTTGATTTGTAATCACCCGCGTAATCAATCACACACATTGCCTTGTAAGTGGGATGGCCGCCTTTGGCAACGCCTGCAAACCGGGTACAGGGGTTCATGATATTCTTCCGATGCCCGCGGTTGGGTACCCCATCGTCAATGAGCAGGGATAGTACAATCTGGCGGGCTTCGAAACTTCCATAGGTGATGTCTTCCGAGGAACAGATATCCCATATTCCGTATTTCTCGATGCGCTTCTGGGGGTTCTCCCCTTTCCTGGAAACGTGACCTGTTCCACCATGCTTTTGCTGATCATCCACCAGATCTCTTGCCGCTTTGGCCAATCCTTTGGAAGGTTGAAGCATGGGGCTTGGAGCAGTTTTTTTTAGAAACCTGATGCATTCTTTCAATGGCTGAATGCCCTCCTGTGTCATGACGGGGATTTCCTGCCCCTGATAGGTAAACAGTTTGCCCTTGAAAGCAGTGAGGAGTCCTTCCATGTATTGTTCAGCATACTGTTTTGGATTGCTCCTCACTTTGTTGAGTTCCAGGATTACATTTTGCTCTAAATCATTCATATAGGCAGCCTCCTTGGCCGTGTTTAGCTCTGGGGGCCAGGCCTTTTCCCGGGGTAGGCTGTCCGGTGAACCAACTCTCAAAAGTGTTATCAATAAGATGAGCAGTATGTTTTGCATGTGAATTAAATTACGTCCTGTTAATTGTTGGGTGTTTTCCTTACATCGCTGATAATCATTCCGTCTTCCAAGGTGATCACCCTGCGGGCTTGATTGACCACCCGCTGATCATGTGTGCTAAAAATAAACGTAATATTTTCCTTTCTATTGAGTTCTTCCATGATTTCCAGCAAGTTTTCAGTCGATTTACTATCCAGGTTGGCTGTTGGTTCATCGGCAAGTACAAACTTAGGTTTTGAAGCCAGGGCGCGTGCCACGGCCACCCTCTGCTGCTGACCACCTGAAAGCTTATTGGGGCGGCTGTTTACGCGCTCGCCAAGCCCTACCTGATTGAGTAATTCCTTTGCCCGCAGTAGACGTTCAGGTTTCGAAACGCCCTGCATCTGCATGATAAATTCAACATTTTCAATGGCTGTAAGAACCGGAATCAGGTTGTAGGCCTGAAATACAAAGCCGATATGATGGAGCCGAAAGTCGATTAGCTCCGATGAAGAGAGGTGCTGAATATCAGTTCCTCCAATGGATACTTGGCCCGAAGTAGGGGAATCAAGGCCGCCTATCATATTTAACAAGGTGGTTTTGCCTGAGCCTGATGGACCTACAATGGCTGTAAATTCACCTTGTTCAATTGTTAGATCAATGCCATTCAAGGCATTGACTTTCACTTCTGAACTGTTGTAAATCTTCTTTAGTTCTTTGACTTCAATAACATTCATAATCCTTGTTTTACTTGTATATTGATCCAAAAATCTTCATTCTATCTTAGGGAGAATGAAACCTTCAGTATTTATCCAGTTATATTTAAATTTTTACTTCCTATAAACACAACATTTTTGGCAATCAGGTAGCCCACCTGGAACTTTGAACCTGAAACCTGAAACTTCTTTTTACATATCAATTCTGACTGCGTCTGCCGGTTTTAACTTCAGGGCTTTCATGGCCGGATAGATGGCTGCAATGATTCCGGTGACCATCACCATGGCCGCAATTTCCAAAGAAATTGACAGGGATAGTTTGGTATAAACCAGGGTATCAAAACCCATCGACTTGTAAGCCGTGGACCAGGCTCCTAAATCAATTCCCCTGACCCCGAAATAGAGGTTTAGTATCCATCCCAGCATGATGCCGCAAATCCCTCCGAAGAGCGATAGCATGACAGTTTCAAGTAGGATCATCACAAAGACCCTGAATTTGTTCATCCCAATGGCCATTAACATGCCCAGTTCCTTGGTTCGTTCAAGGACTGCCATCAACATGGTATTGATGATTCCGAAAAGTAGTGCCAGGAGAATGATGCCCATGAAGATGACCATGGTAATTCCAAAACTACTTTCCACCAGGCTGACTTCGGGCATAATCTCCCGCCATGTTTTTATATCCAGTCCTGTAAGCTTTGCCTGCAAGGACTTGTCAACGGACTCAAGCATTTCGTTTTGCTGAAGCAAAACCGCTATTTCATGGCTCGCTGTGGGGCCCATGATCATGATTCTGCTGATATCAGCATTTCGAACAAAGACACAGGTCTCATCAAAACCCGTGTTGGATGTTTCAAAGATCCCTTCCACTTTGAAGGAAGCCCCGGTCATGTTGCCCTCCATGTCCTGTAAGGTAATGACCACTTTCGATTTTAATTTCACCTTCAGCTTATCTGCCAGCTTCTTTCCTATGATGATTGGATTTCGTTTTCCTTCTTCAAAGTATGAACCTTCAATAAGCTTGGTATTCAGGTTGGTGACCTGCTTTTCATCTTCAGGTACAACCCCCGTTACTTTTACCCCTGAGCCTGTTGTTGGCGATTGGATCATTGTATTTAAAATGATCCTGCTACTGGTGGCCTTTACTCCGGGCGTTGATTGTATGATTTTGGTGATTGAATCAGCATGGGCAATGAAGAATTTTTTATCCGGGTTGTTCAGATACTCTTTGTGGTGAACCTGGATGTGCGATGCTTCGGTTTTAATGGCCGTATTGATTCGCTGGTCAACCATTCCCTGGTAGAAACCCATATAAAAGATGCCCGATGAAAGGCCCAGGCAAATGGCAACTAAGATTACCAGACTGCGGGTTTTGCTTCTCCAAATGTTTCTCCAGGCAACTGCTATAATCATCGTTCAGGGTTTAAAAGTTAGGAATGGAGCGCTTTGATGAGTTTTAATTTGTAAATCTTGACCAGTGGGTAGATGTAAACCGTTACTGTAATGATGAAAACAATGAGCAATTGTCGTGCAAAGACGAACCATTGGGCCGAGAAAAACATAGCGGCCTCAAATCCGAACTGTTCGTATGCTTTGGCAGCATTCCCGGTGAGTGGGATGGGATGATAGACCAGGTAAAGGATCAGCGGTAGGCTGACAGCAAATCCGGCCAGTACACCAATCAGTCCCAGGAGCGTTGTTTCGAAAAAGAGAATTTGGCTGAGTTTGCTTTTTTGCATGCCGATGGCAATCAGGATTCCCATTTCCTTGCGGCGTTCGGCCATCATCATGATCACGGTTCCAAAAATACCAAACCCGACCAATACATACAAGATTCCTTTGGAAATATAGGCCCCGGAGCGATCGGCATCAATCATGTTTTTAGTCACCGGGTCCATTTCATCCCAGGTCATGATTTCGTATTGTTTACCCAACCGGGATTTCATTCTATGCCTGATTTGATTCACCTTTGCATAATCGTCCACCATCACAACCATGGAAGTATATTTTCCTGGTACGGAGAAGAAGTTTTGGGCAGCCTTGATATCAATATATCCGCCCAGGTTGTTCATCGTAGGTGCTGGAAACCGGAGGATTCCCCTTACCGGGAAGAGAGCAGCGGCGCTCACGCCATGGTAGCCCTGGCTGATCAATACCAGCGTATCTCCCACATCCACCCCCAGGTTTTTAGCCAGGTTCACCGCCAATATTATACCCTCATCGCCTGGCTTAAGGTAAGTTCCTTTTTCAATCCAGTTGGAAAGATGGGTCATTTGATTCTCCTTCTCCGGATCGATTCCAATGAGTGCAGCCCCTTTGGTGCTGGTTTTAAAGGACATGAGCGTGAACGATTCCAGCCGCGGAACATAGGAAGTAATTGAAGGATTATGAGTTAGGACTTTTTGCAGCGAATCGCTGGGTGTAAAGGTGTAGTCGATGGTTTTGTTCTCCCAGTAATCTGGATGGTGAACCTGGATATAACCAGAATAAAAGCCAACCACATTGTCGATCATTCTGGAGTAAACTCCTTCCTGCATGGAAGTCATCAGGGTGCCGAGCAAGACCCCGAAAAAGATCGAAGCCACTGTAATGATCGTCCGGCGCTTATTACGCCAAATGTTTCGCCAGGCAAGATTGAGGTTTGAAGTCATATCACTCTATTTTATCTTCTTCATATTCTGTATCGAGAAAAAGTCTTCCTTCAAGGGGACATCAAAATCCGTGTTCTCAAATATCATGATCGTTTTGTGTCCCTTTTTATCTGCTGGTACCATTTCCATACGACATGGAATGATACGATCGTCCATTTTCTTAACATCGCTCAATATCTCAGTGTTCACTAAAAGGCCATCTTCATCATAGAACTCTGCTTTGAGCCACAGAAAATCTTTTTTACTGATCCACATCAACACCTTGCCCCAAACAACGGGTGCATTTTCGAGTGGAATCAGTTCAACTTTATAGCAGGGGTAATTTTCAAAAGTTTCATCACCCAACAGTTTATGGGTATAATCTTTCACGATGGATGATTCGCGCACCAGGTCATCGTTGGTAAAGTCGGAGCCCATCCACGACTGCATCATCATCGAGGGTGGAATCTTGATGGTCCGATCGATGGATGGCACCCAGTTCCACATCTCGTTTTTGCGCTTCAGGAATACCTGCCCTTTCTCTTTGGCCGGTGCGGTGACATAAATCAGTGAATAGTCGTTGCCCAGCGTCCAGCTTTTCATAGAAATCGTGCGTGACCAGGTGGGCCGTTCAATGGTCATCGAAAAGCTTCCAATACTGGATGTGCCCCGCATCTTCTCGTCCGCTTTTCGGACGATTTCCTTGATATCCAAATCCTGTGAAAAGGTTGAAAGAGTAAGGAAAATCAGCCATAGTGTTGCCAGTTTTGCTTTCATGGGTTCGTTGATTTATTTTGTAGAATGCTCGTCTTTGAATCAATCCTTCAATTACAAGCTGAATTTACTGAAATTTATCCAACCAGTATCAATTTTCATGCCTTCTTCTGGAATTAAGTGCATATACAGTTTTGGAAATAGACCTCCAAGGATTTGACGCTCTTGAAGCATATTAGCCCCCGATCACCACCATCCAGGGCCTTACCTGCCATTCAGTAATCAATCCATTTTTCACGTATGGGTCATTCATCGCAAACTGTTCGGCAACTGCAGGGGAGTCTCCTTTGAATACCAATACTGCTCCGTCAGCAGGATCGGCCAAGGCCCCGCCCATAAAGAGGGAGCCATTGTCAACGGCCTGTTGGGCAAGGCTTAAATGTTCTCCACGATAAGGAGCTCTTCTTTCGACATAGTTGTCAACGGTCTTATAGAATAGAATGTAATACATGGTTTAATTTATTATTCGTAAAAATTTTCCTTTTCTGTTGTAGCCACTTCGTATAAAAAGGTTCCTATTTTTTTGGTGAGCAGATGAAAGAACTTTTCTCCTTTTTCAACCGTTGCCTTGGCCGGGTTGCCGATGCCTGTGTCGGCCGTTACCTCGGTCCAGCGGCGTTCGGCCCAGCCCCAGCCTTCGTGCATGGCACTGAACTTGTACCTTTTGGCAGCGCCATTGCCCGCTTCCGAAAGGGGCAATACCCATTCAGGCTTGAGGTAAAACATCAGGCTGGTTTCCACTTCACCGGCATGTTCCCCCAGGTCTTCAAAAATCGTACTTGCATCCTTCACCTTGTACCAATTCACTTCGGAAAGAAACATCTTGGGGTATTTCAATCCGAGTTCGCGCAGCATCTGCCTGAAATCGTTGCCTCCGTGGCTGTTCAGGATAACAAGCTTATATATTCCCTGTCGGTTGAGGGTTTCAATGACATCGTTCAAAATGGCAAACTGGGTCGAAGGATTCAGGTTCATATCGAGCGTTACGTCAAACTGGCCGGTATTCACCCCAAAAGGAATGACCGGGAGCACGATGAGTTTGGCTCCTTTTTCCCAGGCAATGCGGGCAGCATCGGCTGCAATGGCCTCGGCCTCTACATTATCGGTTCCATAGGGCAGGTGATAATTGTGTGCCTCAGTGGCTCCCCAGGGCAGCACAACGAGTTGATATTGTTCTTCTTTAACCGTTTTCCAGGTTGTTTCTGCTAAAATATATGGTCTCATCTATTGGTTTTTAAGTATTGAATGATTTTTATTGTCGTGTTAAAAGGGTTCATTACCTTTATAGCCACAATTTAAAGTCAATAAAATTAGATAATAATAGTGATATATTTTTGGTTATCTTGCAGTTTAAGTAAACCGTCAATTGGAGGATATTTCACAATTTTGTAAATTTGAAAGAAAAATGGGACATGAAGCTTTAAAATTGGAACTCATCGAATGGCTTATGAAGCTTGAAGATGAAGACACTATTGACTACCTCAAAATAGTGAAGGATGCCAATGTTTCGCATGATGACTGGGGACACGATTTAACAGATGAACAGACAGCAGGAATTGAAAGAGGATTAAAAGATGTAGATGAGGGTAGGGTTACACCACATGATATTGTAAAACGAAAATATGGCCTTTGATTATAAGATCTTTTGGACAAGTGAGGCAATAAATAATCTTGAATCGATCTTAAGTTATTTAAAAAATAGCTGGACTCAACGTGAGACAGAAAACTTCAAAAATAGGTTATCTAAACAACTTATTCTTATTCAACAAAATCCTTATTTATTTCCCATCTCTCAATATAACTCCAGATTGCGCAAGGCAGTTTTAAGTAAACAAATCACCGTTTTCTATGAAGTTTCAGGACAGATAATTTACTTGATTTATTTATTCAACAACAAACAGAATATCGAGAATATTAAATAATGCACAGCCACAATTCAATGGTAAAACCAATAAGTAATTCAGAATAAACCAACCAACATAAATACCATACAATGACCAATGATCGCAGGACTTTTCTCAAACAATCGGCCACAGTGGCTGCTGCTGTAAGTATTTTCCCAACTCTGATGAATGCAGGATGTGTAGGGGCCAATGATCGGGTAGTGGTTGGCCTTATAGGATGCAACAACCAGGGTTTTGAGGATCTGAAAGCTTTTCTGAAACAACCCAATGTTGTTTGTGCCGCACTGTGTGATGTTGATCAGAACGTTCTGAACAAGCGTGCCGCAGAGGTGGAGAAACTGACAGGCAAGAAGCCAGCACTTTACAGTGATTTCAGAAAGCTGCTTGAGCAAAAAGACATTGATTCGGTCATTGTTGGAACTCCTGATCACTGGCATTGCATCCCGATGATTTATGCCATGGAGGCTGGGAAAGATGTATACTGCGAAAAGCCGGTGGGCTATACCATCGAAGAATGTAACCTGATGGTGAAAGCCACCAAACGATACAACAAGGTCGTCCAGGTAGGGCAGTGGCAGCGCAGCGATCCCCACTGGCTCGATGCAGTCAACTACTTACATGCCGGGAATATTGGACGCATCCGTTCGGTGAGGGCATGGTCGTATGTAGGTTGGAAAAAGTCTATTCCCGTGTTGGCCGATTCAGCCGCTCCTACCGGTGTCGATTACGATATGTGGCTCGGGCCACGACCTTCGCGTCCCTTCAACCAAAACCGCTTTCATGGAACTTTCCGCTGGTACTGGGATTATGCGGGGGGCGTGATGGATGACTGGGGTGTCCACCTGTTGGACTACGCCTTGTTTGGGATGAACCAATATGTCCCCAAGTCGGTCAGCTCTTCGGGTGGAAAATATGCTTTCCCCACCGATGCCATGGAAACGCCTGATACCATGATGGCTGTCTATGACTTCGGCGATTTTGGTATCCTGTGGGACCATACCATTGGCATTTACGGGGCTCAGTTCAAGCGTCGCGGACATGGGGTAGCTTTTATCGGTGAATATGGAACCCTGATTGTAGACCGATCAGGATGGGAAGTAATGGTCGAAAACAAGAGCACCAGCGCCAAGCAAGGCTTTGCCGATGTCCCCATTCAACCAGCATCCAACAAGGGGCTCGACTTGCATGTGGCCAACTTTATCGACTGCATGAAATCGCGCAATAAACCCAATTGTGACATCGAAACTGGCGCCCACATTGCCCGTTTCTCACACATGGGAAACATAGCTTACCGCCTGGGGCGCAAACTCAGCTGGGATAATGAGAAGCAGGAATTCATCAATGACCCCGAAGCCAATGCAATGACCAAAGCTTCATACCGTGCTCCATGGTCGTTGCCGATTGTGTAACAAGCGCGTTCCGCTGAAATAAATTGAGCGGTAAGTTTGCCAAATTATCCATAGGGTAAAATCCAAAAGCAACAGGAAATCAACCCACCTCAGTTCCATCCTGTTGCTGAGTACTTTGCACGTTTTGCACGATTTGCACGTTTTGCATGGGTTGTATTTTCTCCTTTTGCCTTCATTAAAATAATAAATGAATGAACTTGATCAAATAAAGCTACCATGTATGCAAATCGTGCAAATCGTGCAAATCGTGCAAATCAGATTTGAATATCTGAGGTCCTGTGATTTGGTGGAAGCACTCTCATGGGACATTGGAAGAAATACAGTATTAATTGGTTAAAAATAATCTGTGACCCTTATTTTATCTCATTTTCCTTACATTTGGTAAACTTTTAACGCTGATGGGGTGACTCATCAGTAGAAATCTTTATTAAACCTAAACTAAACCAATGAAACGAATTCTGATCCTCCCATTTCTGCTTGCACTCTGCTTTTCAGCGTATTCTAAAAGCTTCCGTCCAGTCAATTCAAAGGCCTCCCCTGAAGCGAAAGCCTTGCTGAGTTATCTTTATTCATTGCAGGGGAAGGCCACTTTATCAGCCCAGCACAATTATCCAGGCCTGAAAGAATTGACCCGATCGACCGACAGCATCATTGCCATGACGGGTAAAGCTCCTGCCATTTGGGGAACGGATATATCAGAGCTTGATCAGTTTCTAGTTGATGAGGCGATCCGGCAATACCACAAAGGCTGCATCATTACCCTGATGTATCACCAGGTGAAACCCTTCGATCACGATAGCATGGGCTTTGCCCGAAGTGTAAAAGGCATGGTAACCGACGAGCAATGGAAACAGATTGTAACGCCTGGTACAGAATACCACAAGCAATGGCTGGCCAAAATTGATGCAAGAGCCGAGGTGCTGAAGAAGCTGCGCGATGCCAAGGTCCCGGTACTTTGGCGCCCCTATCACGAGATGAACGGCATGTGGTTCTGGTATGGTAATCGCCCCGGCAAGGAGGGCATTCAGAAATTATGGAAGATGATGTACGACCGCTATGTCAATTACCACCACCTGAACAACCTGATATGGGTATGGAATACCAATGCGCCGCGCGATTGGAAAGATGACCAGGCTTATCCCTACGAACTGTTCTACCCAGGAGCAAAATATGTCGATATCCTGGCAGCCGACGTGTATAAAAACGATTTCAAGCAATCACACCACGATCAATTGTTGAAATTGGGTAAGGGAAAACTAATTGCCCTGGGCGAAGTAGGTAACTTGCCAAGGCCTGAAATCCTGGAACAGCAACCCCAATGGTCTTGGTTTATGTGCTGGGCGCAATTTCCATGGCTCTATAATAAGCGTGAACAGGTAAAAGACATTTACAGTTCGCCGAGAGTGATGACGCTCGATGAGATGAAGAGATAGTGGTTGGTGGTCAATAAATAAAATATAAATCAATCAAAATGAAGTGTTTATTAATTGCAATATCATTCATTTTCCTGATCCAGGGATTACTTTCAGCACAATCTATTCCTGTTGCTGTAAAGGCAGATGTCTTGCAGGCCTGGGAACCTTCCAGCATACAGGTGAAGGGTTATCTGGGCAATAAGATTGATTTATGCATCGCTCAGCGCATCAAGAAACAGGATGTACAAATGCTGGTCGATCCTTTTAAGACCCGCAATGAAACCCACCTTTGGCAATCCGAGTTCTGGGGTAAATGGATTCTTTCGGCCATTGCCGCCTATGAATACAATCATGATCCCCAACTGCTGGCCATTATCCGCCAGGCTATTACAGGAATACTGGCAACCCAGTCACGGGATGGATACATTGGCAATTATTCCAAGGATGCGCAATTGCAGCAATGGGACATCTGGGGACGAAAATATACCCTGCTTGGGTTGCTGGCCTATTACGATATTTCGGGAGACAGAAAAGCTCTGGAGGCTTCACAAAAGCTTGCTGATCATTTGCTCACTCAAGTAGGTGAGGGTAAAGAGGATATTGTAAAAACAGGTAATTACCGGGGGATGCCTAGCAGTTCTATTTTGGAACCAATGGTTTTGCTGTATCGGCATACAGGTAAAAAGCGCTACCTCGATTTTGCCAGATACATCGTTGATCAATGGGAATCAGCCGATGGTCCGAAACTAGTCAGTAAAGCCATCGGGGGCGTTGATGTGGCCAATCGTTTCCCATTTCCAAAAATATGGTGGTCGTGGGACAATGGTCAGAAGGCTTATGAAATGATGTCCTGCTATGAAGGATTACTCGAACTGTACCGCATCACAGGTGAACCCCTTTACCTGAAATCGACAGAATTGGCTGTTCAGAATATCATTGATACTGAGATCAACGTGGCAGGATCGGGTACAGCGTTCGAGTGTTTTTACCATGGAGGACAGCGGCAAACGGAACCTACTTACCATACCATGGAAACTTGTGTGACCTTTACATGGATCAAATTGTGCAATAATCTGCTTAGGCTAACGGGCAACCCGCTTTATGCTGACCAAATTGAAAAGACCGTGTACAATGCACTGATGGCTTCTATGAAGCTGGACGGTTCACAGATTGCCAAGTACAGTCCGCTGGAAGGGATGCGTCACGAAGGGGAAGATCAATGTGAAATGCCCATTAATTGTTGCATAGCCAACGGGCCACGCGCCTTTACCCTGATCCCCAAAATGGCTTTAATGACCGGAGAAAATGAAATATGCCTTAATCTGTACAGTGAATTTAGGGCTTCGGTACAGTTGGGACCAAAGAATCAAAAGAACAAGGTGACATTGGAAGAAAATACCAGCTATCCTCAAACAGACCGGGTGGAAATAATCCTTCATACTGAAAAACCAAAGACCTTTACCCTGGCCTTGCGCATTCCGGCATGGAGCACCCAAACCAGTTTGTCAGTCAACGGCATTCCGGTGAATGCTGTCCTGGCAGGTAGCTATCGGAAGATTTCAAGGGAATGGAATTCGGGAGATAAGGTGGTTATTCAATTGGATATGAGTGGTCGTCTGATAACACTCAACGGCTATCAGGCCATCATGAGAGGACCTGTTTTACTTGCACGCGATTCACGCTTTGAGGATGGATTCGTGGATGAAACAGCCATTGTTCAGCAAAAAAACAATACAGTTGACCTCCAGCCCACGATGGATAAACCTGAAAACATGTGGATGTCGTTTACCGCTCCCCTGGTTTTGGGCACTGACCTGGAAGGCGAATTCCGCAATTCGCGCCCGATTCATTTCTGTGATTTTGGTTCTGCAGGAAATACCTGGACTGAGGATTCGCGCTACCGGGTTTGGATCAGGCAAACCCTGAACGTGATGAATGCACCCTACAAAGCTTATTAAAAGTATGATGGATAAAGAAGCTATTTTCAGAAAGTTAAAATTTGGAGTTTCAAATGAAAACTTGATAATCAATGCGCCAGAGGAATATCTTTCAATATTAAAAGGAGCTGAATTCGATACTGTACTGGTTGAATCGAAAATCGGTCAATATGGGTTTGTACAGGTTTTTGCTTCCTCTCAGGCTGAGATGGAGCGGCTTGTAGAAAGTGTAGCCAAAGCTGGAAAGTACGATTGCCTGTTTTGGGCCTGCTATCCTAAAAGTATAGGCAAGCAAAAGTATGACCTGAATCGGGATACCGTTTGGAAAGCACTCTCACTGGCAGGATTGCGGCCTGTTTCTCAAATTGCCATCAACGATACCTGGAGCGCCTTGCGAGGACGTGATCCTGAACTGGTAGGTAAATAAGATTTCCTATTTTGCGATTTACTATTTACGATTGAATCCTGCCCGATCAGCATTCCAAATAGTAAATCATCTAATCGTAAATATAAATTGTAAATAGTAAATTATTTAATAGTAAATACTTAGGTGAATGACATTTCAAAAAATCACAATAATTGATTCCTGCGGACTGACAAGTCCGGTATTGGACCAAATTGCTCAACTTTCGATAGCGCCACTTGTAATTTACAATGATTTTCCGACTACGGATGATGAAATATTTAGACGGATAGCTGATTCTGATTGTATCCTTGTTAGCTGGAATACCCGGGTGAACGCTGAAGTGATCAGGGCTTCTCCGAGGTTGAAATACATCGGAATGTGCTGCAGCTTGTATGATGAAAAAGCAGCCAACGTTGACATCATTCAGGCCCGTCGACAGAACATTGTCGTAAAGGGTGTGCGCGATTACGGGGATGACGGAACACATGAATTCATATTTGCCGAACTGATTTACCTGATGAAAGGCCTTGGCAAACTGCAATGGCAAACTGAAACGCGTGAACTGCGTGGCAAGACAATGGGCATCATTGGAATGGGAACCCTGGGAACTATGGTTGCCCGAACAGCCAGGCATTTTGGGATGGAGGTATTCTATTTTAACCGAAGCCGTAAATATGAACTGGAGGAAGAAGGCTTTGGGTTCATGCCTTTGGATGAATTGATGGCTTGCTGTGATGTGATCAGCCTTCATTTGCCAAAGAATTCAATGGTGCTTTCGGAACCTGAATTCAGGATTAAAAAACCCAATTCGATATTGGTCAATACCTCTATTGGACTTACTTTCGATCAGGAAGCTTTCCTCCGATGGATCTCCAAAGACCCCACTTCATTTGCCATTTTTGATCGGGTAGCTGTAGGGGAGTATTTTGATGAATTCTCAAGGGTACCCAACATCATTCTCTCCGGGAAATCTTCGGGCTTTACACTGGAAGCCAAATCAAGGCTTTCAGAAAAAGTATTGGATAATATGCAAAGCTTTCTATACGATCAGACCTAATAAAAAGTGGGATAGACATTTATATACATCATTTAATATCAGAATAGAATGAACAGGGTGAAAGTAATCAGTTGGATATTATTAATTCTGTCATTGAGTTTCAATTCAATGGGCCAAACCGGAGCTTCTGTTAAGCCTGATATTTTGGTTGGTGCCATTCGTTGGGATGCCTGGTATAAGGTGAAAAATGGGATTGCCAAAAATAATGTGCCAAAGCTTGTAGAGGGAAACCTTTCGAAGAAGGCTTATCATTTCAGGGTGCCTTTTTTTGCACAGTTGGATCAGGACAGTGTCATATTGCCGACCATTACCCAGGAACTCATCGATCAGGAAATTCTGCTGGCCCGCGATGCAGGCATTGACTACTGGGCCTATTGCTGGTACAAAATGGATGGCAGCAGTTTATCCTATGCCCGTCAATTGCATCAAAGCAGTAAATACCGCAACGAGGTTAAAATGTGTGCAATGATTGAAAACGCGCACTTTACCACCGAAAAGGATTTGGCGGACCTGATAAAGGCATTCAGCCAGGATAATTATCAGAAAGTGGCGGGCGATCGTCCACTGGTGTACTTCTTTGATGCACAGTCGATGACTGCTGAAACCATTCGCAAAATTCGTGAAGCTGCAAGGGCACAGGGTATGGCCGATCCCTATATTGCCATGATGGGACATAGTGATCCATGTAAGGGAGCTGTCGAAACAGGTTGTGATGCCGTGAGCCGCTATGTAACACTGGCTTTCCACGAGGATACCTATGAGCAATTGAATAAAATAGAATGCGATTCGTGGAATGTGTTCCGGGACAAAGGTCAACAGGTGATCCCAATTGTGACTGCTGGCTGGGATCCCAGACCCCGTATCCATCGTGAACCATGGGGCCATTTCTATTGCGATTCCTGTTGGGCAGAGACAGCAACAGCAAAGCAAGTGGCTGATCATCTGGGAGAAGCACTGGATTGGATAGATGCCAATTCAAATGCCTGTCCGGCAAATGCATTGCTTATTTATGCATGGAATGAGTATGATGAAGGTGGTTGGATTGCCCCAACCATGAAAGATATTCACCAGGGAAAGCTCGTCCCTGAAAGATTAAATGCCATTGCAGGCATCCTGAAAACACATCGTCACAAGAAACATCTTGAATAAAACCTATCAAATCAGACCATTATGAAAAACTTACTATTCGCACTGGTATTTTGTCTTGTCCTTCCTCCCTTTCTCTCAGGTAAAACCGCCGAGAAAAAACCTGATGCCGGAAAGATCACCGTAGCGGCTTATTATTTCCCCAACTACCACACCAACGATACCCGCAATATTAAGACCATGGGCCTTGGCTGGTCTGAGTGGGAGTTGATAAAAGCTGCAAAACCACGGTTTGCAGGCCATGATCAGCCCAAAGTTCCGCTGTGGGGTTATACCGATGAAAAAGATCCCAAGGTGATGGCTCAGAAGATAAAGGCAGCTTCTGACTATGGCATTGATTGCTTTATTTTCGATTGGTACATGTATGAAGATGGGCCATTTTTAAACCGTTGCCTGGATGAAGGTTTCCTGAAAGCAAAGAATGTGGACAAGATCAAGTTTGCCTTCATGTGGGCCAACCATGACTGGAATGATATATTCCCCTATACAAAGGGGGAAAAACAGAAACTTCTCTATTCGGGAAAAATTTCATCCAGGCGCTTCGAGGCAATTGGTGATGAGTTGATTGCCAAGTATTTTTTACTGCCTAACTACTGGAAAATTGACGGGAAGGCTTATTTCTCGATTTACGATATTCAGAATTTCATTGCAGGATTTGGCTCTCTGAAGGCAACCAAAGCCGCCATGGAAGGGCTCAATCAAAAAGCCATTGCTGCCGGACTGAAAGGTATTCACTGGAATCTTGTGGCTTGGGGACAACCTCTTCTTCCGGGTGAAAAAGTACCTGCAAATATTCCTGAATTGATCACTACCCTGGGATTCAGCTCTGCCACTTCCTATGTATGGATTCATCATGTCAGTTTACCCGACCGGCAAACCGATTACAACAAGGTCAGAGACCAGTATTTTACTTATTGGAACAAAGCAAAAAGGGAATATGCCGTTCCTTATTTCCCCAATGTATCCATGGGTTGGGATCCTACCCCACGTTGTGATATTAAATCAGAATGGGGAAATTTTGGCTACCCGTTTACTTATACAGTGGGCAACAATACACCTGAAAATTTCAGGAAGGCCTTGCAAATGACAAAGGATAAATTGCTCGCCGATCCAAAGGGCCCAAGAATCATGAACATCAATTCATGGAATGAATGGACCGAGGGAAGTTATGTGGAACCGGATACCAAACACAAATTTGAATACCTGGAAGCTGTAAAATCGGTTTTTAAATAATCGCATATGACCAAAGTTGGATTGTTTGGAATTGGCCTGGATACCTACTGGCCCCAATTTGAAGGGTTGCTTGACCATCTGAAAGAATACCAGGAGCAGATCAGAAACAGAATAAGTGGATTTGGCGTGCAGGTCATTGATGCCGGAATGGTTGACAATCCGGTGAAGGCGAGCGAAGCAGCCGATTACCTGAAATCGCAGGATGTAGAGATTGTCTTTTTGTATGTTTCAACCTATGCATTGTCGTCCACCGTGTTGCCGGTTGCACAAAGGCTGAAAGTTCCTGTGGTGATCCTGAACCTTCAGCCGGTGGCCCAACTGGATTATGAGGCTTTCAATCAATTGGGCGATCGTGGTAAAATGACCGGCTTGTGGCTTGAACATTGCCAGTCCTGCTCGGTACCCGAAATTGCCAGTGTATTTAACCGCTGCGGTATCAAATATGATTTTGTGACAGGATACCTTCAGGATGAAGAGGCCTGGAGTGAAATAGAAGCATGGGTCCAGGCGGCCCGGGTTGCCGTGGCGATGCGTACCAACCGGATGGGGGTTTTGGGCCATTATTACGGTGGGATGCTCGATGTATATACCGACCTAACCAAACAATCGGCCGTTTTTGGCACCCATATAGAACTGCTGGAAATGTGTGAACTGAAAAAGTACCGGGACCAGGTGACCGATGCAGAAGTGAAACTGAAGATCCAGGAGTTTAATGTGGTTTTTGAGGTAGCTCCCGAATGTGAAGACGATGAAATCGATCGGGCAGCCCGAACTTCATTGGCCCTTGACCATTTGGTTAAAAACCGAAACCTCGGTTCGATGGCCTATTATTATGAAGGCCAACCAGGCAATGATTACGAAAATATCGTGACTTCTGTAATTGCAGGAAATACCTTACTGACGGGCAAAAACATCCCTGTAGCGGGCGAATGCGAAGTGAAAAATGCCCAGGCCATGAAAATCATGGCTGAATTTGGTGCAGGAGGATCGTTCTCTGAATTTTATCTCATGGATTTCAAGGATGATGTGGTGATGTTGGGTCATGATGGGCCTGCTCATTATGCCATTGCCCAGGGTAGGGTGAGGTTGGTTCCACTACCCATCTATCACGGCAAACCGGGCAAAGGGCTGTCTATCCAGATGACTGTAAAACATGGACCCGTTACCTTGCTCTCGGTGGTGGAGGGAAAGGATGGCCTGTTTCTATTGGTTGCCGAGGGTGAATCGGTTGAAGGGCCTGTACTTGAAATCGGAAATACCAACAGCAGGTATCGCTTCCCTGTCGGGGCTAAACGTTTCATGAACGAATGGTCCAAACAAGGACCTGCCCACCACTGTGCCATTGGGTTAGGTCATATTGCAGATAAAATCCAGAAATTGGGAATTATCGTAGGCATTGAAACGGTAAAGGTCTGCTGAGAGAAAAAGGAAAAGGGAGAAGGGGATAAAAATTCGGCCAATTTGAATAACAATCTTCAATTTCTATTGTGTAAATACAGATTATGCTTAACTTAGTTGCAACAAAATTTTAGTCCCCTTGAATAAACCCTTTCAATCCCAAAACCTTTGGTCAAAGTAATTCGTTTAAAGTGTTTTAAGAGTGCATATGATGGTTTATTCAGTTGGAAAAATTGCATTGGATAACTGGAATTATATTTTGAATTTTAATCCATAAAATAAATGATCATGAACTACTATTTAAAATCATTCATACTGGTGATCGCTGTTTCATTTTCATTGGTTGTAAATGGACAAGTAAACTATAAAAAGGGCTTCGTAATCACCAACAACAACGATACTTTATTTGGAAGGATTGACGACCGGGGTGGTTACCGCAATGCCAAGGTTTGTGTTTTTAAGGCCAAAAAGCAACCCCTTGTCCGTTATACTCCCCAAGACATCAAGGCTTACCAGATGCTGGGCGATAAATATTACGTTTCCAGAAGAGTATA
This sequence comes from Prolixibacteraceae bacterium, assembly GCA_036504555.1. Taxonomy (GTDB): domain Bacteria; phylum Bacteroidota; class Bacteroidia; order Bacteroidales; family Prolixibacteraceae; genus Aquipluma. The sequence goes on along the minus strand of DASXUZ010000219.1, from coordinate 3,396 downwards.
CGTCAGGGGCAAGTACAGGGATCTATTTATTGATGTACTGCTCAAGGGCGATGTAAGCTTGTACCACAACTGGAAAAATAAAGACCTGGCTTATTACATTGAAAAAAAGGACAAAGAGATGGTCGGCCTGATCAATGAAGAAGTGATGCTTCGGTATAAGCCTGAAGGCAATGTGGCCGTTTTGTACAGCCCTACCTATGTATTGAGCAATAAGATTTTCAGGGATACCTTGCGGTCCGTTTTCAGTGATTCTAAAAAGATACAGGATCGCGTCCAGGATGTTGAATATGATCCAAAGTCATTGACCAACATTACAAAGGCCTATATCAATGAAATGTGTAAGGGTAAGGATTGTATCAGCTATGAGCGGAATCTGAGAAAGAATTCGCCAAGATTTGGCGTTTTTGCAGGTGTTCAACTGAATCAATTGTCATTTTTGCCCTCTGTTAAAGGAATGTATTCAACAGAAGAACCCTCTACCATCGTTGGCAAGGACTTTTACGCCAATCCATTGGGTATCTTTGTTAACTTCCCCATGCATTTAATCAATGACCGGCTTTCATTCCAGATTGAAGGCATCTATACCGAGCGACTTTACAAGGAGCAGCTTCCTGCCAATCAGAATTTCACGGATAGGATTGAAATTAATACCCACAGCATAGGCATCCCCTTGTTACTGAAGTATCAGATTGGACACGGTTTCATTTCACCTACTTTTGCCATCGGGAAAGAAACCACTTATGTCTATGAATCAAAGGTTAAGATTGAGGAATCGCTGGAGGAGATGGAGAAGATGAAGGATTTCAAGATTCATCCGGTACAAAAAGGGGGTTGGTTGGGTGAAGTTGGGCTCAATTTTAAATTGGCCGAACACTTAACCCTGTTTTCCAATCTCAGATACCAAACGGGCAAGAACCTGATCCTTGTTGGTGGCAACGAAAGGGCCAGTTATAGTACGGTGGTGAATTCCTCTGATTTTGTGAAGGAATATAAAACCAATTTCACCACCTTGCTGGTGGGCCTGAAGTTTTAATGTGTTTTTCAAGTGTTTATAATTTTAAACACACAGACACATGGATCACATAGTTTAAATATTTCTATAAAAATTTCTATGTGCTCTATGTGTCTATGTGTTTCTTTTTTCATTCTATTATAGTTACCTTCAAGCTTTTATTTTAATCTAAAAACATTAAACCATGGGACTTTTTGCATCATTAATGGGTAACGCGGGAGTGGTTAGCCAGGAAGATTTAACGAAGGAGTACAATAAATTACTCACCGAAGGCGAAGTGATCGAATTGGGTTTTAAACTCATCCGGGACACGTTTATTTTTACTTCCAAACGATTGATTTTGGTGGATAAACAAGGTGTCACCGGGAGTAAAACCGAGTTTTTATCGGTTGCCTATAAGAGTATTTCCCGTTTCAGTATCGAAACTGCCGGAACATTTGACCTGGATGCCGAGCTGAAGATCTGGATTTCAAGTGAAACGAACCCCAGCATTACCAAAAAATTCAATAAATCGGTCGATGTATACGACGTCCAGAAAGTACTTGCCCACCATGCTTTAAAATAAGAACTGCCTTCAATGTCTATCTATATAGTTGAAAGGCAATAACTTCAAAGAACAATGAAACGATCCATCAGAATACGTAGGCCCTTGATTTTGCTTTTTTTACTGTGTCTATCGGTCTCTCTTCAAGCCAGGACTCCACAGTTTAAGGTCATTGCCTTTTATACGGGTAAAAATGACCAGGCCCATGTAAGTTTTGTCCATGAAGCGAATCAATGGTTTTCAAAAATCAGTGCCCAACATCATTTCTCTTACGAATCGACCAACAATTGGGAAAATCTTAATGCGGACTATCTTTCGCACTACCAGGTGGTGGTGTTTCTTGATACACGTCCCGATTCAACCTCACAGCGAAAGGCCTTTCAGGATTACATGGAAAGCGGAGGGGCCTTCATGGGCTTCCATTTTTCGGCTTTTGCACTCACTCCATCCGCCTATTCGCAAAATTGGGACTGGTACCACAACACCCTTCTGGGTTCGGGAGAATACCAGGGCAATACCTGGAGGCCAACTTCGGCGATCTTGAAGGTTGAAGATCGGAAGCATCCGGCAACCAGGCATTTACCCGCTAAATTCAAGTCTCAACCCAATGAATGGTACAGCTGGAAAAATGATCTACGCAAAAACCCAGACATTCACATCCTGGCATCGATCGATTCAACAAGTTTCCCCCTTGGTACAGGCCCTAAACTATACGAAATATGGCACAGTGGCTACTACCCGGTGGTATGGACCAACGTCAAATACCGGATGATCTATATCAACATGGGCCACAATGACATTGACTATGAGCATCACACCAACCAGGAATTGTCGTTCACCTTTTCCAATGATATTCAGAATAAACTGGTGATCAATGCCTTGCTTTGGCTGGGGAAAAACAATCAGCGCCAATAAACCGATCCTGTTGGGAATTTAGGATTGTTCAGTTCAGATATTTCCCGATCACTTCAGTAAATAATTCACGCACAATGGGTTTTGACAAATAGTAATCAAAGCCTGATGCCTTTGCATTTTCCCTGTCCTCAATCGAGGCATAGGCTGTCTGGGCAATTACAGGCAGTAGAGGCCTCATCTTTTTGATCAGTCTTGTGGCCTCAAGCCCATCCATCTCGGGCATTCTGATATCCATCAATATCAATGATATCTCAGGATTCGATTTTGCCATTTCAACAGCTTCCAGTCCATTCTTTGCGTGTAGAGTCTTCACTTTCAAAGGCTTTAATAACTCTTCAATATAGTAAAAATTGAATATTTCATCTTCTGCAACCAGTACCGTTTTTTGTTTCGAATTATCAACAGGTGAAGATGTTGATTGAGTGAAAGTTTGATTGTTGGATTCGGTATTTTCAGGGTAAGGAATGGTAAATAGGAAGGTAGAACCTTGATTGGGATCAGACTGAAGCCTTAAATTGCCGCCAAGTTTTTCAACCCAGGCTTTGGATATTGCAAGGCCTAATCCAGTTCCTCCATATAACTGCGATTTTGTGCTTTCAAGTTTTCTGAAAGGTTCAAAGATGATCGATTGATCATCTAAGGCTATCCCAATGCCCGAATCTTTCACATAAAACTCAATCTGATGGTCCTTCATTGACAATCCAAATTCAATTTTCCCTTTGGAGGTAAACTTGATGGCATTACTCAGCAGGTTGCAAAAGACCTGTCGAAGCCTGTTTTCATCGGTATGTATGACGATGTTTTCATCCAGGTGATCTGAATTAAGAATCAAGTTCAGGTTTTTTGATTCGGCTTCTATTGTAAATTGTTGAAGCAATTCCTGGAGTATTTCATTGACATTCGCCACTTCCAAAGAGATAGACAT
>DASXUZ010000218.1:0-27630 GCA_036504555.1 Prolixibacteraceae bacterium | reverse complement strand
AGCCTGTGTGATATTCGTATTTTCATCAAAATAGTTATAGCCGTCGCTTGCGTTTTTAAGTTTAGCGGAAGAATAGTCAACTATTTCATAATCGACACTGATTAATCCTGCTTTTCCAATTACCAATGCACCACTTAAAATAGTTTTCATTGGAGTTTCAATTTCATAATCATATAATCCTTCCTTGTCAGGAACTGCCGATTTAGTTTCTGTCACACCATCGTCATAGGTAATGGACGATTTCATGCCTCGATCATATACTTCATTGATTTTATAGAATGTAGGAGTATGGAATGCAATGCCCAACCGCAACTGCTCGATGGGCTTGAAGATGGCCCCAATTTTAAAGTTAACCCCATTACCTGTCTGTTTCAGGTAAGTCGTAAAGTTTAAACTGTTGAAATAGGGGATGTCATTTTTTGCATCCCATTCATATAAATCAGTGTTTTCTTTGAAATATACATCATGAATTCCAAGGGTGGCTCCTAAATAGAATTTATGATTGAAATTAGCAGCAACCGACAGCAAGTATTCGTTGATATAACCTTTCCGGTTGATTGTTTTGCGTTGTGACTGTCCATAGCCGTGATCAGTCAGATCGTTGAAATACTCCTTTTTATTCTGGTCATAGAGTAAAAGATCTGTGTTATAAGCCAACTGTTCATAGTAAGGATCCAAGTCCCCGGTTGCCAGATTGTTGTTGTTGGCATATTCGGTGAAATAAGTAAGAAGCGAATGGTCTGCATTTGAACCTTCGGCCAGGCTATTCATCGAAAGGCCGCCAAGCTTGTTAAATCCCAAACCAAAATTGATGCTTACCAATCCCGATTCGCTGTTTTCACCTGTTTTGAACGAGGCCACGTACCCCAAATTGTCAAGACTGATATTGTATTGTGAATCAGATATCTTATTGCCCAGGTAGGTACCATCAACAGTGCTTTGCCCAAAGGAGGGAGTAAGGGTAAATTCACCGGAACGATAGACTCCTACACCAGCGGGATTGATACTAAGTGATGAAAAATCGCCCCCTAAAGCACCAAAAGCGTTGCCCATAGCCGCCGAGCGGGCCGTTCCCCGTATGTGAGAATTTGAATATCTCAAAGCGTCTGTCAAATCCTGAGCAAAAGTGCTACAGGCCATCAGCAAAATACTGATTGTATAGACTAGTTTTTTCATGATGTTGGTATTTAAATATTGTTTGTATTCAACTATCTTTTCATCCGTTTATAATTTCTCTGTCTAGTGCTCCAAACCTTTGCCAAGATCCCGGTGACATACTTCCTGGATTATCTTCTGTGACCTCCGCCTGAACTTCCAGAGGATGATCCACCAGAGCTTCCAGACGATGATCCACCGCTATAGCTACCACCTCCACCTGAAGATGAACTTCTCTCAGGGGCGCTATAGCTTGGACTTGAATTGGAATTCGAAGGACTGCTGCTATACCTAGGTTCAGAACTTCTTCCAGAGGAATTGCTCGATCCATTTGAATAGGATGAACTTGAATTATAGGTCTGTCTCATATTCGATGAACTTCTTGGAGCACTGTAACCCTGCTCTGAACTTGAGCTTCTAACGGCTCCTCTGACATAACCGGCATCCGATGTACGCGGGCGGGTATAGCTGTTGTTATTGTAATTCGATTGATTGACAATCCTTGGTTTATTATAGCTTGGCGTATAATTTTGACTTTGCCTGACCACCCTGCCTTGATCATAGGTTCTTCCGGTGGTAGAAGGTTCATACACTCTCCTGATATTTCCTGAGGTGCTGGTACCTGGACGGGCAACCTGAGAACGGGTGTTGGTTCCGCTCTGAACCTGGTTTTGTGAATTAGTGCTTCCTCTGCGATTATTAACAATGGTGGCATTTTTAGTATCCCCGGTGGTTCCTGCCTGATCAATGGCACGGCCTCTTGTATGGCCGTTTTGAACCCAGGTATTTGAATTTGTACCAGTAGGCAACCTTTGATCCGAGGAGTTTCCGATAGATCCATCTTTCATGCCCGAGAGTCTGCTTCCGCCCTGGTTATTGTCGGTTCGGCTATTTCCATTGGGCATATTCAAATCCATTGGTCTTCTGCGGGCAACTTCGTAATTGCTGGAATATCCGCCAGATCCGTAGTATCCACCGTAGAAACCATCATAGTAGCCGCCGTAATAGGGGTTGTAGTAGCCGCCGTAACCGCCACCCCAGTAGCCACCAAATCCAAATCCGATGGCCAATGGTGAATAATAACCGCCATAGTAGCCGTAAGGATAACCCCAGCCTCCCATAAACCAGGAATCATATCCCCATCCTGAATAACCGGGATAATAGCCTGAATAAAGGCCATAGTTCCAGTCGTCATAAAAGAAGGGATCGTAAAAATACGGACGATGAAACCGGTTGATGCGGTAAGAAAAATCGAGGTCATTGCTGTTGTCCTCGTAATAATTGTTGATTACATATTTTACACTGTCATCGTTGTAGTAAACAGAGGTATCCGATTCAGCCAGATCCTGTTGATCCATGTCATAAGCCTGGTAGGACGATTTTTTATTGGCATCCTCAGGCTTATAAATGTAATTATTTTGAGTAACTGTACCATCAGCATTTTTTTCTCTCTGACTCATAACGATTCCTTGATTCCTGGCATCAGAATTGCTTGCCTTTGCAGGAGCTTCTTCGGAAATCATGGTAACGGGTGGTACATCTCCGGGAGAAAAATAGATATCATCATCGTAAGTTCTGGTCATCTGTGTTCCCGTAGTACACGCACTGACAAGTATTGCAACAATTGCGATGATTTGAAGATTGGTTTTCATATCACACCCTCCTTTAATGAATAATTAATTTACTTTCTTTGTAGCCTATAAAACTAGTATGAAAATTGCAAATACCATACCAAAAGTAAAGAAATGGCAAAAGAATTGACATCACGAAGCGAAAATTATTCACAATGGTACAACGACCTGGTTGTCAAGGCTGATCTGGCAGAGAATTCAGCCGTGAGAGGTTGTATGGTTATTAAACCTTACGGATATGCTATCTGGGAGAAAATGCAGGCTGAACTGGACCGAATGTTTAAGGAAACCGGCCACGTGAACGCGTATTTTCCCCTGTTTATCCCTAAATCATTCTTCAGCAAGGAAGCCAGCCACGTGGAAGGCTTCGCCAAAGAATGTGCCGTAGTTACTCACTACCGCCTGATGAACGATCCCAATGGAAAAGGAATCATTGTAGATCCAGAGGCCAAATTGGAAGAAGAATTGATCGTCCGGCCTACTTCGGAAACCATTATCTGGAGCACTTATAAAAATTGGATCCAGTCCTACCGCGACTTACCGATCCTATGCAACCAATGGGCCAATGTGGTTCGCTGGGAAATGCGCACCCGGTTGTTTCTTCGTACCACTGAATTTTTATGGCAGGAAGGGCATACCGCCCATTCAACCAGCCAGGAGGCCATTGAAGAAACCGAACGGATGGTGAATGTGTATGCCACTTTTGCAGAAAAATACATGGCCCTTCCAGTTATCATGGGAGCCAAATCGGCCAATGAACGCTTTGCAGGGGCCATCGAAACATTCACCATTGAGGCCTTGATGCAGGATGGAAAGGCACTCCAATCTGGAACATCACATTACCTGGGGCAAAATTTCGCCAAGGCTTTTGATGTACGCTTTGCCACCAAGGAAGGAAAGGAAGAATTCGTATGGGGAACCTCCTGGGGCATTTCAACCCGGCTGATGGGCGCATTGATCATGGCCCATTCTGATGACAACGGATTGGTACTTCCTCCAAAATTAGCCCCTTTCCAGGTAGTCATTGTTCCTATTTACAAACAGGAGGAACAACTGGCGGCCATTTCTGAAAAGGTGGAAGGCATTGTTTCAAAACTCAAAGCACTGGGCATTTCAGTAAAATATGACAACAACGACAACAAGAAACCGGGTTGGAAATTTGCTGAATATGAATTAAAAGGCGTTCCGGTTCGTATTGCCATAGGTCCACGTGATCTTGAAAATGGCACTGTTGAAGTAGCCCGCCGCGATACATTGGAAAAACAAGTTGTTTCGATTGAAAATATTGAACTCTTTATTCAGCAATTGCTGACCGATATTCAAGACAACATTTTCAACAAGGCATTTGAATTTCGCAAGGAAATGACCACTCCCGTTGAAACTTATGAAGAGTTCAAGGACGTGCTACAGAACAAAGGCGGATTCATCCTGGCGCACTGGGACGGAACTTCTGAAACCGAACAGATCATCAAGGATGAAACCAAGGCAACCATTCGCTGCATTCCTTTTGACCAGGTTGCCGAAGAGGGAATTTGCATGTATTCGGGCAAACCATCCAAAGGCCGGGTCATATTTGCCTTGTCCTACTAATAAAAATAAAACTCCTATCAGATAAAGCAGTCAAAGTTGGCTGCTTTTCTTATTTTTATGAAAAAATAATTTAAACCTCAGATGATGGATGAAGTGAATGACAATACCAACCAGTTCGATGAATTAATCATTAAAACAAACCTTAAACAGGAAGTCTACCGAAATACAGTCAGGATGTTTGCCGTATTGAAAGATGTCCTGAGAGAATTGTCAGAAGAATATCATGAGAAGTTAAAGGATAAGGTGGACGAGAATGTGTTGCCTTTCTTCCAGGAAAAAGGACTCTTTGAGGCTGAGTTTAGAATTGGAGGCGATTTGCTTATTTTCAGCATGCACTCCAACGTGTTTGTTTTTAATCGTGAGCACCCCATCTGGAACCTGGAATACATCAAAGCCAATCCCCTGAATTCATATTGTGGCGTGTTTAGCATTTACAATTTCCTGGCCGATTCATTTAAATACAGCCGCTACCAGGATTTGGGCTATCTCATTGCCCGCATCTTCGTCAACCGGGAGAATCATTTCTTTGTTGAAGGGAAAAGACAATCGAGTGAAGTAGTCAAAGATCTGGGAAGTGATGAACTAACAAAAGAAAATCTGAAAACAATCATAGAAACAGCCATTAAATATGCCATTGATTTCGACTTACTGGTACCACCCTACGATCAGGTGAAAATCGCCACCGTCGAACAAATGCAGGTGGAAATCAACCATTCCCGAATCCAGACTGGCAAACGATTGGGCTTTAAATTTAATTCTGACGATATTTAAAACAAACTCAAATGGAACAAGCTATTGACCGATTTTTAAGATATGTAAAGGTTTTTACAACTTCAGACCCTGCCAGAACCACTTTCCCAAGTACTTCCAGGCAATTGATTTTTGCTGATCAACTGGCTGAGGAATTGCGATCTATTGGATTGGAAGATGTCTCAAGGGATCAGTACGGATATGTGACTGCCACTTTATCATCGAACCTGGATCACCTGGCCCCGGTGGTTGGTTTTATTTCTCACATGGATACCAGTCCCGACTTTTCGGGCGAAAATGTAAATCCACAATTGGTAAGCAATTACCAGGGGCAGGTTTTAATCCTGGATGAAAAACAGAACATTGTCCTAAGTCCTGTTGATTTTCCCGAATTGCTCAAATACACAGGCCAGGATATCATCACCACCGATGGCAAAACCTTGTTGGGTGCTGATGACAAAGCAGGCATTGCTGAAATTGTGACAGCCATGGATTTCCTGATCCGTCATCCAGAGGTCAAACATGGAAAAATCAGGATTTGCTTTACCCCCGATGAAGAAGTGGGTGTAGGAACCAAACATTTCGATGTAAAACAGTTTGGAGCCGACTTTGCATATACCCTCGACGGGGGTGAAATAGGTGAACTGGAATATGAAAATTTCAATGCCGCCGGTGCAAAAATTACCGTAAAGGGCCGCAGTGTTCATCCCGGATCGGCTAAAAATGCCATGATTAATTCAATCTTGGTGGCCAAGCAGATTGTTGATGCCCTCCCTCCTACCCAACGGCCGGAGCACACGGAACAATATGAAGGCTTTTTTCACCTGACCTCCTTCCTCGGTGATGTTTCCACCACCCGTCTCGAATACATCATCCGTGATCATGATTTAGACAAGTTTGAAAAAAAGAAAAAGCTGCTGCAAGAGATCTGCAACCTGATCAACTTTCAATATGGAAAGGGAACTGTAACACTTGAAATGGCTGACCAGTATTACAACATGAAAAAGCAGGTAGAGCCCGTAAAATACATTGTTGACCTGGCCGAACAAGCGATGAAAGATGTAGGTGTTACTCCCATCATCAGAGCCATACGTGGTGGAACAGATGGGGCACAACTTTCATGGAAGGGACTTCCCTGCCCCAATATTTTCGCCGGAGGCCATAATTTTCATGGTCCCTACGAATTCGTCCCCGTGCTTTCCATTCAAAAGGCCGTGGAGGTGATTGTGAGGCTTGCAGAATTGGTAGCAAACAGTAAGCAGTCACTGTGAGCAATGACAATGTTATTTAAAGAATAGTTTAAAGTTCAAGGTAAAGTTACGTGCCGATCAGGGAGCAGCTGCAAAGGCTAATGTATTCATTAGCAACAATGATCGGCACTTAACTTTAAACTTTAAACTTTTAACTTTGAACTTTAAACTTTGAACTCTCTTATGGTTGAACAATTTTTAAAATTCATTCACGAAGAAAACCTATTTCATTCGTCTCAGCGGATTCTCCTGGCTGTCAGTGGTGGAGCCGATTCGATGCTCATGTTGCATTTGTTTGTGAATGCCGGGTTTCCCATCGCGGTGGCACATTGCAATTTTGGCTTGCGTGGCTCTGAATCGGATGAAGAGGAGCAGTTCGTGGCTGATTATTGCGATCAGCACAACCTGGCTTGTTATACCGAGCATTTCAAAACTTCAGAGTTCGCCTTGCAGGAAGGAATTTCCATTGAAATGGCCGCCCGCGATCTCCGCTACGAGTGGTTTAACCGACTGCTCGATCAACATGGGTATGATTACCTGGCGACTGCTCACCACCAGGACGATGCCATTGAAACCTTCCTGATCAACCTATCGAGAGGCAGTGGCATCAAGGGGTTGAGCGGAATTCAAGCCAAATCGAACCGCATCATCCGCCCCATGCTTTTTACCAACCGGGCTGAAATAATGGCTTATTGCCAGCGCCTGGCAATTGCCTATCGTACCGATTCCAGCAATGTTGAAACGGTTTATAAACGCAACCTGATCCGCCAGCAAATTCTTCCTTTGCTTGAAAAGGTGAATCCTGCCTTTCGGAAAAATGCATTGAAAACCATCGGTCACCTCCACGAAACCGGGCAGCTCTTTCAGCAAAGAATGAATGAAATTAAAGCTGCTGTGTACTCTGAAGATGAACATGGCGCATTGATTCATATCGAAAAACTACTGAATTTCAGCCCATTGTCAACCATTTTATTTGAACTGATTCGTCCATTCGGGTTTAAATCCGAACAAATTCAAGATATCATTGATTCATTGGGGAAGGATTCAGGTCGAAAATTCTTTTCATCGGATAATCGCCTGGTGAAGGATCGGGACTATTTAATCATCTCACCAATCCACGAAAAACAGGAAAAAGTTTTTTACATGGAAGAGGATTGCCATGAAATAAGCGTCCCAATTCATCTGTCAATCCAAAAATTGGAACGAACCCCAGATTTCAGGTTCTCGACTCACCCCCAAGTGGCTGACCTGGATTTGGATCAGCTTGTATTTCCGCTCATCCTTCGCCATTGGCATGAAGGCGAATATTTTCAGCCACTTGGCATGAAGGGCTTAAAAAAACTGAGTGATTTCTTCATTGATGAAAAGTATTCCATTCCTGAGAAAGAAAATGCATGGATACTGGCCAGTGGCACTCAACTGGTATGGATTGTGGGAAAACGAATGGATGATAGGTTTAAGATCACCGCCAAAACCAAGAGGATTGTAAGGCTTCAGTTAGGATAAATACCTTGGTTTTCTATTCTATAATTCCCGCTCTTGTTTCTTTAAATTATTCTATTTGTAGAAAAACAAACATGCTCTGTTGATTGCATTCAAACCCGCTTAAAAATAGATGCGCAATGGATGCTTGTCCAATGGTGATTATACGTGAACCAATTAGGGCTTGCTGAAAAACCCGTATATAGGTTTTTCAGCAAGTCATACAATATTTTAGTTTACTACTTTTCTCCTGTCGGAGGAGAGCTGTGTCCTACCCTTCAGCTCATTCTTTTCTGATACCTTTCTGATACTTTTCTGATACCTTTCTGTAACCTTACCTTACAGAAAGGTATCAGAAAAGTATCAGAAAGGTATCAGAAAAGGGGGAGAGCATAGCAGCCCTTTACAGGGTAATTGAAAAACTAAAGGGGGCAAGATTCCAAACTTCCTGTGTACAGGCATTTGGGAGTACTTTACCACTTTATTTTGCACCCAATTTCAACAAATAAAGATATAAAATACTTAGAATAAAGAAGATGAAGATTTTTTTAACAGTCCCAATTAAAGGCCTTTAGAAACCATTTTAAGGGTGCCAGGGATATTCCAGTTTTATAAACAGGCTAGCAAGACTTGATGCGTAATTGATGATCCCCACTATCATTTGTGATTGATCCCCAATTCCTCTATCCATCAGTCAGGAATAAAAAAAAGCAAAAAAAAAGCTCCGCGTAGGCGGAGCTTTTACAATATTTTTTAGAAACAGAATTATTTCTTTCTGTCTTCCATGTGTTTCGAATATCTGGAATTGAATTTATCGACACGACCTGCGGTATCAACAAGTTTCATTTTCCCAGTATAGAACGGATGTGAAGAACTTGAAATTTCAAGCTTAACAACCGGGTACTCAACTCCGTCAACAACTTCTGTTTCCTTGGTGTTAACAGTCGATTTGGTAATAAAAACATGACCGTCTGACATATCTTTGAAGACTACAGTACGATAATTCTCTGGATGTATCCCTTTTTTCATTTTTAATCTCTTTACTATTTTTTATCGGCTTGCAAAGTTACATACTGGAATGTAATTTCCAAATGTTTTGGTTTATAAATTGATCATTTTTTCAATTTATTCTTCCGTAGTAATAATTGGAACCCTTTTAAACGGTTTATTGCGATCAAAAAGGTACCTCATGGTATAATGGGTTTTTACATGAACCCCTCCCACTGACTTGTAAAGGGCAATAATCTTGGGGTTAAAATCACCGGCCCATGACAATTCAACCTCTGTATATTCAGGTTTGTGCTTCATCAGTTTATCCTGTTGCCAGAAAATGGCCGATTCGATGCCTGATTTCTGATATTTTGGAGTCACTCCCATAATCAGGATACGCGTACGGGTCATGATCCGCTTGCGTTTGTAATATAGAAACTTGAGGATGCTCAACAAATTTAGCTTGCCATTCAGTTTTTTCAGGATCTGGTTGATGTCAGGGATCATCACAAACAGGGCAATTGGCACACCGTCGTGGTAGGCATACCAGATCATTTCAGGATCAATGATCGATTTGGCTGTTTTGATAAAATCGCGGATTTCATCCTTGTCCAATGGCTGGAAATGTTCATGAAAACGCCATGCTTCATCATAGATGTAGCAAAAATCGTCGATAAACTTTTCAGTTTTATCAAATGAGAGGTGTTCGAAGGTGTAACCCGGCTTTTGGGCCACCCATCCTGCAATCTTCCAGAAACGTTCTGGAAAAGGTTTTGAGTAGTCCAAATGATAGCTGTACTGCTCAAAATAGATTTCAAAACCATATTGTTTAAACAGCTCCAGGTAATAAGGTGGATTATATGGCATCCCAAAACCCTGGTGCATGAATCCTTCGACCAGCAGTCCCCAGTTCATATAGTTCTCACCAAAATTAATGGGCCCGTCCATGGCTTCTATCCCTCGTCCTTTCAACCATTCGCGTGCAGCATCAAACAACATACGGGCGGCTTCAAAACTGTTTATACACTCAAAAAAGCCACAGCCTCCGGTGGGCTGTTCAAATGTATGTACCTTCTTCAGGTTATAAAAGGAACCAATTCGTCCGAGAAGATTTCCCTGATCATCTTTTAAAATCCAGCGAATGGCATCACCATTTTTAAAAGATGGATTCTTTGCCGGGGTAAAAACATCTTCCACCATCCCTTGCAAGGGGCATGCCCAGTTGGGATCATTTTTATAAATCAAATGAGGAACCTGGTGAAATTGCTTTCTGGTCTGTTTATCAGTTACTTCTATTAATTGCATTGGTCTATTTTGTATATTCAATTTGATGGGATAAAAATCTCTCTTGCTTGTGACTAAATCTATGATTTTATTCAATGATGGGCAATCGTTCAAATGGCCGATTACGATCGAACAAATAACGCAATGTTTCATGGGTTTTGGTGTGTTTCCCACCAACAGAATCAAAAAGCTTAATCATTTTTGGATTGAAATCCCCGACCCAACTCATTTCCATCTCCTTATACCAGGGTTTTCGGAGCAGAACCTGACGAAGTTGCCAGAAAATACCCGATTCAATCCCTGCGCCCTGGAATTTTGGAATGACACCCATCACCAGGACTCTGCACCGGATAATGGTTTTCCGCTGTCTAAGGTATAACAATTTCAATATATTCCATAGGTTTAATTTTCCATTTTTCAGATGTTTTAAAATCTGGTTCAAATCAGGAATCATCATGAAAAATGCAATGGGATCATTTTTATAATACACATACCAGATAAAATCTTCTTCAATGATCAATTTGGCATCCCGGATAAGGGTTTTCAGATCATTCCTGTTAATGGGCTTGTAATTTGCATGTTTGGCCCAGGCTGCCTGATGAATCGTTAAAAAATCATCAATACACCGGTCCTGCTCCTTGAATGAAAAGCTTTTGTATTGGAAATCTTTCTTTTTGGCCACCCACTCTGCAATTTTCCAAAACCGCTCGGGAAGATCAGGGCTGGTGATGTCCAAATGATAGCTGAATTGCTGGTAATAGGTTTGGAAACCGTATTTTTCAAAGAGCTGAGTGTAATAGGGAGGATTGTACTGCATCCCAAATGCCTGCTGCTGAAATCCATCGACCAGCAATCCCCAGTTAAAGAAGTTTTCCCCAAAATTCACTGGCCCGTCCATGGCTGTAAAACCTTCACTCTGAAGCCAATTGCGGGCTGTATCAAACAGAAGGCTGGCAGCTTCATCATGGTCGAAACATTCAAAGAACCCAATGTTTCCGGCCTGCTCCTCTCCTTCCTCTATCTTGCTTCGATCGTAAAAAGCTGCAATCCGACCCATGGTCTGTCCCTTCGCTTTAACCACCCATCTGCGGGCATCTCCGTGGAGGAATCCTTCATTTATTTTGGGATCAAAGATATCTTCAACCACCTTTCGCAAGGGAGGTACCCAATTTTGATCGTTCTGGTAGATCCGTATTGGCAGCTCGTGGAATGCATCAATACTTGACTGATCTTCCACCTGAATAATTTCCATAAAGAATACTCCTGATTTTATTTGTTTGGCCTGCCGAAAATAACATTAATAGCCGGAATATTAAAAAGAGCCAGTTTAAAGTTTAAAGTTCAAAGTTTAAAGTTTAAAGTTACGTGCCGATTTAGATGCAAGATCAGCCCGAGTCCTCGTGGAAAGTTAAAGGATGGATAATTTCTTATCACGCAACCTGAAACTTTGAACCTTAAACCTTAAACTTTAAACTTTAAACCTCTGGGATCCTGATTTCTTGTTTCTATGACTGACCTTCATTCAATTTTGCCAGTGAAACCAAACCACCCATCGCTCCAAGGTTCATTGAATCCAAGGCTGAACTTGGCACAATGACCATCGAACCTTTTTCTTTTAATCCTTCAAACAACATATTCATTCCCCGAAGGTGAAGAGCCACCGGATTGTTAATGTATTGCAGGCTGGCTTCTGCAAATTTTTCCGCAATTTCTGTTTCCGCAGTTCCCAGGATCACCCGTGCCTGACGTTCACGTTGGGCCTGAGCTTGTTTACTCATGGCATCTGCCAGGTTCTTGGGAATAATGATATCGCGGATGCCAACATTTTGGCAGGTTATCCCCCATGGATTGGTATGTTCATCTAGTATAATCTGAAGCTCTGATGATATTTTTTGCCGATCTGACAACAAATCAGAGAGTTCATGCTTACCGATGGTATCTCTCAAACCGGTTTGTGAGATATAGGCAATGGCATTTTCATAATCCTGAACTTCAAGGGCTGCCTTTTCAACATCCCAGACAGTCCAATAAACCACCGCATCCACATTGACGGGAACGGTATCCTTGGTTAAGGTTTCCTCTGCTTTAATGGCAGTAACCCGAACCCGCTGATCGATGTATTTATCGACCCGGTCAATGATGGGAATGATCAGAAAGAATCCAGGCCCTTTTAAGCCGGTGAATTTTCCCATTCTCAATACAACTGCCTTTTCCCATTGATCAGCAATGCGGATTGATCTTGCAATGTAAAGCGATAACAAAATCCCAGCCACAAGAACCGGTATTTGAATGAGTTGAAAAACAAATAGTGCAACACAAGCGGCACACAAAATAAAGAATAAGGTGACTGAAATCGGATTTAAAGCTTTGTTGGTTTCCATTTTTTTTGGTTTTTAAGTTCATCTATTAATTCATCAATTGTAAAGCCGTAACTGAAAGTTATGGTGGTAAAATCACGAATAATGCTCTGTAGTTTTTGTTGTCGTTCAGATTCAAATATTTTATTTTCACTTGAACTGATAAAAGTTCCCGTTCCCTGCTGTGTCTCCAGGATATTTTGAATTTCAAGTTCTTTATAAGCTTTTGCAATTGTGTTCAGATTGACCTTCAGCTCAACGGCCAAGGCCCTCACTGTTGGCAATTGCTCACCAACTGAAAGATTTCCTGAAGCAATCCCGAATCGGATCTGATCGATGATTTGCCGGTAGAAGGGAATTCCTGACTTTTGATCCAGAATAAATTTAATCATGATGCATTGTTTTACTATTGTAATAGTCTTATAGTACAAAGGTACAACTTATTTATATTACCTGATATATTTTTTAGGGATTTTTTTTCTTAAGGAAAGAATACACCAATCAAGAAGGTGTCTAAAAAGTGAAATTTTAATGCAAAGACGCAAAGACACAAAGAAAAATACATTGAATATTAGAACTTTGTGTCTTAGCGTCTTTGCGTTAAATTTGTTTTTCGACTTTTAGTACAGCCTCTTGATAGCAAAAAAAAACAGGGACCGAAGCCCCTGTTAAAAATCTCAAGTTCCAGGTTCCAGATTGCATCCTGATCAGTAAGCAACCTGGAACCTTGAACTTGGAACTTTAAACTCTTTAAACTCTTTAAACTCTTTAATTACGACTGTTTAATTTGGAAAGCAACCGAAGCATTTCCAGGTACAGCCAGATTAAAGTGACCATCAAGCCAAAGGCGCCATACCATTCCATGTATTGAGGGGCACGGGCATCGGCTCCCCTGGTGATCATGTCAAAATCCAGGATCAGGTTGAGAGCAGCTACTACGACCACTACCAAACTAAAGCCGATTGAGACCAGGCTGTTTCCCTGCATGAATCCCAGGCTAGCACCAAACATGGAGGCAATAAAACTGACCAGGTAAACCAGTGCAATACCGCCGGTGGCAGCAATGATAACTGTTCTAAATTTATCGGTCACCTGTATGGTTCCAGAACGGAACAACAGGAGCATAATTACAAACACTCCAAAGGTCAATGACACAGCTCTCATGACAAGACCTGGATACATTGCTTCGAACATGGCAGATACCGCCCCAAGAAACAAACCTTGACAAACAGCATAAATAGGGGCTGTCATTGCGGCACGCCGTGGGCTGAAAATAGTGATCAGTGCAGTGATGAACCCACCGATGGCTCCACCGAGCATCCAACCCATGATTCCCTGAGGCATCACTCCTGGAAGTGCAGGATCAATGGCTCCCATGAATTTGCGCCATGTAAAAGTGGCAGCAAAAATGACAATCGCCAGCATGATCGCCGTTTTGTTAATTGTTCCGTTAACGGTCATTACCCCTTCATCAGTACTTGTAACTGACTGATTGAATATGTTTTTACCGAATACCGGATTCGAAGATTTTGAAATATCCATTGTTTTAAATTTTAAATTTTTATTTTTTATCTAAAAGTGTCTAAATTGAACTAAAGTATTTAAAGTGAACTAGAGTGACTAAAGTAAAAATTGCACCGCTTAAAGTACTTTAGGCAATTTAGGCACTCTAGTTCACTTTAGACACTTCTTCCTATAAAAACTGTTCCAAAAATAGTGAGACTTCTGCAAATCTTCATCATGATTAAATATTCTTAACAAAAAGATCATTCGCATAGTCGCTGCGGAGCTCCGTCAGGATCATGTCACTCAAACTGCTACTAACCTCTGAATCAAGATCTTTCAGCCCTTCTGCAAATAAAATAGCCTGCTCATTCATTGTCTTGCTTTTCATCCCCAGTAAAATAAATGATCGATAGAAAATCTGCTTTAAATTCGGGTCTTTTGCCAAAGGTGACAAAACGTCAAAGAATGGGTCAAATAGCTCATCAATGGCAGATTTTTGAACAATGGACAGCCGCCCCATCAGGTGCAGCCCCGAAAAACGGACCAGGTGCTTTTTCCCGCGGCACCATTCCAGTGATTTTACAAAGGCATACCTTGTCTTCACCCAGAGAAATGTATTTAAAGTCTCCGCAATTTCAGTTGTTTCCAGGCTCTTGGTCCAGTAATCCATCTGTTCTTCAGTCACTTCAGCCGGCACATCCACCATGGCGGCCATGATCATGGTTTCGCGCCATTGTTTATTCCATAATTTGAGGGCAAGCAAATGATTGGGCTCATAGTCAGAGGCAATTTCGCGCAACGAAACAATGGAGGCCCCCCAATTGACTTTATAATTTAAACCATGCTCTTTCATTTGAGAAACTGTTTCCCCGTTTTTCGCCAAACGGATGCGATTCAGTATCTGACGGAATTGTTGTTCACTCTTCGGATCGTCAATCAATAGGTCCATAGGTTCAGATTAAATATTCGATAACTATAAATTCAGCGGTCAAAAATAAGGAATAAACCAGGTGACGTGAAACATTCAAATAGGAAGATACTTTTAGGTGGCATGATTTTGAAACAAAGACCATCAGGAAAAGCTTTTCAAACAAATAGGCCACCAGTGTACCATAGGCTACGCCGGTCAATCCCCATATCTGCACGAAACAAAGGCTGGAGGCCACATTCACAATTATTTCCAGAAACGAAGCCCACATGATCAGCTTGTTCTTTTGCATCCCGATCAGGATGGTCTGAGGAAATAAAAGCCTGCTCACAATCAACAATAAATAGATATTAAAAATGGTGGCGCTCTGTGAAAAGCCTACCCTAAATACAACAGGGAAGGCCCAGTGTGAGACCAGCATCAACAAAGCGGACAAGGGGAACATCCAGTCCCCCAGCTTTTGGGCATTTAATTTAATGTTTTCAAGGTTGAGCTTCAGTTTCGTAGGATCGGCAAAGGCGGGAAGCATGGAAATGCTGAAAGCGTTGGCCATCAGAAGTACCAGGGGAAACTCCCTGGCCCCGAACCTGAAAACAGCAAAAGTAGCGTCGTCAAAATAGGATGTGACAATAAAACTGTCGATATACTGAGCCGAGCCACTTAATAACAGCGAAAGGATCAGGGGTGAAGAACTGCGTAAATGGGTTCTGATAAAGTTTCCATCAAAAGCTGGACTCGAATTCTGAAACAATAAAACCAGCAGCCAGCCCAAACGAATGACCGCGCTGGCCGTGAGTCCAGCCAAACTGTATTCAATTCCAAAACCGAATACCGGGGGAATGATTACCAGGAAAAACATCAAAAAAAACGATATGGCCCCGTACCAAAGAATCTGTTTCCCTTGATTTTTTAGCAGGTAAATATATTCGATCAAACTGGCCGGAGTGGAAATAACCAGGTAAATCAGCAGGTAATTCAAATACGGAACAACTGATTTTTTCAGCAAAAAACCTGAGATGGAATGTTCAAAAACAATCAGAAAGACCCCTGACAGAACCGATAGGCCCGCAACAAGGTAAAAAACATTGAACAATTGAGGCGATTTACGAACGATGGACTGCTGGTTGATCAGGGGTAGAAACCCTTGAATCAGTCCATTTAACCAAAAGAAACTGACGGCTCCGGCTATGAGCAGAAATGTTTCATATTGCCCTATTTCTGAAATCGAAAGCCCTGATTTTGCAAATACAATACCGATGAGCATCAAAGTCGAATAGCGCAACACCTGGAATATTTGCAGGGCTGAAATAGAATTGATTCGAGATTTTAAAAGCAATTTTTTATCCTGAATAAAAGGTTCTTGATTCCCCAAAACTACGATAAAAGCATGAGAACATAAAATAGAGTCCGAAAAGTTTTAAACAAGCCTCCTGTGTAAATCGATCCGTTTTCGGTTTTGAAAACTAACCTTTCATCTGGACAGGGACAATGGATTCACAAGGCAACAAGCCAAAGATTAACAGCCAAAGAATTGAAAGAAGGAGGTTTAAATTTTCATGGGTGCCCTTTTTCTAAATCCTACCAAAACAATGGCTGAAATGGCTGAAATTAAAATCATCAGATCGGGGTACACACCAAAATTCACTACAGCCGATAAACCCACGATGGCCCACAAGGAAGGGATGAGCAGCAAATATTTTGGGAAATGAGACTTGGTTAAAATCAAAAATCCAAAAGTAAAAATGACTGAAGGGCAGGGCAATCCCAGTGAAATCGTTTTCATTAACGAACCATGGGAAACCAGCCCGATCAGGGGATAGATAATCAATCCAAAGAGGATGAAAAAATACCCTGCATAGTCTTTTAGTTGTGGTTCGAAGGAAAAATGAAACCGGTCTTTGAATGAATTATAAAGTATCAGAAGGCCCTGAATAATGAATAGGTCCCCAAACAGAAAGGCCGCCTGATTGATTTTTGAAAAAAATTCAATGTGATAGATCAGTCCTGTCCAAATCCACAAAGCGCCGAGAAAAATTCCAATAAACCCATTTTTGAACGGTGCTTTGGAATGAAGCAACACCAATCCAACAAGCCCCAGGAACGCTATGATTAACTGTCCCGGGAAAACAGCAAGGTTGTATTGTTCAAATACATAGAAAAACTGCTCTATGGAAAAGGGTGTTGTCATGTTCATTCCAATCATTAGTTCATTTTTATGCGACCTTTAGGTTTTTCACTTGACCAACAAAGCGGTCTTACAGGTTGTGATTTCGGGTTCCGGTTTTATATACCAAAGATAATGAGACTATTTGAGGAGTAAAAATTTATTTTCGCCTATACTTAAAAATTTGTATTGAATGAAAAAACAATTCAAAAAGGGTCATTTCCTCCTTTCATAACGGGAGTATAAATAGAGTTGTGTAACAGCTAATAAGTTGGGTGGAGAAATAAAGGCATGGGGCATGGGGCATTGGGCCTGCTGGCAGGCATTCTCTTTCCTTGTACCCATCCTTCTGTCATTGTCATCTGTAACCCATGTGTAACTCATCTGTAACCTTTCTGTAACCTCATGATACAGAAAGGTTACAGATGAGTATCGGAAAAGTATCAGATAGACGCCTTCAATACTATCTCCCATCAGGAACAATCACCATTGGAGGTATCTCTTTTAGTTCCAAAGCAAAGAGGTCACAAAGAGGTATGGGAGATTTTTGGTAAAAGCTTATCCCCTATTACTTAAATGCATTGATATCATTGGTCAATTACAGCAATTACTTATATTAAGTTTTTTCATAATCGACCGTTACGCCCATTTCCCGTAACTCAGTAATTTGCCCGGGGGGAATCCTATTTCCTGTCAAATGGGCATATTCCAGTTTTTCCATTTCGAACAAGGGGGATACATCGTCGATGGAATTGTTGGAAAGGTCAATACTCAGAAGGTGGTGCATGTGGGTGAGGGCATCGATGTCAGCAATCTGGTTATTGGCCAGGTTCAATTCCTGCAAACGATTCAGGTGATAGAGCAGCGAAATATCAGCAATGTGGTTGAATGACAGATCCAGAACCAGGGTATGGATGCAGTATTCGACTCCTTCCAGGTCATTGATGGCCGATTCGGATAGTTCAATTTCATCCATCGCTTCCAAATAGCAAGTGGGAAATTCAATGTCCTTATCGCCGTAGTGCCTGATTTTTACCGCCTCATAAAAGGTATATCCAACTGATGAAGCTTTACAGGGTCTGGATCTCGGCCTTTTCTTATTACTTTGAAAATAGCTAAAACCCTTATCCTGAACGTCCCATACATACTGGGGATCATAATCGATGTCTTCATAACTTTCGATGTTGGCAGCAATTTCCTCGATGTCCTGAATCACGAAAATATGTTCGAAGCGCGCCAGTAGCCGGTCGTCTTTCAGGATAGCAGCAGCCGAAATCTGGCTGCGGTAATAATCGCCACGGTCAGGATGGTACAGGGAAATCATCTTAGAAAATCCCTTTCCATCTGTTTCAATCACTATTTCAAGCCAAGGGGAAACCATTCCAGAAATAATGTTGAGCTTCTCGAATTGTTTTTCCTGGTACAAACGGATCAGGTTTCGAGCTATTTTATTCAGGTTGGCTTCTGACCATGCATCCAGTAACCTGATTGCCAGTTCTTCAGTATTTTTCATGAATGGGTTTATCTAGATACTATTGACTCCTGATTGGTCTCGTATTTCAGGATATCGCCATTCACAATTAACAATTTTACTCCCTTTTTGGTTGCCGTCCCCTGTAAACTCATCCTATGGGCGACCACTAAAATCATCCATTTGATCAGCAAAGATTGGTTCCCATGAGTTGAATCGCAAACAAAATTTCCTTCCAGGCAATGCATCGTGTGTTGGTTATGCTGTTAAGTTGACCCCACATACGAAGGATTCTTAAGAACTCAATTCCAATGCAAAAGCTCTGAGCGCAAGATGGCTGTTATCTTTGCGCTTTTCTCATGTTAAAGTAGGTCATTATTACAGCTACCAACAGCGGTAACACACCTGCTACCATAAAGATGATATCCGCGGGCAATCGAAGCCATGCCAGGTTAATGATGTGCTGCTGGCCCGAGAACTCGAGGCTCCGTGCATGCCAGTATCCATTGTTGATTACATCCAGCAATTGAAGGACTCCGCTGGGAAACAGCTGTAAAATCACCATTCCCGCCAAACCAAGGTTCAAGCCCCAGAAGGATATTTTTACATATTTCTCAATCCTGCTCCAGTTTTCGGCAGTCGAAACCTGCCGAATCGCGAATATAAGAAAAGCGATTCCAAGCATTCCAAAAACACCCATCAATGCTGCATGCCCGTGGTTAGCAGTCAGGTTTGTACCTGTTTCATAATAACTGATCACAGGTAGATTGATCAGAAAACCAAAGATTCCGGCTCCAATAAAGTTCCATACTCCAACGGCGATCAGAAAGTAGAATGTCCATTTGTGCGGAAAATCGATCCTGGTTCCTTTTTCATCCGTCTTGGTACGCATCAGCCTTGCAAAGTCCGATGCTTCAAGCGTCAGTAGAATTAAGGGCACGACTTCCATCGCTGAAAAGGAAGCGGAAATGGCCATCGAAGCTGTTGTCTGCCCGTTCCAGTACCAATGGTGTCCTGTTCCCAAGATACCCGCACCCAAAAACAATACTGCATCCAGGTAAATGATACGCGTAGCCGTTTGCCTGGCGACAAGGCCTAATTTGAAAAACATGATGGCTACCATGACCGTTGCGAACACTTCAAAGAAACCTTCAACCCATAGGTGGATGATCCAGAAGCGCCAAGTGTCAACAGTTGAGAAATTGGTGCCAGAACCAAAGAAGAAGGCGGGAAGATAGAAAAACGGGATTGAAAATGCAGCCAACATGAAAATGGTCTTCAATTCCCTATCATCATGTTCACTAGGGGTGGGCCTCACTGTTCGGAAAAGTAAAAATGCCCAGAGTATAAGACCAACGGCCATCAGTACCTGCCAGCCGCGGCCTATTTCAAGATATTCCCAGCCTTGGTTTCCCAGCCAGAACCATGCACTTTTCAACAAGTTCTTTACACCCATGTATTCGCCGCCCAGGCTTCCAACAAGTAGAATGGCAAGGGCAATGAAGAGGAAATTGATCAGGGCCACTTGTCCCTTTGGTTGTCTTTTGGATAGCAGTGATGAAATAAAAATGCCTCCTCCGATATAGGCGGTGGCAATCCACAGAATAGCAGACTGCAGGTGCCATGAACGCAGCACGTTGGATGGAAGCAGGGAGGACAGGTTAAAGCCGTAAAAGCCTTCAGGTTCGACAAAGTAATGTGTCATGGCCGCACCGGCAAATGTCTGAAACAAAAGGATGAAAACCACTACCACAAAAAACTTAATGGATGCCCTTTCAATGGCTGTTGGATTACCTGGAATCATCTGCGGGGGGATTATTTCGGTTATCGCATGCCAGCCAAGATAGTGAAAGCGGCCAAAGTAAAACAATATAAGGCCTGTACCTGCCAACAGGAATATGAGACTCAATCCGCTCCATAGAATAGCGGCGCTTGAGGGTCCATTCCCGATCAATGGCTCATAAGGAAAGTTATTCGTATAGGAGTAATTCTTTCCCGGCACGTTAGCAGTTGTGACCCAAGCGGCCCACGCAAAGAAGGAAGTCAACTGTCTTAACTCTTCCTGGTTAACGATCAATGTGGATGGCAATCCGCGGTTTGAAGGAGATTTTTGAAAATAATCATTCCAATAGGAGATCTGATCATTAAATGATTTGGTTTCGGGATCGGTGAACAGCAGATGCTGACTACCCGCATTGTACCGATTGTTGGACAAAAAGTCATGCGTTAAACTTACCATTGATTCTTTCTGTTCAGGGGCAAGCTCTGCAAAAACAGTATTGTACTTTTTAACAGCGATATAATTCCTTACATCGAGTACCAGGTTGTGCAAATATTGGGCGGAAAAATCAGGACCCAAATAAGCGCCATGTCCCCATACACTGCCGTTGTTCATGAGAGCCCTTTTCAGAAAGACCTGCTGTCCATTCAGAATATCAGTTCCGGTGAATACTACTAAACCGGCATTGTCAGTGACCTGTTCAGGGATGGGAGGCTTTGAATTCCGGTAATAACTGCCTGTCGTTACCCAGATAAGGACAGAAAATTCGATAATAAGGATCAGGGCTAATCCTCTTCTCCACCAGAAAGATGAATGGGGATGGGTCGGGCTTTCGATTGAATTTTGCATACGAAAATTGGTTTAATTGACTGGTAATTCCCGTAAATCATGCAGATTCTTCACTTGAAAGAATGGATGCTATCGCTCTTGAATATACTAAGTTAGTGTTTTTTGTTTATTCAGCAAAATGAATAATTAATTAAAATATATTTTTTTTGATCTGATGAATTCGAGGGAAGTATCATTGTTGGCTTACACTTTCAGCCTCAAACTTCATGATCGTTTGCCACACCCGTTCTTTAATTTCCTGGGGACTTGGGTTTAATTCTTTGGTGGTAAAGGTTCCGTTTTCAATGTCAATTCGTTCAAAGACCATCAGGTAAAGGGTGAAAATGATTTCAAGGCTCAATTGGCACCTGGGTTCAAGGAAAGGCCTGATTTGATTGATCATTTGATAGGTCTCAATGCGGTAAACATCGGCAACTTCATACAGTTCCCGAATTAGCTCACGGAAGCCCTTGCAGAGGGGTGCCCCCTGGGCCATTTGAAGAAGAGATGCGCGGCTGAGATTGTTTTTTTCTAACAGGTCATCGGGGAAATAATTCAGGTTATTGAGGTGGTCTTTCTGGAAATCGCGTATGATGTGTACCAGGTAGCTAAAGATGGCACAAGGGGTGGCAACACTTTTGACATCAAAAACTGGAGGTACATATTGTCCATTTACTTTGTTAAGTCCGCATAAATGCACAAAGATGGAAGCCGGGGCCACCGATGCGCCACCAGCGTAGTCAATAAACGACTGAAGCGTTGGGAAGCCATCGTGGTAAATATCGTATATCATCGACTTTGCGAATGCTTCGATCGGCCAGCATGGGATACAGAACTTCTCAAGGGTTTCATTCAGTTCAGCTTGCAGGGGATTTCTGCTGGAAGCTTCCATCACGGTATTGATCCACCTGTAAACATCGGCTTCAAACTGAGCTTTGTTTTCCGGGGCAATCGTAATGTGTTCAGTTTTATAGTTGTCGATCAGGTCGTCGATGTCACGCATGAATTTGTAACAGCTCTTGGCGGCCTGAAACCGTTCCTTGTCCCAGAAATGGGCAGCAACCAGTATATTTGGATGATCTATGATCTTTTCAAAGTCAATGGAATAAAAGGTATCCAGAAAAAGATCGGTTTTCGATTGTACAGCTATTTCCATGTTAGTTGAGATTCAGTGTTGATGCTTCCTTCAATATCCGTTCGCTGGTCAGTTTAGCCGATAAAAGAACCAGGGGTATGCCATTTCCAGGATGGGTGCTACCTCCTGCGAAATACAAATTTCTGTATTGTTTATGACGATTGTGCGGACGAAAATATCCCATTTGAAAAATAGTATGTCCAAGGCTTCCAAATACAGAACCATGGCTCACATTGCAGGTCTTCCTCCATGTTTTGGGGAGGTAACAAATTTCAAATTTGATATGATCTTCAATATCCACCATCCCGGCTTCCTTCAATCGGCTGATCACCCCGGCACGGGCTGTTTGCTTCAGTTTTTTCCAGTCCTGATCGTATTTCGCATCCAGATGGGCAATCGGAACAATCACCGAGAGGGTATCGTGGTTTTCAGGAGCAGCCGACAGATCAGAACGAACCGGTGCATGGATGTAAAAACTTGGATTATCGGATAAAGATTTGTCTTTGAATATCCTGTCAAGTCCCTGTTTGTATGGGTCGTTCAGGAACACGCTGTGATGATCGAGCTGCGGGTAAACTTTATCGACTCCCCAATGGAATACGATGGCAGAGCATGAATATTTTCGTTTCTTCAGCCGCTCAGAAGCCGCCTTATCGGGCAGCAATTCTTTGTACACGTATGGCAAATCGGCATTGGCTATCACCAGGTCGGCCTTGACCATGGTGCCATCGTCGAGCAAAATACCCTGGGTTTTACTTCCATTCACCACAATTTTAGAAACCGGACTTTTATATTTAAACTGAACACCAAGGTCAGTAGCTGTTGAAAGCAGTTTTTCCACAATGCGGTGCATTCCGCCTTTGGGAAACAAGGCGCCTTCAGCAATTTCGACTCCGGGCAACATCGAGAAAAAGGCAGGCGCCTGGTAAGGACTTTGCCCCACATATATGTTCTGGAAGGTAAAGGCCATGCGCAGGTGCGGATCTTTAAAATATCGCTTGATGTAATCGGAATGAAACATCCATGCTTTTAGTTTGATGAGCAAGCGGATACTTTTTAAGTTCACAAACTCGAACAAATGGTAGAAATTTTTGCCCAGTAAATCATTCATCGAAAGGTTGAAGAACTGGTAGCCTTCGGTAACATATTCGTTGAATTTCTGAAAGCTTCCCGGTTCAATGGCTTCCAATTGGGCTTTCATTTTTTCCGGGTCGCGGGTAAATGAAAAGCCGGTTCCATCGCCAAAGAATAATTTATAAACTGGTTCAAGGGAAGTTGTTTCAAGGTCTTTGTCCAGGTCAAGCCCAAGGGCAGAGAATACTTTGCGGTAAAGCGAGGGCATGAGCAAAATTGTGGCCCCCAAATCGAAGCGATGCCCATCCTGGATCATTTGTCCGCATCGGCCACCCGGATTGGGGTTCTTTTCATATACTTCGACCGCATAACCACTTTGGGCCAGGAAGGCAGCGGTGGCTATTCCTCCAACTCCCGCCCCAATGATTACCGCTTTTTTCTTTTCAGTCATGTTGATTTTCTGTTTTTCTATTTCTGCACTTTTCCCTTAAAAGAATAAGTGATAATCTATTAATTGTTCTTATTCTACTGCGGGGCCATTTGTAGCTAACTCCTTTAAATTCTGTTCTACAAATTTTATATTTTACTACTTGGGCAAAGTAGATACGAAATTTTTGTTGTCTGGTTATTCAAATTCAGGCGGATAAACAACAGTGCCTGAAACATCCCTTAAGGCGCCTTCAGTGAGTTCAAGCGCCATAAATACATCGTCGGAAGGCAAATCAAAGGGTGCAAAGATGCTCCATCTTGAGGCGGTTTGATATCCAAATCTGGGATAATATTTCGCATGCCCCAGAACAATGATGGATTCGAATCCCAGGTCTTTGGCTTTTTGATGTGCTGCAAGAATAAGCTGTGAGCCGATCCCCTGGTTCTGAAATTCAGGTAGCACTGAAACCGGTGCCAAGGCAAGGGATTCGATATACTCCTGCCCATTTTCGATACAGATGGGTGTGAGTAAGATATGTCCGACAACCTGTCCATTGATTTCGGCGACCAGTGAAAGTCGCTCAATAAACGTGGAAGCTTTTCTGAGATTGTCAACCAGTTTCCCTTCATTTCCATTGCTGAAAGTCATAGTTTTGAAAGCACGTTCGGTCAATTCATTGACCCATGGGTAATCTGCAGTAGTTTCTTTGCGAATATGGAGTATTTGATTCATGGCTTTTATTATGCTTCGAAGATAGATGCAAACCTTCATAAGGAAAAATAAATTGGGATGAATGACCTGTATTTACCGATGAATGGGCTATTTGTCAGGTTTGATTCAGATAGCGCTGACACATTGACTTGGCAATGATTTTCAGATCGTGGTGCCGACTATTTAATGCCAAAACGATAGCTAAATTTTATCAAAAAGACATTGTGAGGTTTATTGTTACCGCCATTAAAAAGATCACCCAGATCATCGAATAAATCAAGGTTCCCTGAACTGTTTGAACTACTTCTGGATTGACTCCATACTAGAAAAACTGATGATCCCGGACTGTATTCCCATCGTAAAACCATATTGGATAGAAACTCCTTAAAATTGAAATCTTCCTGATCAAAACGATAATCTGTCGACCGGTCCCCATTTTCATCAACCAAGTATTGGTCCCCATCAAGACTTATCTGCGATTGCGAGAAGGTATGGAAACGGTCACTATAATTTGTCGCCATTGGATTGACCACCAGTTTATGATCATAGAATTTACCGGAAGCAATAAACGGCTGTCCCCAGTATTGAAGCGACAGGTTGGGACTCATATTCAGATTTACCCTGAACGATGAACTAATGGTCTGGCGGTCGATATTGGCAAAAATATATTTATCGGTTGGAGTCAAATCAATTGTAGTTACATACTGAAGTTCACTGAATGATTTGCTGTATCCCGGATTAAATGAGATCACCAGGTAATTTAATGGCTTGTATGAAAATTCAACATTGGAACCGAAGTTGTCCGAACTATTTTCAAAGCCTTCCGACATGTTCATGTTGGCTTCAAAAATGAATTTCTTGCGACTGTCAGTTGAAAATCCAAACCGGAAGTTCCAATTACCGGGTATTTTCATCAAAGTGCCTCCCCGTAATATGTTCTGATCGAGACTATTCATTCGTACGGACCCTCCGGTATATATGTCCCAGAAGTTCTTAAAATCCATATTTGCATTCCATTCCACCCCTGTGGCTAGATGGTCAGCTCCAAAATTCCATACTTGATATACACCGGCATTGACGTTGTACTTCCGGTAAATACCTTTAGGTTCGAACTGGTTGTATTGGCCCCACACCACAGAAAGAACCTGGTCTGCTTCACGCAAAAAACCCACATCGTTGGTTTCAAACTGTGGTGACTTCCAAATTGTTGCGAACATATAATTCCAGTTTCCATTCAGTTTTAATATTTGCAGCCTGCCGCCTGATCCGGCCAGGGAGGTTCGGTTGGTATCCAGAATGGCATAATTCCGATCTGGCCGCTGAAAATATCTTGCTGACGATTTTTGGGTATTTTCAATGGCTGATTTTGACCCCTGAACAAGACTAAAAGCATTGTTGAAATTCAACATCCAGCTTTTATTCTTGAAATACTGGGTAAAATCGATACCTCCCGTATAAGCTGATTTGTGCAGAAAGTCACGTGTATCGTCATTCAATATCCTGTTGGTGGATGTAAAAATTCCACCAATGAGTGTTTTTCCATCATGGATATCTTTTTGCACCCTTCCGATAAAATAATTCGTGAATGGTTCAACGGTTTTCTGAATTCTTCCTCCGATGGTATCAATATCCGCAATTTCTTCATTTGTGATGGCGTTAATAAATCCTACAGAAAGTCCATTTTTCGTTTTACCAGTCAATTTTGCTGCACCCAAAATGGCTGACTGAATGGGGACATCGGCGTATGATCCATCTTTCAGGTTAGGGGAAACCTGGGGTCTGCGACCGATACGTCTGGAATAAAACAAGTTGTCATTACCCACATCACCATCCCCAATGCCAAGGCCGAAGTTGGTGATGTTGTTGCCTTCAATAAAAAAGGGTCGTTTCTCCCTGAAGAATGTTTCATAGGCGGAGAGGTTAACCTCAGAGGGATCGGCTTCCACCTGCCCGAAGTCGGGATTGATGGTTAGGTCCATGGTCATATTGTTGGTAACACCGATCTTGGCATCCAGACCTGCGTTTATCTGAGCGGAATGTCCCTTTGCCTGAAAAGGATTTTCAGGATCAGCCTTGAAAGTTTCTGTTTTGGCAACTGCGTAGGGGGTTACATCAAATATTTTTCGTGGCTTAATTTGTTCCAGTCCTTTTAGTTCGCCATACAAATGGACCTGTCCAGGCGCATCTTTTGGGATATGCTGCCAGAAACTGGTTTCATTCTTCCGGTAAAGGTTACGTCCAACTTCAAGGCCCCAGAGGGCTCCTGAATTTTTATCAAATCTCACCTGACTGAAGGGAATTTTCATTTCGGCCACCCATCCTTCTTTGTTAATGGAAGTTTGCACCCACCAATTAGGATCCCAGGATTCATCCTCATTGGCTCCATCATTGGTAATCATATGGTCATATTTCACACCTGCAGAACTGACGGCAAACAAAAAGCCGGTGCGCAAATCATGAAAACTGTCGAGAATAATCCCCACCAATTCTCCGTCGGTATCATCGCGCCTGGTTAACCGGGAAACAATGCTGTCAGGACTCGTATCGTAAGCCTTAATAGCCACATACAGGAAGTTGTCGTCAAATAAAATGTTGAATTCTGTCCGCTGAGAGGCTGGCCGGCCACTATAGGGCTCATTTTGGGTAAAATCATCCATCCAGTCACCTGATTGCCAGACTACTTCATCAAGAATTCCGTTGATTACCGGAGATGAGGCAATCCGGGTAGCTGTATACAATTTCTTTTCAGGAGCTTGCGCATAAATGGACGGAAGAAGTCCTAAAATCAGCATTCCGGAAATAACGAATTTATTCATAATCTGGGATTTTTCTGTTTCCTGAACTCTTGTAAATTTAAAAATAAGAAATAGAAATTTATTCAGGAAAAGGAGATGGCATGAACGATCTGTTTTTACCGATGAAGCGACTGATATGTAGGTTAAAACTAAAAATCAAATTTAATTAACTGTGCGTTAATTTACATTTGCAAAAGTATTAGTCGATCAAAACTTGCATAATTGAACAGGCCGTTTTCTTGTAATTTAGCAAACAGCCTTATTCTCCCAGCCATTTTTTAAAGGCTGTTACTTTATCGAGGCTCACGAAAGTATCGTC